>JBHIWX010000099.1:0-14150 GCA_041987205.1 Rhizobiaceae bacterium | reverse complement strand
CGGCGGTGGCGCGCAAGCTTGCCGCGTAGTCGCTCGGTGGACAGCCCACCTTGTTGCTGAACGCGGTCGAGAACGCGCTGGCCGACTGGTAGCCGACGGCAATTGCGATCTCCTCCAGCGTGGACCGCCCGGCCAGTAGCGCGTCCTTGGCGAGTGCCATGCGCCAGCCGAGCAGATATTCCACCGGCGCCGCTCCCACGGCCTCGCTGAAGCGTCGCGCGAAGGCCGAGCGCGACATGCCGGCCCGCCGTGCCAGTTCGCCGACCGTCCAGCCGCGGCCGACATCCCCATGAATCTCTGTCAGGGCGCGCGCCAGCTTCGGGTCGGCGAGGCCCCCCAGCACGCCGCGATGCGGCAGCGCGGAGGACGCCTCGCGGCGCAGCGTTTCGATCATCATCACCTCGATCAACCTGCCGAGTACCGCGTCCCGGCCGGGCCGGTCTTCTGCGGCTTCCTCCCGCACCATCGAAACCAGCCCGTGCAGCCTTGCACCGGCTCTGTCGGAATGGGGGACGTGGATGTAGCGCGGCATCAGGCCGGTCAGCATGTCGGCATTGGCCGGGTCGCAGACGATCATGCCGCCGACAATGCGCATTGTCGGCTCCGCCAGCGGGTCACCGATCCGAACTTCCCCCTCCACCATGTGGCGCTGCTTGAAGGCTTCGTCGGACAGAAGCGTGGTGTTGCCGGGCTCGCTCATGAAGCGATCATTCTCCGGCCTGGCCGAGAGGATGTAGTCGCCCTCGTGCAGTTCGACCGGGTCGAGCCCCTCGCCATGGAACCAGCAGCTGCCGGCGGTGACGAAATAGAAGGTCGGCCCCGGCTGGGGTGGCACCTGCGTGCCCCAGCGGCCGGAGGCCGCCATGGCGCCGAGCAGGACGCTTTCGGGCCTGAGCAGCCGGATGATGTGGGTCAGGGCATCCAATTGGACGATCCATAATGTAATTAGGATAAATCATTATAGAACATGTCGAGCTGGATCGCTAGATGTCGGCCATCGTTCAAATCCGACATCTGAGGAAATAGCATCATGACAAGGACCGTTCTGATAACCGGTTGTTCGACCGGCCTCGGCAAGACGACCGCCGAACGTTTTGCGAGCGAAGGGTGGAACGTCGTCGCCACCATGCGCAGACCCGACCCCGATCTCGCCGACCGATATCCCGCCCAGGTGCTCGTCGAAGCGCTCGACGTCACCGATCCAGCGAGCATCGAGGCGGCATTGGCGGCGGGCGTGAAACGCTTCGGAGGCATCGACGCCGTCGTCAACAACGCCGGCTTCACCATGGTCTCGGTCTTCGAGGCGACACCGATGCAGGCCGTCCGTGACATGTTCGAGACCAATGTCTTCGGCACGATGAACGTGATCCGGGCTGCGGTGCCCGTGTTGCGCAAGCAGGGTGGCGGCACGATCGTCAACGTCACCTCCGGGGTCGGGATTGCCGCCCAGCCCGTGCTCTCGCTCTATGTCTCGACCAAACAGGCGGTCGAGGGCTTCTCGGAATCGCTGTCCTACGAGCTGGAATCGCAGAACATCCGCGTGCGCCTGATCGAGCCCGGCGCAATGCGCACGACCAATTTTACAGTCACGGGGATGGCAGCCTCGCAGGCCGCGCCGATGCCGGAGGACTACAAGGCGTGGTTCGACCACGCGCTCGGCACGATGATGAACTATCCCTTCGCCGACACGCCGGAGGCGGATGTCGCCGGAGCGATCCTCGAGGCCGCGACGGATTCGGGCGATCGCCTGCGCTACGTCGTCGGACCCGATGTCGAGGAATATGCCCGTCTGCGCTGGACGACCTCCGAGGACGACTACCGTGCCGGCATGGCGAAACTGACCGGACAGGCCGCATGGCGTGAAACAGCCAAATGAGTTCCGGCCGGGGCCGTCAGGCAGCGTTACCAGGGCAGCTTGTTCGCCAGCCTGACGAATTCCTCGATCGTCAGTGTTTCGGCCCGCCTCTCGCCGTCGATCCCGGCCGCTTCCAGCAATGCTGCGCCGCCAAGCCCTTTCAGGCTGGCGCGCAGCATCTTGCGCCGCTGGCCGAACGCCGCCGCCGCCACGCGTTCCAGCCTGGCCCGCTCACAGGCGAGCGGTTCGGTACGCGGCGTGAGCTGCACCACCGAGGAGGTCACCTTGGGTGGCGGTGTGAAGGCGCTCGGAGGAATGTCGAAGGCGATGGCGCAATGGCAGCGCCACTGCGCCAATATGCTCAGGCGGCCATAGGCCTTGGTGCCGGGGGCGGCACAGATGCGCTCGGCCACTTCGCGCTGGAACATCAGCGTCATCGAGGCATAGAAGGGCGGCCAGGGCTCGGCCGAGAGCCAGCCGGTCAGCAGCGGCGTCGCGACATTGTAAGGCAGATTGGCGACGATCCTGACCGGTGGCGTCAGCCGCTCGCGATAGACTTCGCGCAGCGCGTCGCCTTCGATGACTGTCAGTCGGCCGGGATAGCGCGCCTCGATCTCGGCGAGCGCCGGCAGGCAGCGCGGATCGCGCTCGATCGCCGTGACGTGGCGTGCGCCATGGGCGAGCAGCGCGCGCGTCAGGCCGCCGGGGCCCGGGCCGATCTCGAGAACGTCGTGGTCTTCGAGCGAGCCGGTCGAGCGCGCGATGCGGCCCGTCAAATTGAGGTCCAGCAGGAAATTTTGGCCAAGCGATTTCTTAGCGGCGAGCCCGTGGCTGGCGATTACCTCGCGCAGGGGCGGCAGGTCGTCGATCTGGCCGGAACCGCTCATACTCTTGGCTGCGCGGCGGCGCCGGTGGTCCGCTGCGCCATTGCCCACGCCATGTTCAGCGCCGCGATGAAGCTCGACGGATTGGCCTTGCCCGTACCGGCGATGTCGAAGGCGGTGCCGTGATCGGGCGAGGTGCGCACGAAGGGCAGGCCGAGTGTGACATTGACCGCCTCGTCGAAGGCCAGCGTCTTGGCCGGGATCAGCGCCTGATCGTGATACATGCACAGCGCCGCGTCG
Source organism: Rhizobiaceae bacterium (assembly GCA_041987205.1). Taxonomy (GTDB): domain Bacteria; phylum Pseudomonadota; class Alphaproteobacteria; order Rhizobiales; family Rhizobiaceae; genus BOKV01. The sequence goes on along the minus strand of JBHIWX010000099.1, from coordinate 11,171 downwards.
TAGTTCGCCCGCGCGCGCTCATGGAACATGGTGTCCGCCGGCAGCGGCCCGCGCGCGTCGATACCCTTCGACACCAGCGCGGCAATGGCCGGCGCGACAATGGCATCGTCCTCAAGACCCAGTGCGCCGCCTTCGCCGGCATGCGGATTGAGCCCGGCAATCGCCAGTCGCGGCCTGTCGATGCCGAACCGGTGCTTGAGATCATGCGCTGCGATCTCGCCCGTCTCGACGATCAGCTCGCTGGTCAGCGCACCGGGAACGTCCTTCAGCGGCATGTGGATGGTGACCGGGATCGTCCGCAATTGCGGGCCGGCCAGCATCATCACCGGACGGACTGCCCGGCTGGTATGTCGCAATGCCAGTTCGGCGAGGAACTCGGTATGTCCCGGATGCTCGAAACCTGCCGCGTAGAGCGCCTGCTTGTTGATCGGGCAGGTGACGACGCCACTTGCCTGCCCCTCGAAGACGAGGTCGACAGCGCGCTCGATGGCTTCGACCACGCTCTTCGCGTCGCTTTCCAGGGGCTTGCCGGGTTCGGCCCTCATCGGGCTGTGCACCGGTAGCACGGCCAGTTCGCCGGCCCCGGAGGGCAGGGCCTCGCCCTCGCGCCAGATTTGTGGGGTGATGTCCATGCCGAGCGCGGTGGCGCGTGCGCGCAGGATGTCCGCTTCGCCGATCACGAAAAAGGGTGGCAAGTTTGCGAAGTCGGCCAACGCCAGCAGGATCACGTCCGGCCCGATCCCCGCCGGCTCGCCGAGCGTCACCGCAAGGGGAGGGGGCTGTGTGCTCATCATCGCCTATTTATAGACGATCACGGCCGATTTGCGCAGTTCGGCGAGGAGTTCGTCGGCCATCGCGTTGCCTTTCTCCTCGATCACGTCATAGGCGTTCGACTGCGTGACGACCTGCGCCGCCCGGTCGTCGGCCACTACGCGCGCGGAGCACACGGCCAGCAATTCGATACCGATATCGGTTTCCTTCGGCCCGGTCGTCTTGCCAATCTCCGTTTGCTGGATTTCCTTTGACCACTCCGGCGGCAGTTCGGGCAAAAGCTTGCGGCCGACATCCTTCACCGTCACGTCGTGCAGACCCTTGGCCATGTCGATGCTGGAATCGCATCCGGGGAAACGCTGCGCGAAGGCATTCGCCTCGGCCTTTCGTGTCTTCAGCAGCTGCTTTCGCTTCGCGCTCGGAATGACGAAGATGATCTGCTGCAGCGTATACTCCGTCGTTTCCGGCTTCTCGGAACCGGATTTGCGGATCTCGAACAGCGCCTCGCTCTGGCTCTTGCCACGGGTTTCGCTCTGCAGCTTGTTGCCGACCGCGCGGTTCCAGGAAATCTGGGCCCGGATGAATTCCTTGAAGTGCTTGGCGCCCACGCCGATCTGGTCGAGATCGCGGGCGATCCGTGTCGGGGTGGATTTGTTGGAACGCGCGAAATTGGCGAAGGCCTGTTCGACCTGGCCATCGCTTGCCCTGGCGTTGAGGCGCTGAGCCTCCTGGAGCTTGATCTCCTGGTCGACCAGTTCCTTGATCGCCTCGTCACGGGTCGGCTTGAGCCGGCGCAGCTTGCGGAAGCTGACCCGGCGCTGCACGTCGTAATTGGTGATCGGCTGGTTGTTGACCAGGGCGACGATGTAATTGCCCTTGCGGGTCACCGTCGAGGGTTGGCGAATGATTTTCGCGCCGGCCTCTTCCTGCGCAGCCTCTTCGGTCGCTTCCGCCACGGAGGCTGTACCGACCTTTTCCGGCCTGGCCGTGTCGAGCACCTGCGTGCCGGCATTGCAGCCGGCGAGAACGGCGGCGAGGCTCAGCAACAGGATATAGCGCATGGTCCAGGCAATCTGCATCGGTACGTGGATTTCTTTCAGCTCGCTGCTTCTTGGACACGGGTGAGGCGGAATTTTGTCCGTGCCCGCAGTTCGCCGCACCGCTCAGGCAGGACGAACACCGCTCCCGCGTGGCCTATTGCGTGTCGTCCAGGGAATATTTGTAATTGTAGTCGCCGATCGTGCGCAGTCCGACACGGAACAGGATCGAGGTGTCGACCGTGGCACCCGTATAGCGGTCTTCCTGCTGGCTGAAGGCGACCGACAGCGAGAAGCAGCTGTCGTCATAGGCCAGCCCGATATTGTGCTGGTAGAGCGTGCTGTTCTCCAGATCGAAGGAGAAGGCCGCAAAGGCACGCAGCGTATCGGTCAGCTTGATGCTGCCCGAGCCGTTGACCTCGTGCCGGTCGTCGGAAAAACCATATTTGGGCTGCTGGTCGATAAAGACGTAGGAGCCCGCCACACCATATATCGGGTTCGAATAGGCCAGCGTTGCTTCGCCACGGCGCATTTCGGTGTTCTTTTCGTCGAACCGCCCGGCGATGCCGATCGAAAGCCCGTGCCCGTTGTTGATGTTGGCCGAGGCAACGAAGTCCGACCGGTTTGTTTCGAGACCCGATTCCAGCCCTGCATTGACCAGATCCGCCTGCGCATAGGAGTTCTGGCCGTGCAGATGATAGGACTGGCCAAAGGCGATGTTGAGCGTCGCGCCGTTGAGATAGCTCGCCGAGTAACGGAAGCCGACATTGGCCCGCGTGCCGCCTTCGATCCGGTCATAACCGGAGAACTTGTTGCGCTCGAACAGATTGGTCGTGTCGAACACGAAGCTCTGGGCGTCCTCGTTGGGGAAATCGCCGATATGCGTCTCGTTCGGACGCGCGATGATCTGGGCGATCGGTTCGAACAGATGCGTGGCGTAACCGTCCTGGGCGATCAGCGGATAACGGATCTCCAGCATGCCGGCCGGCATGCCGCGCCACAGGCTGTCATTGGAGGTCAGCGGGTTGGCCGAGGTGCCGAGATTGTCGGTGTTCTGCCAGATGGCGTCCGCCTGTCCGCTCAGCGAGGCGGTAATCACCGCGCCGTTGAAAATCTCCGAGCGCTTCCATTCCGCCTCGATCGTGGCGCGACCGTTCTCGCCCTCGATGCCGTGGAAGCGTTCACGGGCCGCCTTGCCGGGAGCGTTGTCGTAATTGGCGACCTGCCAATCCTTGCGATGGATGTTGCGCACATTGACGTCGAGCGAAACCTGGCCGCCTGCCACCGGATAGTCGGAGACCCGGTTGTAGTCGAAGATCGGTAGGGCATTACCCTGCTGGTTCTGCAGTTTCTGATTGCCGGGCCGGGTGAGGAAGTTCGGGTCGCCCGGTATCGGATAGTACATGTTCTGATCGTTGCGGGCGTCCTGTACCAGGAATTGCTGCGCCCTGAGATCGAAATAGTTCTTGCCGTCGAGGCCGGTCAGATAGACCTCGTTGGTGACGTCTCGGTCGGAATAGTTCCTCAGCCCGTAGGTGCGCGAGAAATTGCCGTCGCTTTGCCACAGCCCGTTCCAGCCGAAGACCCAGCGCGGATTGATGTTGAATTTCCCGGAGCTCATGATCGCGATGCGGTCGCTCTGACGGGAATCGATCTCGGATGCCTCGAAATCGTTCGGGTTACTTTGGTCGATGCCGGCAACCCGGAAATTGTAGGAACCGTTCTGGGTACGGTGGCGCCATTCCGCCTCGCCGAGAAAGCCCTGATTGGCGTAATAGGTGCCGGAAAGGGTCAGGTCGTAATTCGGCGCGAGCGCCCAGAAGAACGAGTTCCTGACCCCGAAACCGAGCGTCTCGGTGTAGCTCAGCGAGGGGACCAGGAAACCGGTCTGGCGCTTGACCGACGGGTCGGTGTGGCTGAAGCGCGGCAGATAGGCGATTGGCTTGCCGAAGAGCTCGAAGCTTGCTCCTTCATATTCGACACGCCGCGTGCGGTTGTTGATGATGACGCGGTTCGCGCGGATCTGCCACAGCGGCGGCTTGGCGGGATTTTCGCGGCAGGGTTCGCAGGCCGTATAGACGCCGTGATTGAAGATCGCGATCTCGCCCTCGCGCCGCTCCGCGCTCTCGGCGGCAAAGCGCGTGTTGTCGGCCGTCTCCACGCGCAGCGACGAGACGAAACCGTCCCGGAAATCGTCGGTGACGTCGATCTCTTCGGCGAAGATGTGCGAGCCGTTGGGTTCGACGATCTCGACATTGCCCGATGCGATGACGCGGCCGGACGTGCGCGAATAGGTCACCCGCTGGGCGGTGAGCGTGTAGTCGTCGTAATGGATCAGCACATTGCCGACCGCAGAGACCACGTTGTCGTCATTGTCGTAGACGAGCTGGTCGGCTTCCAGCAGCATTTGCGCGTTCGGATTGGCGGGCTGTCCGCCGAATATCTCCGCACCCACGCCCTGCGCGCGCGCCGGACCGGCCGGCGCGGCAAACGCGACGCAGGCCGCCGCCAGAACGGCGAGCAGGGGAGTGCTCTGCGCCAGCTTCGACAGCTTGCGCGCCTGCGTCCTCATGGGGTACGCCGGACCGCGCATCAGCCGTCCTCCTGGTGGAGCAGAATGGTGATGCCGAAAAGGATTGCCACGATTGCCGGGGACCATGCCGCTACGAGCGGGGGTATGATCCCGTTACTCCCCAAAGACGTTACAAAATTCGTGATCGTATAAAGCAGAAAGCCGCTCAAGATGCCACCCACAATCAGCCTTCCGACCTGACCGAAACGCACGAATCTGAGCGTCACGGTTGCAGCGATGAGCACCATGGCCAGCAGGAAGAGTGGAAGCGCCAGAAGCGAGTAGAACTGAACGAGGTACGGATTGGGGTTGCCGCCCGAAAGCAGCGCCTTTCCTGCCGTGCCCGGCAGGCTCCAGATCGGCACCGAATCGGGGCTTGCCGTCACGCCGACGAGCACGTCGCGCGACAGCCTTGTCGGGATGTCGAGCGTTTCCGCGCGCGTAGCCCTGCCGTCCGGGCCGACCGAAACGGTATCCTCGAGCCGCCAGTGATCGCCCTGAAAAGCCGCGCTGGCCGCATCGATGCGCGCGGTGATCCGACCGTCCTCGTCGAAGCGGATGATCTTGACGTCGTCGAGCAGCGAACCGCCTTCCCGGGCGATACGGGCATTGATCACCGAACTGCCGTCAGTCTCGTCCTGGCGAATCCAGTAGCCGGCGACCTCGGAATTGCGCGCCCGCTCGCTGCGATTGAAGACCTCGACCTCGGCGTTCTTGCTTTCCTCGAAGGAGAGGATCGCCACCGGATTGTAGACGAAGGAAACCAGCAGGCCGATCACCATCGCTGCTGCCCCGATCGGCAGCAGGAACTGCCAGACCGACACGCCGCTCGCGCGCACGACCACGAGTTCCAGCTTCTGGTTGAGCTGGGTAAGCGTGATCATCGCCGCGAACAGGCAGGCGAAGGGAAAGGCCTTGTCGATGAAGATCGGTGCCTTGAGTGCCGACACGCGCAGCAGGTCGAGCGTTGCGATGTCGCTCGATTCGGCTGCCTTGCGCACCTGCTCCACGAAATCGACCATGATGATGATCAGGAGCAGCGACACCATCATCGCCAGCATGGTCTTGGCGAAGCGGAAGGCAAAATAGCTGCCGAGCGTGCGACCGATCATGCGCGCGCCCCCACCAGCCTGCGGCGCCAGTCGAGATAACGCTCGGAAAGGGCGAGCACCTGGCGCCTTATCGCGGCATTCGTCGCGTCGATGCGATCCTGTGCCGATTTCGGCAGCGCCACCGGCTTGTTGGAAACCAGGAAGGCGGAGCCCAGAATGATGCCGCCCAGCGGCAGGGTGTAGACCAGCCACACCATGGACGGATCGCCCTTGGTCGCACCAACCGCCGAAAAGCCGAAGCCCCTCAGCGCGGTGACCAGCAGCATGCCGGCGCCGATCGCCGAGCCATAGCTTTGTCGGCTCGAACGGGCCTGGCCGGCGAAGGCCAGCAGCACCAGCACATAGGCGAAGGGCCACAGCATCTCGGAGAAGCGCTCGTGAACCTGCGAGCGGTAGAGCCCCGGCCGGCTCTTGTAATAGGGATCGTTCGGATCGGGATTCAGCAATTGCGGCGTGGTGCGTTCCTTGGGACGCAGATCGCCCAGCTCGGTCTTGCGCGCGAAGGTCGACAGGTCGAAGACGTAGGAATCGTACTTGATCACCGTCAGATTGCCGTCCGCAGCGTTGCGCTGCTGGATCTCACCGTCGCGCAACAGCAGGAACGCGCCGTCATCCTTGCGCTGCACGAAACCCTTGGACGCGGTGAAGATGATCGACTTGCCGGCTTCACGCTCGTCGGAGATGAGGATGCCGGACAGCACGCCGCCCGCCTCGCGCCGCGTGACGTGGAAGACCAAGCCCTTCTCGATCCGGGTGAACTGCCCCTCGCGCACCAGCACCGAGACGAGGTCGGCGCGCATCTGCGTGGCGAAAACCTTCAGCGTCAGAAGGCTCCAGGGCGAAACGAAATGGCCGACCGCGCCGGTGAACAGCGAGCACAGCAAGGCCAGAACCAGGAGCGGCTTGACCAGCACCCAGTTCGACGCGCCGCTGGCATTGACGACGACCAGTTCGGAATTGGCGTTCATCGTGTTGACGGCATAGATCGTCGCCAGCAGCAGCGCGATCGGGATGACCGCCAGGATCAGCATCGGGATCGCCAGCGTCGTCAGCGTCAGATAGGTCAGGATGGTCTGACCCTTGGTGGTGAAGACGTCAAGCTCCCGCAGCGCCTGGATGATCCAGACGACGCCGGCAAGCGAGCCGAGCGTCGCCAGGGCCGCACTCCCGGCGCGCTTGAAAATGTATCGCTCGATCAGGTTCATGCCTGCACTTCGCCGTCCCGCACGTCGCAAAACGCGCCAAAAGACGCCCTCCGCGAAGCATGCGGGAGCGTCAGCCTTACCATCCCACTAATCATCATTGATTCAAATGGCTAAAAAGGGGCGAAAGGACTGGGTTAACAGACATTTAAGCGCTTTGCCGCCGACTGTTGCACGCTCGACACGGCCGTCCTGTGCACAGCCGCCCCGGGCATGCGCCCGACGGGGAGACAGCCCACGCCAAACGCGCTATTCAGGGCGTGCAGCGCCGGAAATGCGCCCCGGGGCCGAATCGGTCTTGCGCGAACGACCCGGCAAGGCGCCGGGATTTGTTGGAATCGATGAGCGAAATCCTGTTCTACCACCTGACCGAACGCCCGCTGGAGCAGGTTCTGCCGGGGCTTCTGGAGAAGTGTCTCGAGCGCGGCTGGCGCGTCGTTGTGCAAGCCGGTTCGCGCGAGCGTATCGAGGCGCTCGACGCCCATCTTTGGACCTACCGCGAGGAGAGCTTCCTGCCGCACGGCATGGTCCGCGACGGCACCGAGAGCCGGCAGCCGGTCTGGCTGACCGAAGAGGACGACAACCCCAACGGCGCCAGCGTCCGCTTCATGCTCGACGGCGTCGAGCCGCCCGACCTGTCCGCCTATGAACGCGGCGTCTACCTGTTCGACGGCCACGACAATTCGGCGCTGGAAGCGGCGAGGGCGCGCTGGAAGGCGGAGAAATCGGCCGGCCACGACGTCACCTACTGGCAGCAGAACCCGCGCGGCGGATGGGAGAAGAAAGCATGAGCGACAACAATGCGAACCCCGACGACAAGGCCTTTCAGGAACGTCGCGATGCCGCGCGCGTCGCGGTGAATGCCATTGACGCCGAGGAGAGGGGCGATGCGCCAGAGCGCGAATCCTTTTTCAACGCGGTCTATGAACGGGCGGGGGGCGATCCGGCCTTCGTGCCATGGGCTGATCTGAAACCGAAAGCGCAGCTTGTTCAGTGGCTTGAAGCAAATCCAGGAAAAGTGGATGCCGGTTTTCCGTCCGGATTGGCGCGGGAAAATGCGAATGCAGGGCAGGGTAAACGCGCGATCGACATCGCTTGTGGCCTTGGTGACAACGCCGAGGCACTGGCCGCGGCGGGCTATGCCACGACCGCGTTCGACCTCGCCCGCGATGCCGTCGAATGGGCGAAGAAGCGTTTTCCCGACACGACCGTCGACTATCGCGTCGCCAACCTGCTCGAGCCGCCGCGGGAGTGGCGGCGTGGCTTTGATCTCGTCCACGAATGCTACACGTTGCAATCGGTCACGCCGCAAATGCTCGACGACATGGTGCCGGCGGTGGCCGATCTCGTCGCGCCCGGCGGTACTTTGCTCGTCTATACGCGCATCCGCCCGGACGGCACCGACCACGAAGGCCCGCCTTGGCCGCTCATGGTGAGTGACGCCATGCGCTTCGCCGATCTGGGATTGGAACTCGTTGAAAAGACGGAATTCGAGAACAGGAGGCCTGATCGCACCATCCCGCACTGGTTTTGCGAATGGCGGCGACCGACCTGATCACTCCGCCATTGCGGTCTCGTATTCCTCGCTCATCGCCAGCCAATCCTCTTCCAGCCCGGCCAGCTTCTTCTCAGCATTGGCCCGGCCCTTGATGAGCTTGGTCGCCCGATCCGGGTTCTTTTCGTAGAGCGCAGGGGTGGCGAGTTCGGCGTCCGCCATGCCGATCAGTTTCTGTAGCTTGGCCATCTCGGCCTCGGTCGCGCGGATTTTTTCCTGCAGCGGCGCCAGCCAGCGCCGGCGCTCGGCCGCTTCCTTGCGGCGTTCGCCGGAGGGTTTGCGCTCCGGCGCGTCCTCGCCGGCCTCTTCCTTGCGCTTCTCCGTTTTCTTGCCGGTCAGCACCTCGCGGCGATAATCGTCGATGTCGCCGTCATAGGGATTCACCGTGCCGTCGCGCACCAGCCAGAGGCGGTCCACGCTGGCCTCGACCAGATGCCGGTCGTGACTGATCACGATCACCGCACCGGAAAAATCGTTGAGCGCCATCATCAGCGCCTCGCGCGCCTGGATGTCGAGATGGTTGGTCGGCTCGTCCAGGATCAGCAGGTGCGGCCCCTCGAAGGCGATCAGGCCGAGCAGCAGGCGCGCCTTCTCGCCGCCCGAAAGATCCTTCGCCTTGGTCTCCATGCGCGCGGTGTCCAGACCCATCTGCGCAACGCGCGAACGGACCTTCGCTTCCGGTGCGCCGGGCATCAGCGGGCGCACATGGTCGATCGGGGTCTCCTCGGCGCGCAAGTCGTCGAGCTGGTGCTGGGCGAACATCGCAACCTTCAGCGCCTGCGCCGTCACGATCCCGCCGTCGACATGAGGCAGGCGGCCCGACAGCAATTTGGCGAAGGTCGACTTGCCGTTGCCGTTGGCGCCGAGCAGCGCGATGCGGTCGTCCTGGTCGATCCTCAGATCGAGATGGCGCAGGATGGGCTTGTCGGCGGCATAGCCCGCCTCGACCCCTTCCAGCCGAATGATCGGGGAGGACAACAGCTTCGCCGGATCGGGAAAGCGGATCGGCGTCGAGTGTTCGCCCGCGAAGGTCGCGATCGGCTGCATCTTTTCCAGCATTTTGATGCGCGACTGCGCCTGGCGTGCCTTGGAGGCCTTGGCGCGGAAGCGGTCGACGAAACTCTGAAGATGCTTGCGCTGGGCATCCTGCTTTTCGCGGGCCTTTTCGGCCAGCAGCGCCTTTTCGGCGCGCTGGCGCTCGAAGCTGTCATAGCCGCCGCGATAGAAGGTAAGCTTGCGCCCCTCCAGATGCAGGATGGAATCCACCGCCTTGTTGAGTAGGTCGCGGTCATGGCTGATGATCAGTACCGTGCCCGGATAGCGCGACACGAAATTTTCCAGCCACAACGTACCTTCAAGGTCGAGATAGTTGGTCGGCTCGTCGAGCAGCAGCACGTCGGGCCGCGAGAACAGTACGGCGGCAAGCGCCACGCGCATGCGCCAGCCACCCGAGAAGGACGATGCCGGCCGCTTCTGCGCCGTCTCGTCGAATCCGAGCCCGGCAAGGATGGTCGCCGCGCGTGCCTCACCCGCATGCGCATCGATGTCGGCAAGCCTTGTGTGGATGTCGGCAATCCTGTGCGGATCCGTCTCGCGGTCCGCCGCCGTCAGCAGGTTGGCCCGTTCGGTATCGGCCGCCAGCACGATGTCGATCAGCGAATCTTCCGTTCCCGGCGCTTCCTGCGCCACCTGTCCGATCCGCAGATCCTTTGGGATGGCGATCGAGCCGTTGTCGGGCGCCAACTCGCCGGTGATCGCGCGGAACAGCGTCGTCTTGCCCGAACCGTTGCGCCCGACCAGACCGGCGCGTGCGCCGGATGGTACGGTCACGCTGGCCTGGTCGATCAGGAGCCTTCCGGCGATACGGATGGTGAGTTCGGAGATGGCAAGCATGCGCGCGCTTTTGCACGCATCCCGTCGCCGCCGCAAGCCATCACGTGCAACAAAGAAAAAGGGGCCGGCCCCGCGAAGGGCCGACCCGCTTGCGTGGTGTCCAGCCTGGTCGTTGCTAGCGACTGATGGTGCGAACCAGCCGGCACAGGCTGAGCATGTCGCCGCTGAAGCTGCCGGGACTGGACAGTACCTTGCTGCAGGTGATCTTCAGCCTTGCCATTTCCGCGTCCGTAAGGGCGGCGAGGGTCGTGTTGCTGGCCGTAGGCTGGGTCGGCGTTCCGGGAAATGGCGAAACGCTCGGGACGCTGGGAAGGCTCACACCCGGGATGCCGGGCAGTCCCACCGTGACATTCGTGGTGGTGGTGTTGAGGCCCAGCAGGCCCGTGGAAATGCCCAGATTGGCGTTGGCCGTGGTGCCGGTCGTACCGCCTACCGACACGCCAAGATCGCCCGTGGTGGAGCCGAGACTGGCCGTAGCACCTGCGTTGAGGCCGCCGCCGCTCAACCCGCCAACCGAAGCGGATACTCCGCCTGTTCCTCCGATATCGCCGGTCGAGGCCGAAATACCGTCTCCCGAGGCGGAAATGCCGCCCCCGCTTCCACCCGTAATGCCGCCGACCGCGCCACCGATTCCGTCCGCCAGGCCGCCAACGGCGCCGCACCGGCCGGTGACGAGTTCACCCGCCCGACGCAACTCTTACAGAGCGATGACCCGACCGTCGAAAAATTGGCCCGGCAGGCGGTCGGCGACGCGGATCGCTTCGGCCTGGAGCGGGCGGAAGTCCGCGTAGCCGAAGACGTCAGCGAGCACGCTCCGGGCGTCGGGCCCCTCGAGCGCGCGGTCGATCGCGGCGAAGGGATCGAAGAAGCCGTGGGCGCCGAGCCGGACCCGGTGCGCGCCCTCCCGGCTCACGTGGGCGCCCTCGCCGACGTGGGCCAGCAGCAGCAGGGCGAGCAGGGCGCCGGCGCCCTCGACGAAGGTCTCCTCGTCGCGCGGGTCGACCTCCTCGCGCTCGGCCCAGTCGTCGA
>JBHIWX010000098.1:0-14222 GCA_041987205.1 Rhizobiaceae bacterium | reverse complement strand
TACTTTCATGGTCAGGCGTGTATTGTCTGATAAGGTTTTGGTCTCCTTCGATATTGATCGCGAGAGGCAAAAGTAATCAAGGGCAAACGATTGGCGCTGGTGATCGGCAACAGCAATTACGAACACGTCCCCGCCCTAAGAACTCCCCTCAGTGATGCGAACGCCATGACGCAATCGCTTACGAGCCTTGGTTTCGAGGTCTTGAAGGGGCTGGACCTCGACCACCGCTCCATGGACCGATCATTTCGCGAATTCGTCAGAAAGTCACAATCAGCCGAAATTTCATTGTTCTTCTATGCCGGCCATGTGTTGCAGGCCAATCAGCACAACTATCTCGTTCCGATTGACGCGCATCCCGTCTTTGACAGCGATATCGAATTTGAATTGATCGACCTCCAGCAGAAGGTGGTCAAATTCATGGGCGGCAGGAACCGCACCGGCATCGTGCTGCTTGACGCTAGCCGCCCCAACCCACTGACCGCAGTGTTGAAAGGAACATTCAAAAAGGGAAGCTCGAGCATTGTCGTAAAAGGTTTGGCTCCCATGCACGCCGAATCCGGCCAGTTGATCGGTTTTTCAGATCTGCCGAACTCCATCGCGGTCGAGGGCATGGGCAAGCATAGCGCTTTCACGACAGCACTCCTGAAGCACCTTCCCACGACGAACGTGGAATTCGAACAGATGCTCAAACGTGTTAAAAATGAAGTCTGGGCTAGCACCGATAACAAGCAGCAACCGTGGCACAGTTCTGCACTGCACAATGAGGTGTATCTGGCCGGCAGACGTTAGGCGCGGCGCCTCACTCCAGCACTTTTGGCCAGTTGGCGTCGCCCTTTGAGATGTTGCCCGCGAGGTCTTTCGCCCATGTTGCCTGCACGCCGCGCGAATAGTTGAGATAGAGCTTGCCGTCGATGAGGGAGAAGGCGCGCGGATCGGTTTTCGCGGTATAGCCCTGCGAAACGGCCCAGGCGCAGTAGCCGCCATATTGCGGCGCGTAGCGTTCGGGCCCGGCCTCGAAGAGATCGAGGTTTTCCTGCGAGGCGAACCGCCATGTCGCCCCCTTCCACTGCGTGGTGAATTCGGCACTGCCGCGCACCGGCGCCTTCTGCTGAAAATAGGCCACCGGGTCGTAGCCATTGATCGCGACGCCTTCGACCGAGCCCGTGAAGGTCTCCGGTTCGCCGGCCATGGCCGAAACGATCAGAAAGGCGAGCGCAACAATGCTCGCGGCGATGCGGGACAACAGGGCGACGGCCATGGCGGATCTCCGGATTGCACTCGCGCCAAACTGGCAAGGAAGCGCCTCACCCGCCACACAACTCGCCGTGATCCGTCACCGACGCCGCGCTGGACGCGGGAGACGGTCAGGCCGCCCGCGTCAACCGCGTCTGCTCGAGCTTTTCATACTCGCGCTGCTTGTCCACGATGTAGTCGCGGCTGAGCGGCGCGGCATCACGCGTCGGCGAAAGCTGTATCTGGAAGACCTGTTGCGCCCCGTGGCGGAACATGATCTCGGCCGAGTTGAGGTAATACTCCCACATCCGCGCGAAACGCTCGTCATACATGGCCACGACCTTGTCGCGGTTCTTCTCGAAGCGCTCATACCAGTGCTTAAGCGTCTCGGCGTAGTGCAGGCGCAGCACCTCGACATCGTAGACCCACAGGAAATTGCGCTCCAGCGAGGCGAACACCTCCGACAGCGACGGCACGTAACCGCCCGGGAAGATGTATTTGCGGTAGAACGGGCTGGACGTCGAAGGCGGCGCCGACGAGCCGATGGAATGCAGCATCATCAGCCCGTCATCGGGCATCATCGACTTCACCTTGGCGAAGAACTCGTCATAGTGATAGGCGCCGACATGCTCGAACATGCCGATCGAGACGATCCGGTCGAACTGGCCGGTCAGGTCGCGATAATCCTTCAGTTCGAACCGCACCCGATCGCCCAGCCCCATGGCCTGCGCCTTCTGGTTGGACAGTTCGTACTGCTCCTTCGACAGCGTCACGCCGGTGACATCGACATCCTCCATCTGCGCAAGATAGATGCCCATGTCGCCCCAGCCCGAACCGATGTCGAGCACGCGCTGGCCCGGCCTGAGATCGAGTTTGGAAGCCGCCAGGCGCAGCTTGTTGCGCTGCGCCTGCTCCAGCGTCTCGTCGCCGTCGCGGAAATAGGCGCACGAATAGGTCATCGTCTCGTCGAGGAAGAGTTTGTAGAGATCGTTGCCGATATCGTAATGGTGCGAAACGTTGCTCTTCGCCTGGCCGCCCAGCTTGTTGGACAGGTGCCAGCGCCGCATCCTGTAGGCCATTCCGTCGAACAACTTGCGGACCGGATGCGCCTCGAGGCTGCGCTGGTTGATGAAGTAGAGCCGGAACAGATCGCGCAGATCCGACCCGTCCTCGAACGTCACCTTGCCGTCCATATAGGCTTCGCCGGCGGTCATGTCCGGGTCCATGACGAATTTGCGATAGAGCGCCTCGTCATGCACGCGGATCGTGACATTCGGCCCCGGTTCGCCGGAAAACACATGCCGTCCCCCATCGGCATCGATCACGGTCAGCGTTCCCTTCTTCACGAAGGTTCGCATGATCCGCAACAGCATCTTCAAGAACATTGCCGCACCCCTAACCTGTCTCGTTCCGACCCTTCCAGCCTGTGCGCCTTAAGCCATGCGTGCCGACGGAGCCCTCGTCGACCACAGGGTCGTTAGCCTGAATATTGTTTAGACTTTAGTCCATGATTCCCTTGAAAAAAAGTCCTCGTCCCGTGCCTGCTTCACCAGTTCTTCCTTGTGCGCATACTCGCTTTGACGAGTATTCAGATAAGGATTCCGCTGCTGAACGGGCCAGTTGCAGGAAGTGTACTTGCCATATGGAAAAACAAGCCCGATTTGACGGAAATTCACTGAACGAATTCCCGTTTTTCAGCTTTGACGCGACGGTGTGAAATTTTGTCTGCGGATCGTTCGCCGCGCCGCGTCGCGCGTCTCATCATGCCATTAACAAAGGATATTATTGTTAAACTCGGAAAACGAGCCGTCGCTTCGTAATTCGTGAAATGATACAAAATTGAAATGGCAATTAGTATTCATCTGTGTAATACAAATAATGTAATGTTTCAGTGTTTCAGTTTATTATTTAGAAAAACAATAATAGTTATTGCAAATCTAAAGCCAGGAAAGTTAGATCGAACCGTCCTACGAAGCTCCTTTGGCGCCATACGACATGAGATCGTCTTGACCCAGAAGACCGACATCATGCACAGGATGGATCTTCGCCGATCTCGGTTTGCGACCGGATTTTCCTCCGGTCACACCCCGATTTACGGGCGCCGTCAGCTTCAAGGGCTTTGAATGACCGCCGATTGTGCCTATATTGGGTGTGCCGGCTTGCCGGCTATGGCGATAAATGGCCTGTGTAATAAACCTATCGGACCCGGGGGCGGTACCCGGCGCCTCCACCAAGTTCCTTGACGGCCGACTTCGCAGTTGAAGCGGCCACGAAGGGCCTCGGCGGGGGCGAAACAGGATCGACGAGGGTGTAAAGACTGTGTTTTCGCTCGGCATGGTAGCCACCGTTATCGGGCCATTCTTATAGTTGCAAACGACAACTATGCGGAAGCACGTCTCGCCGCGTAAGCGGTGCGATAGCTTCACCTTGAACTCCTGACGGTTCGCACTGTCAGGCGGGGTTCGGAGGCACCTGGCAACAGAAGCCTCCACTTCTTCCCCCATATTCCCAGGCTTGAACGCGTCGCATCTGCCCGCCTTGCCCGCAAAGCCACGGCACATTGCCACGGCGATGGGAATGCAGCCCAATCTGCCCTTTCGTCACCCAACGAATTGCGCTTATATCGGACAGCCGGATTCGAGCGGTGCCCGGACCGGCCGGCCTTGCAGGCGACATCTTCCGGCCCGATACCGTGGGCCGGACAACGGGCGGCCGGACCTTGGCAGGGCGCGACGCCAGGCCGGAAACGAGCCAAACCCAGTCAATGGGCCAAACATTGGGAAGGCGATGAGCGAAGACCTGATCCGATATGACATTCTCGCCCAGGAGGCGCTGCGTGGCGTCATCCGCAAGGTGCTCGACGAGGTCGCGCGCGCCGGCTTGCCGGGCGAACATCATTTCTTCATCACCTTCCAGACCGACTATCCCGGCGTGCGTCTGTCCAAGCGCATGGCCGAGCGTTACCCGGAAGAGATGACCATCGTCATCCAGCACACCTACTGGAACCTGGAAGTCGGCGACAACGCCTTCGAGATCGACCTGTCCTTCGACGACATCCGCGAGCGGCTGCGCGTGCCCTATGCGGCGATCCGCGGCTTCTTCGATCCGTCGGTCAAGTTCGGCCTGCAATTCGACGTGGTACCGACCGATGGTCAGGCTGCGCTGGTCGCCGGCGAGCGTCCGTCCCAGTCCGGCCAGGGATCGAGCCAGGGTGAATCGCGCCGGCAGGGCAGCGGTTCCGTGCCCGAGATCAAGCCGAAATCGGCCGGCAACAGCGACAAGGCCGAAAAGAAGCCCGGCAAGGCAAAGTCGGAAGGCGACGACACGGACGCCAAAGTGGACGACGGGGCGGACAACGACGCTGACGAGACCAAGGTCGTTTCGCTGGACACCTTCCGAAAGAAGAAATAGGCGGGCCGCGATGGCCGAGATCGTCAACCTTCGCCAGGCCCGGAAACGCGCCGCGCGCGCGGAAAAGGAACGCCGCGCGGAGGAAAACCGCACGCTTCACGCCCTGCCCAAACGCCAGCGCAAACAGGCCGCCGAGGAAACCGGACAGCGCCTTCGCCGCCTCGACGCCCACCGTCTCGACGGTTCGGGTCGCGAGAGCGATGATCATGGCGAAGACCGGCAATAGGCGATGCTGAAGAAGCACTCGGTGACGATCCGCGGCCACGCCACCAGCTATTCCATCGAGGACGAATTCCACAAGGCGCTACGCGACATCGCCCGCGCCGAAGGCCGGCCTGTCGCCGGCCTGATCGCCGAGATCGACTCCCGCCGCGCCGCCGACACCAATCTGTCCTCGGCGATCCGCCTCTTCGTGCTGGCGAAACTGCGCAGCGAAATCGAACGCGCCGCGCGCTGACAATCCCGGCCGGGCTCGTCTACTGCGCCGGCTCCTCGCCAAACAGTTTCCGCCTGATATCCTCGAACAGATCGGTGGCTCGCCTGTTGCTGGTATTGGGTGCCGCCGGCTGCAGCGGACGGGTCTCGACGACTGGGGCGCGCTCGCGTGGCGCCGGTGCGTTGCGCGCCTGACGCGCCGGGGATGGCTCGGGCACCGGCCCTTCATCCGGGAGGGCGGGCACCTCGACACCGGGCAGAGTGTCCTGTGCCGCACCGCTCTCTTGCGCGGTCGGCGACGCTTCATCCACAGCGCCATCCTGCACATTGCTTTGCTGAACTGGCGCTTCCGGTGCGACAGCGCCCTGTCCTTCGGTATCTGTAGCTTCGCGACCCTCGCTGGCAGGTGCCGCGCTGCCATTGGTGTCACCGGGCGCATCGGCACCACCCGGCGCGGGTGCGCTTTCATCGGGCGCGGCGTCAGGATCGAGACCATCCTGCAAGGCCTTCAGCCGCTGCAATTCCTCATCCCGCGCCGCCTCGCGTCGGGCCATGCGCATGCGCGTCAGGATCACCTCGCGGCGCAGGCGCTGCTTCTCGAGCACGGTTTCCTGCAGGATCTCCACCTTGCGCTGCTCGCGCTCGAAGGCGCGCAGCGACAGATAGCCCTCCATCGCCTTGGTATCGAGCTCGAGCGTCAGCGCCTCCGGCGTGCCACGCCATGCCAGATCGGCGGAAGGGTCAGCGCCCGAAAGCGCATGTTCGCCGGGATCAAGCTTCAGCGTGGCGGTGATCTCGGTCTCGCCGCTCACCGGATTGTAGCTGCCGCTGGCGTCGAGCATGCCGTCTTCGTCGCGAAGTTCGACATTGCGCACCTGCACCTGGCTGCGCCCGATTGAAAATGCCCCCGACACCGATGCGTTTTCGAGACCACCGTGCAGGATCGCGCGGCGCACCAGCGGCTCGACGTTCTGCGCCGTGATCTCGAACCCTTCCGCATCGGCGGTTTCGAGGATATCGCCGAGCCCGCCGGTCGAAATACCGTCCAGCATCACATCGTTCAGGCGAAACACCCCGCTCCCCGAAAGCGCTGAAATCAGCCCCTTGAAGCTGCGTCCGCTTGCGTCGAGCGTCATGCCGATATCGGCCTCGCCGCCGACGATGTCCGGAAAGCCGGCCAGCGACGAAAGGCTGGCAAGATCGACGCCGGCCAGCGTCATCTGGGTGTTGAGGATCGCATTGCCGGCCGAATTGCGCAGCGCCAGATTGCCGGTCATCGTGCCCGCCGACCAGTTCGCGGAGAATTGCGGCAGCGACAGCGCCCCTTCGATCAACACCGCGTCGGCCGACAGGGCGCCGGCAAGCGGCCCGCCACCCAGATCGAGTTGATCGGCGGAGAGCTTGATCTCCGCATCGAGCTGCCGGATCAGCGGCACGCCGAACTCGCTGTCGGTCAGCCCGGCGCTAATGCCGTCTCCCGCGATCGTGCCCGCGCCAAGCAGCAATTCGCCGACGAACGGCGCCGATACCGTGTCGAAGACGAGCCTGCCCGTCGCCTTGGGTCGCGCGGCGCGAACCGTGTCGAGTTTGATCTCGCCGGAAAAGCTGTTCTCGCCATGCGTGCCTGAAAGGCTGGTCAGCCGGTAGACCCCCTCCTCGCCGGTGGCCGTGAAGGCGATCGAGGCCGGATGCCCCTCCCCGGTGCCGGGCAGCGGATAGCCGGCCATCAGCAGCCACGGATCGATATCCTGCGTTCCGAGCGTGACGGCAAGATCGAAACGCGGCTCGTCCTCCCCGCCGATCAATCTGCCGAACGCCGCCTCGCCTGAGGCCGAGAAATCGGTATCAGGCGCATTGGCGGCCAGATTGACCGTCATCGTCCCGGAAGGCTTGCCCGACATTTCCGCCGTCACCACCATCGGACCGTCCGCGCCGAAGGGCGCAACCGGCAGGGCGAACTGACGTGCAAGCACCTGCGGGTCGGCCTGCTCGAAACGGGCAAACAGATCATGCGCCGCCTCGCGCCATGCCGCCGGCCGCCCCTCGAAACGGTCGCGAAGGGCGAAGGCCGTTCCGCCGAGAAAGCCGGAAAGCGTCGCCGTTCCCTTCGATGCCTTGTCCTTAGGGCGCGCCTCGATCTCCAGCTTGGCCGAAAAATCGCTGCTTAGCGCCGGATCGCCGGCAAGCGCTGCCAGGAACGGATCATCGCCAAGGCGATTGAGCGCCAGTTCGGCAAGCCTGGAGCCGTCCGGCGCCGCCACGTTGAGTTCGATGCGCCCGCCCGGCTGGTCGAGCAGATCGTTCAGGCTGCCGGAGCCGGAAAGCTGCGCGCCGTAGAAGTCTCCGACCTCGAGATAGTCGAAGGCTACCGAGCCGGCGCCCACCCGCACCCGTGCATTGACGCCATTTGCGTGCAATTGCCGGCCTTCGAGCAGGTCCGCCCGGATCGTGATGTCGAGATCGTGGTCGGTCAGCGCTGCCCCGCCGCGCGTTTCCGTCAGCGAATAGATCGCGATCAGATCGTCGGTATCGAGCGTCCGACCGGAAAGTTCGGCAATGATCGCCGGCCGGCCCTCGCCATCCACCGGCCCCAGCCGCTGCAGCTTGCCGCGCAGCGTCGCCTCGTTGAGCACGAGTTCCAGATTGTCGAAAGTAGATTGGCTGCCCGAAAAGGTCACGTCGGCCGAAAAGCCGGCCCGGTCGAGTTGCCGGAGCGCGGCGTTCGACTTGCCCGCCAGCCACGCCGCGAAGCCGGTCGGTTGGCGCGAAGCGAGCAGCATGTGGCCGGAGAAGCCGAAATCGCCGCCCGTGCCGACGCGCCCGCGCGCTTCGACGGTGGTGTTGCCCGGCAGCGTCGCCTTGAAGGCGCGCACCCGCCAGCCGTCGCGGTCCGGCTCGACCGTCGCGGTGACCTCACGGATCACCGTGTCGCCGGCGACGACTGCCGGCAGCAGGATGTCGATCTCGCCTTCGACCGGCGGCACCGGAATGCGGTCGACCAGATCGCGCAAGACGGCAATCCGCCGGTCGAGGCTGACCGAGGCCGCCTCGCCGTCGCCATCCGAGCCAGTATCAATGTCAGTACCCGCATCGGTGCCGGTTTCGGCACCCGTGTCATCATCGGTTCCCGCCTGCGGTTGCGTCGCCTGCGGACCGATACGGTCGAGATTGATCTGCCGGCCGTCTGCCGTCGCCCTGAACGCGATCTCCTCGCGGATATTGGCGCTCGCCGTACCGGTAATCGTGTAGGGGTCGTCGCGCGGCCCGACTTCCATGCGGTAGTCGGGCAGTTCGACGGCCTGAGGCGTCGCGGCATATCGGCCCGCCACCCGCACCGGCAGTGCATCGGGAAGGATGCCCTCGCCCGCCACCGCCGGCTCGCGCGCCGGCTGCACCTCGAACGCGCCGTCCCAGGAGAGCACGCCCTCCTTCAGCGCCAGCGGCCCGTCCAGCGTCAGCCGATAGGGCTGGCCGAAGCGCCGCGCCACCGCCTTGAGCCGGATCGAGCCTTCTTCCTGCATTCGCCCCGTCGACATGGCGAGCGCGACAGGCACGCCGTCGATCTTGCCCTGCGCATCGATGTGCCATGGTCCGACCAGCGACTGCGCGCTCACATCGGCAGAGAACCCTTCGCCCAGGATGACGCGTCCGCCGGCAAGCCCCTCGATCCTCAGCGAGCCGTCCTCGATCCTGAGGTTCTCGATCTGCACCTTGCCGGGGTCGACTGGTGCCTCCCTGCGCGCGGTCCAGGCCACCGTGCCGCCCTCTCCCACCGTCACCGAAACGTCGGGGCGGACCAGCACCATGTCGACGATCTTCAGCTCGCCGGAAAGGAACGGCATCAACTCGGCATGCATGGCGAAGGAATCCACCGTCATCATCGGCGTGCCGTCGGGATTCTCGCCGACGGTCAGGTCGGTGAAGGTCACGGAGGGCAGTGGCAGGATGCGCACCTTGGCGGTGCCCGCCACATGCACCGGCTGGCCGAGGATCCTAGCGGCCTCGCGCTCGAAAGCCGTGCGATAGGCCGTCCAGTCGATGAAGAACGGCGCGATCAGCGCGGCGAACAGCGCCACCACGATCAATCCGCCGAAAAGGACGAACAACCGGTACAGGGTCAGCCTCCCTGTCCGGGAGCGCTTGCAGCAGTGAGAACCGTCATGGCGCCCCCACCACCTTGCCGGGGTTCATGATGTTGTCGGGGTCGATCGCCTGCTTGATCGCGGCCATCAAATCGGCGCCGGGCCCGTGTTCGAGGCGCACGAAATGGCGCTTGCCCTGGCCGACACCATGTTCGCCCGTGCAGGTGCCCTCCATGGCCAGCGCGCGCATGGCGAGCCGTTCCATCACCGCCTCGGCGCGCGCG
The DNA here is from genome assembly GCA_041987205.1 of Rhizobiaceae bacterium. Lineage (GTDB taxonomy): Bacteria > Pseudomonadota > Alphaproteobacteria > Rhizobiales > Rhizobiaceae > BOKV01. The sequence goes on along the minus strand of JBHIWX010000098.1, from coordinate 4,777 downwards.
ATTTCTTCCGCATCCTCTGGATCGAGACAGATCGAGGCATGGAAATTTCCGTCGCCGACATGGCCGACGATCGGGCCGTAGAGCCCGTTCTCCTTGATGTCGCGCTCGGTCTCGCCGACGCATTCGGCGAGCCGGGAAATCGGCACGCAGACATCGGTCGGAAAGGCCTGCTTGCCGGGTGCGGCCGCCCGGATCGCCCAATAGGTGTCGTGGCGCGCCTTCCAAAGCCGGTTGCGGTCTTCCGTTTTCGTCACCCATTCGAAGCCGGTGCCGCCGCATTCGCCGGCGATGGCGCCGAATTGCTCGGCCTGTTCCCGCACACCGGCATTCGATCCGTGGAATTCGAGCAGAAGCAGCGGCGAGACGGGAATGTCGAGCTTCGAATAGGCGTTGACCGCCACCACCGCCTCGGCGTCCATCAGCTCGATGCGCGCCATCGGAATGCCGCTCTGCATTGCGAGGATCGTCGCATTGCACGCCGACTCTATGTCGGGGAAGGAAGCGATCGCCGCCGACATCGCCTCGGGAATGCCGTAGAGCTTCAGCGTCAGCTCGGTGATAACGCCGAGCGTGCCTTCCGAGCCGACGAGGAGCCGGGTCAGATCGTAGCCGGCAGAGGATTTGCGCGCGCGCCCGCCGGTTTTCACCACCCGCCCGTCGGGCATGACCGCAGTCAGCGAGACGACATTGTCGCGCATCGTGCCGTAGCGTACCGCATTGGTGCCGGAAGCCCGTGTCGCGGCCATGCCGCCGAGCGAGGCGTTGGCGCCGGGGTCGATCGGGAAGAACAGGCCCATGTCACGCAGATGCTGGTTCAGCGCCTCGCGTGTCACGCCGGGCTGCACGGTGACGTCGAGATCCTCGGCACGCACCGCGACGATCGCGTCCATGCCGGTCAGGTCGATGGTGATGCCGCCGGCCGGCGCATTGACCCCGCCCTCCAGCGACGTGCCGGTGCCGAAAGGGATGACCGGCACGCGATGTTCGGCGCACACCCGCACCGTCTCGCGCACGTCCTCCTCGCTGCTGGCAAACACCACCGCGTCAGGCAACTGGCTCGGAATGTAGGTCGTCGTGTGAGCATGCTGCTCGCGCAGCGCCTGCGACGTCTTCAGCCCCTCGCCGAACCGCTGCTTGAGAATGGCGATGGCCGAGGCGATACCGCTGTCGTTGCGGGCGAGCGTCTCGATATCGGCGAGGGCCAAGTCCCTGTCCTCCCATGACAATGCCGGGATACCCGACATGATGTACCGCGCGGCCAGCGAAAGTCCAACGTCATTCGGGCCCCTGCCGACAATAACGCAAGCAGCCGACCGGCTTTGCAAGCCCGTCTTCCGGCGTTACACCGAAAAGCGAACATCGGAGCGCCGTCAATGCCGGAAATACTGCGCCAGCTGCCCAATATCCTGGTCAAGTGGATCGAACCCAACGTCCGCACCTGGCTCGATTCGCGCCAGCCGAAGATCTGGGCGCTGGCGCTGGTCGCGGGGCTCGTCGTCTCGGCCGCCGCGCTTGTGTTCCGCTTGACCATCGGCTGGATCCAGCTCGGCTGGCTCGGCGACACCACCGAAAGGGTCGCCTCCGTCGCCCGGGACCTGCACTGGTCGATGGTCCTGCTGGGACCGGTTGCAGGCGGCCTGCTCGTCGGCCTGGCGCTGCGCTACCTGCTGCCGGCGCGGCGCACCTATGCCGTCGCCGACGTTATCGAGGCACGCGCCGGATCGAGCCGCGCGCTCGGCCTGCGTGACGCGATCGTCTCCGCTGGCGTTACCGCCCTGTCGCTCGGTTCCGGCGCCAGCGCCGGCCGTGAAGGCCCCGTGGTCCATCTGGGCGCTGCGGTCGCCACCGCCACGGGCCGCTATTTCCAGCTCCCCGATTGGGGCAAGCGTACGCTGATGGGCTGTGGCGTCGCCGCCGCTATCTCGGCCTCGTTCAACGCGCCGATTGCCGGCGTGCTGTTTGCCCATGAGGTGATCCTCGGCCACTACGCCATGCGCGCCTTCGTGCCGATCGTGCTCGCCTCGGTGTCGGGTACCATCGTCTCGCGCCTTTATTTTGGCGACGTCGCCGCCTTCACCGTTCCCGACTATCAGATCACCTCGCTGTGGGAGTTTCCCGCCTTCGCCATCCTCGGTCTTGTCTGCGCGCTGGTCTCGGTCCTGTTCCAGTTCTCGCTGATGGCTGCCGACTATGTTGCCCGTAACCTGACCATTCCGCTCATCCTGCGCCCCGTGATCGGCGGCCTTGCCGTGGGCCTCATCGCCCTCGCCTTTCCCGAAGTGCTGGGCGTCGGCTACGAGGCGACCGACCGGGCACTGCAGAACGACCTCACGCTGACGCTGATGCTCATGCTGCTCGTCGCCAAGACGGCGGCGACCGCGATCACGCTGGCATCAAGGTTCGGCGGCGGCATCTTCTCGCCCTCGCTCTATCTCGGCGCCATGGCCGGCGGCGCCTATGGCCTGATCGCGGCCTCCATCTTCCCCGACATGGCGTCAAGCCAGGGGCTCTACGCCATTCTGGGCATGGGCGCGGTCGCAGCCGCCGTGCTGGGCGCTCCGATCTCGACCACCGTGATGGTGTTCGAACTGACCGGCGGCTATGCACTTTCCATCGCGCTTCTGCTCGCCGTATCGATCTCCAACGGCATCAACAACGCCCTGCACGGCCATTCCTTCTTCCACTGGCAGCTCGAGATGCGTGGCCTGTTCCTGCGCGAGGGGCCGCACATGCATGTGGTGCGCGTGCGCCGGGTGCGCGATTTCATGACTCCGCGCGCCGAGGACGAGCCGGAGACGCTCGAGGAAGCCGCCCCTGACCTGCCGGTACTCAAGGGCGAAGACACGCTGGAACACGCGCTGCGCCTCTTCGACCAGGGCGGCCACGACGCCTTGCCGGTCGTCGATCCCGAGGACGACGAGAAACTCGCCGGCTGGGCGAGCCAGGTCCGCGCGCTGCGTTATTTCAACTCGGCCCTGATCGAGCAGAGCCGCGAGGCGCATCTGCACTGACGTGTTACGGTCGGGCTTGGGGTTGAGTGAGATTGACGGGCATCGTCTGTTACAACACTTGTATCCACAGCACCCACGTTATAACTTATGTAAAACTCACTTCGTTCGCTGGAGATTTCCATGGGCATGCTCAAGATCAGAAAGATCGGCAATTCGCTCGGTGTCGTCTTGCCGAAGGACGTCTTGCAGCGGCTCGGCGTGAGTGACGGCGACAAGCTGTTCGTCACCGAGGCGCCCGATGGCTCCATGCGGATCACCCAGTACGATCCTGATTTCGAAGAGCAGATGGCGGCTGCCGAACAGGGCATGTCGGTCTACAGGAACACACTCAGGGCGTTGTCGAAGTGAACGAACCCAAATGGCTGCTCGAAAGCGCCATCCATGCCATGCATGACCGCCAACTGGCCGAGCATGGCGGCGCTTCGGGCACGCGGGACCACGGCATGCTGGAATCCGCGCTCGCCAGACCCCGCAATCAATACGCCTATGGCGTGGACGATCTCCACGCGCTGGCCGCGGCATACGCCGTCGGTATCGCCAAGAACCATCCCTATGTCGATGGCAACAAGCGCACCGCATTCCTCGCCGCGTTCGTCTTCTTGCGCATCAACGGACTGGAACTGATCGCCAGCGAGGCTGATGCGACACAGGCCATGCTGGGCGTTGCGTCGGGAGACGTGACGGAGGATCGTTTTGCCGAATGGCTCCGCGCCAACACGCGCGCGCTTTGATCAGAACCCGACCCTACCGAAGCCCGCGATCTTGAGCGCTGGCCGGGCGATATCAAAGCCGGATACCAGCCCGAACAGGTGAATTTCCAACCCGCTCCGAACGCCTGCAGCGATCCCGGCCAGGCCGAACAGCGACACGTGAACGTCGAGACCGTCGGAATCGACCGCGAACAAACGCCCGCCCGACAGAAAGTCACGGCCAACCGCATTGGGCGGCAGCACGGCGCCGATCTCCGGCACCTCGCGCAGCACATGCGCCACGAAGGAATTGGAATTCGGCCCCGGCCAAATGCGATAGCCGCCGCGATTGGCATAGGGGTAACTGGCGATCGCCGCCTCGATCTTCGGTATTGCCCTTTCGGCTTCGCTTCCCTTTAGCGTGCGCACGACAAACGGCGTGTTGGAATACCAGTAGCCGTCCGGCGGATAGGCGTTGCGGCGCACCGGATTGCCCCAGCCGACCTTGTCGTAGCGCTCGTAAGGCACCTCCCCTGCCCGTTTCATCACGATCCAGGAATGAACGGCGAGCGCGCCCTTAAGCCCACCGGCCCGCGCCGCCATAACATGGACAACGGCCTGTTCCTCGCTGGCAGCCGGCGGCAGCACGCCGGAAGCACCCCAATCTGCACTGCGCCAGCTTATCGGCCGGTCGGCAAACGCCCAGAGCGCCGTGGAGGCGAGCGCGGGTACGATGAAGATCGCGAGCAGGATCAGGAGGAAACGTCGAAGTCTACGCATGCTGCCATGTTCCACCGCGATGCGGCGCAAATGTGGACGCCAGCCGGTGACGCTAGCTCAGCTTCTCCTTGAGAAAATCGACGGTCCGGCGCCATGCGAGATCAGCCGCCGTCTTGTCGTAGCGCGCCACCGAAGTGTCGTTGTTGAAGGCATGGTTCACGCCCTCATAGACATGGATTGTGAAATCCTTGCCATTGGCTTCCAGCGCCTGCCGGTAGGTGTCGATGCCGGCATTGATACGCTCGTCCAGCCCGGCATAGTGCAGCATCAGCGCAGCCTCGATCTTGGGCACGTCCG
>JBHIWX010000097.1:0-15018 GCA_041987205.1 Rhizobiaceae bacterium | reverse complement strand
GACGACGGACCATGGCCATCCGCCATCCCCTGCCCTATGCCTATGCCAAGGCCCATGCGGTGCTGCTGGAGGACGACGACACCAAACTCGTCGCGCTGCGCGGTCTCTATCTCGAAGCCGAGCGCGAAGGCGCCCGCGAAGCCGCGCGCCACTATGCAGAGGAAGCGTCGAAAGCCGCGCCGGCGATCTCCTGGGCCGGCAACGCCATGCTCAAGCACCAGTCGGCGGAAGGCGACTGGACCGGCGCGCTGGCAACACTGGAGCAGATGCGTTCAGCCGGTACGGTCGACAAGGAAGAGGCCGCCCGCAAACGCGCGGTCCTGCTGACCGCCGAGGCCACGGCGGAACTCGCCGCCGAACCCGGCAAGGCGGCCAAGCTTGCCCGCGAGGCGCATCGCCTTGCCGACGATCTCGTCCCAGCCGCGACCACGGCCGCCGCCGCCCTTGCCCGTGGCGACGATTTGCGCCGCGCCGCGAAAATTCTGGAAACCACCTGGAAGAAGGCGCCGCACCCCGACATCGCCGACGCCTATGTCCATTTGCGCAGCGGCGATTCGGTGCGCGACCGCCTGAAGCGCGCCCGCAAGCTGCAATCGCTTCAGCCCGACGATCCGGAAAGCGGGCTGGCGCTTGCCGATGCCGCGATCGCCGCCACCGAATGGAAGGTCGCGCGTGAAGCTGTTGCACCCGTGCTCGCCACCCGCCCGACGCAACGCGCCTGCCTGATCATGGCCGACATCGAGGAAGGCGAATTCGGCGACCGGGGCCGCATGCGCGACTGGCTCGCCCGTGCGGTGCGCGCGCCGCGCGATCCCGCCTGGATGGCCGACGGCATGACCAGCGAGCGCTGGCTGCCGATTTCCCCGATCAGCGGCCGCATCGATGCCTTCGAATGGAAGGCACCGACCGGCCTGCTCGAAGCCCCGCCGACCGGTTTCGAGGTGTCCGACGATATCCCCGAGGACGCCGGGGAGGTCGACGATCTTCAGACGCCGGAAGGCATGACCGCCAGCGTGACGACCCCGACCGAAACGACGATGACGCTCGAAGCCGAAGACATTGTCGAGGAGGTGACCGAGCCCGGCTCGCCGGAACCCGTTCGCCCCGCCGAAACCGTGAGGGTCGACGCGAAGAGCGCACCCGCCGCCGAAGATATCGCGACGGACACGGCGTCTGAAAGCAAGCCTGAAGAGGCCGAAACGGCGGAGACCGGCGCCGAAGAGGACACGCCAGAGGACGACAAGCCGGACGACATCTTTCCGCTCAGCCGGCGTCCCGACGATCCCGGCGTCGACCCGGACGCCGCCGACAAGGACGAGAAGTCCTTCCGCCTGTTCTGACCGTTTCGCGCCGACAGACGCCGGCACGAGATTGCGTGATTTCATCGCCAAAAAGGGGATGATTCGCGCTCGCCCTTGCGATATAAGGGCGCGGTTTCGCGACAAGGGTCGCGACCCGATCCGCCGCTTTAGCTCAGTTGGTAGAGCATCGCATTCGTAATGCGGAGGTCGTCAGTTCGAGTCTGACAAGCGGCACCATCCACCTCCCGTCGATCGCAAGGCCCGTCGGCACGGGGCAACCGGGACTTTCCGAAGTGTTCGATAAGCTCAAGAAACTCTTCTTCGCCGAGGCCGACGAACGCGATGCCATCGATGTCGACGACCGCCAGGTCGCCGAAGCAGCGCTGATGTTTCACGTCATCGCCGCCGACGGCATCGTCACCGACGAGGAAAAGAAAACGCTCGCCTCGCGCATCACCGGGCATTTCGGGCTTTCCGCCGCCGAAACCGCCGAACTGATCGAGACCGCACGCGAGGCCGACAATGAGGCGATCGATCTCTATCGCTTCACTTCCACCCTCAAGCGCGAACTCGACTACGAGTCGCGGCTGGAGCTGATCGCCAGCCTGTGGGAGATGGTCTATGCCGACGGCGTCGTCCATGAACTGGAAGACAACATCGTCTGGCGCGTCGCCGAACTGCTCGACGTGAATTCGCGTGACCGGATGGAAATGAAGCAGCGTATCCGCAAGGATGGCGGTCAGGACTGATTCGCCACAATGTCGCGCCGGGCTTGAAGAAGCGTTGCCGCGACGATAGATGAACCCGGACGCGGACGGCAGCAACAGGAGATACCCGTGATCGCACTCTTCCAGACGATCGACCTGGCGCTTTCCATCTTCATGTGGCTGATCATCGCCAGCGCGATCTTCTCCTGGCTCTACGCCTTCAACGTGGTCAATCCGCGCAACGATTTCGTCGCCATGATCGGCAATTTCCTCTACCGCATCACCGAGCCGGTGCTGCGACCGATCCGCAATGTCCTGCCCGATCTGGGTGGCATCGACATTTCGCCGATCGTCGTGCTGCTGATCATCTTCTTCCTGCGCCAGCTCATCTGGACCACGATCGTCCCCGCTCTTGCCTGATCCCGGGCCGGGCCTGTGACCGACGGCTGGCCGGCATTCTGCACACCATCGGACGATGGTATTCGCCTAATTGTCCGCCTGACCCCGAAATCCTCGCGTGATGCCATTGACGGGACAAGGGCCGATTCGGACGGCAAGACCCACCTCGCCGCACGCGTGCGCGCCGTGCCGGAAGACGGCAAGGCCAACAAGGCGCTGGAAGTGCTGGTCGCAAAGACGCTTGGCGTCCCCAAATCCGCCGTATCGGTCATCGCCGGCCATACCAGCCGGCTCAAGACACTGCACGTCGAATGCGGCGACGATGAACGTGCGGCACTCTCGGAAATGTTGGGAAGATTTGCCTGATCGACCGGTGTCGACAGGGCGTCGGGAAAGGGGCGCTGCTACGCGCCCTTCGCCCGCTCGATCGCTTCCACGATCAGCCGCTTTGCGTCGTCAGCACCCTGAAAATCGCCGATGCGCACCCATTTGCCGGGTTCGAGATCCTTGTAGTGTTCGAAGAAATGCGAGATCTGCTGCAGCGTGATGTCCGGCAGGTCCGAATATTCCTGAACGCCGTCATAGCGCTTGGTCAGATGCGAGCTCGGAACGGCGAGAATCTTTTCGTCCTGACCGGAATTGTCCTCCATGATGAGGACGCCGATCGGCCGCACATTGATCAGGCAGCCGGGCACCAGCGGGCGCGTATTGCAGACCAGCACGTCGATCGGGTCGCCATCGTCCGACAGGGTGTGCGGCACGAAGCCGTAATTGCCGGGATAGGTCATCGGCGTGTAGAGGAAACGGTCGACGATGAGGGTGCCGGCTTCCTTGTCCATCTCGTACTTGATCGGCTGCCCGCCAACGGGCACTTCGATGATGACGTTGACATCCTCGGGCGGCGTGGAACCGATGGCTATTGCGTCGATGCGCATGATGGTTTCCTTTGCGGAAGTCCTGATTGGCCGCTTGATAGACTTTTGTGCAGTGCAACGCAATGCGCGGACCGCCGCACCATGGGAGCCTGACACGATGTTGTTGAAACCCTCCAAACGCCTGCTGTCGCCTGTTGTGGCAGTCGCCGCACTTCTGGCCCTGACGACGAATTCCTTTGCCAATGACAGCATCTACACGAAGCTGGACCTCGAAAAGACCTGCCGTTGGGACGCGATGACGCCCGAGCAGGAGGAGGAAGGTCAGGGCAATTGCGCCACCTGCCCGGGCCATGCCGGTTACCTTATCCGCCTGTGCGAGGGCGATCTGCGCCAGTCGGCCTTCTACGGCCTGTCGGTGCCCGACGAAATCCCCTGGAACAGCTTCAGCCAGTTCAACCGCGCCAACACCACCGTCGAATGGCGGTTGTCGGGCGGCGAGCCCGTCGCAGCAATCCACCGCTTCTTCGTCGAGAACATGAACGACGATGGCGCGGTCACGCCCGAAAGCACGGGGCAGGTCCTGGTGATCTCGACCGTGGCGCATTCGGATGGCGAACCATCCTGCCCGGTCGGCTATGTCGACGCACGCGCCAATGCCAACGCCAACGAACTGGCCCGTCAGGTCGCCGACGACATCGCACCGGGTTTCCAATGCGGCGCCGATCGCCCGGCCTTTTACGGTACGCGCGGACCTTTGTCGGGTGATCCTACCGGGCTGTGATCAGAAAAATCAGAGTTGGAGCCTAGTTCCAGGCGAAGGCAATCTTGCGCAGCTTCTTGTCATCGAACTGCTCGGCGCCTTCGGCAACCGCCCGGCCACCGGCATTCTCGTAGAAACCGATCGCCGGGTCGTTGTCGGCCAGCACCCATACGACGGTGCCCTTCATGCCGCGCCGTTTCAATTCGCTCCGCGCGGCCAGAAACAGCTTCTGGCCGAGGCCGATGCCCTGGAATTCCGGCTTGAGGTAGAGCTCGTAGACCTCGCCCTCGAAGGGCAGGGTCGAGACCCGGTTGCGCCCCAGCGTCGCATAGCCGGCGATCGTTTCGCCAACCTCGACGACCACCACCATGGTCGAGCGGCGGATGGCGTCGTGCCACCAGCGTTCGCCGCGCCGGCGGATCATCCGCGTCAGCGCCTTGTGCGGCAGGATTCCGGCATAGGCGTTCATCCACGATGCGTCGTGCACCGCTGCGATAGCCCTAGCGTCGGATGGTTCGGCCCGGCGCGTTCCTATGGTGATCATGCCCATGGGCAGATCATAGGTTAACTTTTCATTAACCAACAAGCACCCAGGGGTGAAAAAGTGCCTTCGGGCGGCACTTTCCACATGCCGACCCGCCGATCAGGCGCTGGCTTGTGCCTTTTCGAAACGCTTTCGCTCATGCGGGTCGAGATAGCGCTTTCTGAGCCGGATCGATTTCGGCGTGACCTCGACCAGTTCGTCGTCCTGGATCCAGGCAAGCGCGCGTTCCAGCGTCATGCGGACTGGCGGCGTCAGCTTCACCGCCTCGTCCTTGCCGGCCGAGCGTATGTTCGTGAGCTGCTTGCCCTTGAGCACATTGACCTCGAGATCGTTGTCGCGCGTGTGAATGCCGATGATCATGCCCTGATAGACCTTCTGGCCCGGCTCGATGATCATCGGACCGCGGTCTTCCAGGTTGAACATCGCATAGGCGACGGCTTCACCGGCCTGGTTGGAAAGAAGTACGCCATTGATGCGCCTGGCGATCTCGCCCTTGAAGGGCTGATAGTCATGGAACAGACGGTTCATGATCGCCGTGCCGCGCGTGTCGGTGAGCAGTTCCGACTGGTAGCCGATCAGCCCGCGTGTCGGCGCATGGAAGACGAGGCGCACCCGGTCGCCGCCCGAAGGACGCAGTTCAGTCATCTCCGCCTTGCGCTCGCTCATCTTCTGCACGACCACGCCGGAATGTTCCTCGTCGACGTCGATGACGACTTCCTCGATCGGCTCGAGTACGGTGCCGTCATCGCCCTTCTTCATCACCACGCGCGGCCGTGAAACGGCGAGTTCGAAACCCTCTCGGCGCATCGTCTCGATCAGCACGGCGAGCTGCAATTCGCCGCGCCCCGAGACGTAGAAGGAATCCTTTTCGGCCGCTTCCTCGATCTTCAGCGCGACATTGCCCTCCGCCTCGCGCAATAGCCGGTCGCGGATGACGCGGCTTGTCACCTTGTCGCCCTCGGTACCGGCAAGCGGCGAATCGTTGACGATGAAGCTCATCGTCACCGTCGGCGGGTCGATCGGCTGGGCCGTCATGGGTGCCGCGACCGACGGGTCGCAGAACGTGTCGGCGACCGTGCCCTTCGACAGGCCCGCGATCGCGACGATGTCACCGGCATGCGCCTCGTCGATCGGCTGGCGCTCAAGACCGCGGAAGGCGAGAATTTTGGAGATGCGGCCGTTTTCGATCAGCCTGCCGTCCTGGCCCAGCACCTTCACGCCCTGGTTCGGCTTGATCGACCCCGAAGCGATGCGGCCGGTGATAATGCGCCCGAGGAACGGATTGGCCTCGAGGATTGTGCCGATCATGCGGAACGGACCTTCCTCGACCGTCGGCTCGGGCACATGTTCGAGCACCATGTCGAACAGCGGGGCAAGACCTGCATCCTGCGGGCCTTCCGGATCGGTGTTCATCCAGCCGTTGCGGCCCGAACCGTAGAGGATCGGGAAGTCGAGCTGCTCGTCGGTGGCGTCGAGCGCCGCGAACAGGTCGAAAACCTCGTTGATCACCTCATTGGCACGCGCATCCGAGCGGTCCACCTTGTTGACGGCAACGATGGGGCGCAGGCCGACCTTGAGCGCCTTGCCGACGACGAATTTCGTCTGCGGCATCGGCCCTTCGGCGGCATCGACGAGAACGATGGCGCCATCGACCATCGACAGGATGCGTTCCACCTCGCCGCCGAAATCGGCGTGTCCCGGCGTATCGACGATGTTGATGCGTGTGCCCTTCCAGTCGACCGAGGTCGCCTTGGCGAGGATGGTGATGCCGCGTTCCTTTTCCAGATCGCCGGAATCCATCGCGCGTTCCTGGACGCGCTCGTTATCCCGGTAGACACCGGACTGCTTGAGGAGTTCATCGACGAGGGTGGTCTTGCCATGGTCGACATGGGCAATGATCGCAATATTGCGCAGGGCCATAGGTGTTCTTCTTGGAATGAGGGCCGCGCGTCGAATCCCTTGGCGGGCGAAGGCGCGGCGTTTTTCGGTTGCCGCGCATATAGTCGCTTTTGTGCAGATGCGAAAGGGGTTAGGCGAAGAGGAGCCTCAGCAATAGTCCTCCGGCCCTACCCGCTGCGCATCGTTGTAGCGCGGGCCATGCGCGAAGCCGGCCGGTGCGATCGCCTCGATAGCCGCCAGATCTTCGGCCGTCAGCTTGATGTCGACGCCGGCTGCATCCTGTTCCAGATGCTCGGGCGATCGCGTGCCGGGAATGGGGATCAGATGCTCGCCCTGCGCAAGCACCCAGGCAATCGCCAGCGCCGGCATGGTCCAGCCACGTTCGGCCGCGAAGTCGCGCAGTTTAGCCACCTTTTCCAGATTGGCGCTGAAATGCGGCTCCATGAAACGCGGACTGTTGCGCCGGAAGTCTTGTTCACCCCAGGTCGATCGGTCGGGCGGCGTCATGCCGAACATGCCGCGCGCCACCGGCGAAAACGGCACGAACGTGGTTCCAAGCCGCTCGCAGGCCTGGAGCAGGCCGAGTTCGGGCAGGCGCGTCCACATCGAATATTCGTTCTGCACCGCCATGACGGGATGGACCGACGCCGCACGTTCCAGCGAATAGGGCGCGATCTCCGAATAGCCGATACCGCCGATCTTGCCCTCCTCCACGAAGCGGGCGAGCGTTCCGGTCACCTCCTCGATCGGGATCGAGGGGTCGCGGCGGTGGATGTAGTAGAGATCGACATGGTCGACACCGAGTCGCTTCAGCGACCCTTCCAGCGCCTCGCGCAGATAGTCTGGAGAATTGTCGAAGCGCCGCGTCGGCTGGGTGACAATGCCGCCCTTGGTAGCAATGGAAAAACGGCCCGGATGGTCCTTGATGAAGGAACCGATCATCTCTTCCGAAAGGCCGTTGCCATAGATCAGCGCGGTATCGAGATGGGTCACGCCCAGTTCCAGCGCCCTCGCCAGCGTAGCATGGACTTCCTTGATGTCGGCCGAGCCATAGACACCGGCAAAGCTCATGCAGCCGAGCCCCATCGCACCGACCAGAGGTCCGTTCTTGCCAAGCCTTCGCTGCTCCATGTCCTGCTCCTACTTGCCATTGACGCGTGCTGGATATCAGCCGGATGCGGCATGGCAAAGGGTGTCGCGGGAAAAAGCGCGGCAGGCCACCGGGGGCGGGCAGGAAAAATGGCGGGCCGAGGCCCGCCATGATGTCTCGATGGCTTGAGATGCTCAGGCCTTGCGGATCGGATCGAGCGTGATCTTCCACAATTCGGTGTCGGCGCGGTCCATCAATCGCACCGTCATCTGCTCGGTGTCGCCGTCGATGTCGACCAGCCCGAAAAACTGCAGGCCCGCCGACGGCGGCAGGTTGGCACCCTGCTCGGCCGTCGGCGCCTTCACGAACTTCACTTCCGGACCGAACGTCATGTCGAGCGCGTTGGGCCCGAAAGTTCCCGCATGCAGCGGGCCGGAGACGAATTCCCAGAACGGTTCGAAATCCTGGAACTGCGCCTTGGACGGGTCGTAATAATGCGCCGCCGTATAGTGCACGTCGGCGGTCAGCCACACCGTGTTGGTGACGTTTGCCGACTTGATGAAGCGCAACAGGTCGGCGATTTCCAGTTCGCGGCCCTTTGCCGGGCCGTTGTCGCCATTGGCGACGGCCTCGGCGCCGGACTGCGTCTGCCAGTCGTCCCAGACGATCAGGCCGAGCGGCATGTCGGCGGCGATCACCTTCCACGTCGCCTTCGAATTGGCGAGCTCGCGCTTCAGCCAGGCAACCTGCTGCTCGCCCAGAATGCGCGCCTCCGGCGTCAGCGTGTCTTCCATCGACGGCCCGTTCGCCCCGCGATAGGAACGCATGTCGAGGAAGAAAACGTCGAGCAGCGGCCCATAGGTGATCTTGCGGTAGACGCGGCCGGGTTCGGCCGGCGTGTAGCGGATCGGCGTCATCTCGTGGAAGGCACGGCCGGCACGCGCCGACAGCATCGCGATCGACTTCTCGCTGTAGCGGTCGTCGGCAGCGAGGTTCTTCGAAGAAGACCAGTTGTTGGAGACCTCGTGGTCGTCCCACTGGTAGAAGGTCGGGCAAACTTCCGAAAGCGCGCGGACATGCTCGTCCAGCATGTTGTATTTCCACTGGCCGCGAAACTCGTCGAGCGTCTCGGCAACCTTTCGCTTTTCGTCGACCAGCACCCTGTTGACCCATTTGGTGCCGTCCCTGAGCTCGACCTCGTCGGTCATCGGCCCGTCGGCATAGATCGTGTCGCCGGAGTGCAGGAAGAAGTCCGGCCGGTGGCCGGCGATCTTCGCATAGGTCAGCATGCCGGTATCGTCGATGCCCCAGCCCTGCCCTGCCGTGTCGCCCGACCACGCGAAGCGAATGTCGCGCTTGCCGGCCGGCGCGGTGCGGAAGCGGCCCGTGATCGGCTCGGAAGACACATTGGTATCGGCCAGGTCGGTCGCGACCATGCGGTAGAAGATGTCCTGGTCGGCAGGCAGGTCCTCGATCAGGCGCTTGACCGTAAAATCTGATGTCGGCAGCGCGTCGAGCGTCGCCAGCCGAACCGAATCGGTGAAACTCTCGCGTGTCGCCACCTCGAAGGCGACCCGCGACGGCCGGTCGACCCGTGTCCAGATCATGCCGGAAGCGGCATCGACATCGCCCGACTGCACACCATGGGTGAAGACGGGGCGGGCATTGGCGCGCGAATAATAGGGAAGCGCCACGGAGGTGGCGTAGAAGGCGGAAAGGGCGCCGGCGCCCTTGAGGAGCGTGCGGCGTGACTGGCTGAATGGTTTCATCTGGCGGGTCTCCCGGTCGGCATGATTGCCATACGCGCGAAAATAGCCAAGCCTGTTTGTCAGCCGTCGATCAACGATGTGAAGAAACCGCGAAGATTGGGTGACGCCTTCGCGTCTTGTCCCGCAAGGATGGAGCCGGCAATCAGCGCGCGATGGCCGTGCGCACCATGACCAGTTCGCCGATATTCTCGCGGTTGATGTAGCCCACAAGCTTTCCGTCGGCATCGGTGATCGCGACGATGCTCGCACCGCCGGCCATCCCGCCCGATTGCAGCTTGTTGAGCGCCGCCTCGAGCCCGCCATCGAGATCGGCCGTCGGCACGTCCCGGTCCATGACGTCGACCACCGGCGTTTCGCGACCGCTCGCCTGAAGGCCAGCGACCATCGCCTCGCGCGTCAGCACGCCGCGCACATGCCGGCTCCCGTCGATCACCGGGAATTCGTGCTGCGTGGTGCGCAGGAGCAGTTCCACGGCATCGTCCAGCGTCGCATTGGGTCCGAGCGTCTCGTATTCCGTGATCATCGCGTCGCGCACGTCGAGCGAGCGCGCCGCGTCCTGCAGATTGACCGCCATCGCCTCGCCCGAGGCCGCCAGATAGACGAAGATCGCGACGAAGACGAGCAGCACATTGCCGCTGATCAGGCCGAGAAAGCCGAAGACGAAGGCGAGCCCCTGGCCGGTCCGCGCCGCGATGTCCGTCGCTTTCGTCCGGCCGAACCGCATGGCCAGCAGCGCGCGCAGCACCCTCCCGCCATCCATGGGAAAGGCCGGAATGAGATTGAACAGCACCAGCACGACATTGACCGCCGCCACGCGGCTCAGGAAGCTGAGCGCCGGGTTCTCGATCGCCTCCATCGCATCGGCGCTGAGCACCGCGCCGAATCCGTAGACCAGCACCAGCGCGATGACGACATTGACTAGCGGCCCGGCCACCGCGACGACGATCTCGTGCAGCGGATTTTCCGGCATGCGCTCCAGTTCGGCCACGCCACCGATCGGCAGCAGGGTGATCCGGGGCGTCTTGATGCCGTAGCGCCGTGCCGCAAGAGCATGGCCCAGCTCGTGCAGCACCACGCAGGCGAAGATCGCGATGACGAAGGCCACGCCTTCGATGGCCGCCGGCTGGCCGCCCTGCTGGAACTGGACAATGCCGATCCATGCGAGCAGCAGGAAGAAGGTGACGTGGACCCTGATTTCGCTGCCCGCGACCTTCGCGATCGGAAAAGACCAATGCATCGTTCAACCGCCTCTTCATCGACGAAACGGTGTCGTTCCGTCAGCCTGCCCGGACCGGCAATCCCGACCGGTTGTATACCCGGTGCAATCTTACACCAATCCGCGCTTTTCCATCATCGCCTCGGCGCTCGGCAATTTGCCGCGAAAGCCCTTGTAGGCGTCCTCGGGATCGACCGTGCCGCCCGAAGCATAGATGTTGGCCCGCAATTTCTCCGCCAACGCCGCGTCGAAGGCATCGCCCTTTTCTTCGAACGCGGAAAACGCATCGGCATCGAGCACTTCCGACCACATGTAAGAATAATAGCCGACCGAATAGCCGTCGCCCGCGAAGACATGGGCAAAATGCGGCGTGTGGTGGCGCATGGCGATCGCCTTCGGCATGGTCAGTTCCGAAAGCTTCTCGCCTTCGAACCCCATCGGATCGTCGACCTTTTCGGCTGTGTGGTAGGCCATGTCGACCAGCGCGCAGGCCGTATACTCAACCGTCCGGAAACCTTCGTTGAAGTTGCGCGCGGCGATCACCCGGTCGATCAGTTCCTGCGGGATCGGTTCGCCGGTACGGTAATGCACCGCGTATTTCTTCAGGATTTCAGGCACGGTCAGCCAGTGCTCGTAGAGCTGCGACGGCAGTTCGACGAAATCGCGCGAGACCGACGTGCCGGCGACGGAGGGATAGGTTGCCTGCGTGAGCAGGCCGTGCAGCGCGTGGCCGAATTCGTGGAACAGCGTATGCGCGTCGTCCATCGACAGCAGGCTCGGCTGGCCGGGCGCCCCCTTGGCGAAATTCATGACATTGTAGATGAATGGCAATCTGCCGAGGCCCGACCCGGTGGGAAGCTTGTGCTCGCCCTGCAGGCCGCTCATCCATGCGCCCGAGCGCTTCGAGGGCCGGGCGAAATAATCGCCCATGAAGATGCCGACGATCTCGCCGGCTCCGTCGAGCACCTCGAAAACCCGGACATCCGGATGATAGGCCGTGATGTCCTCGCGCCGCCGGAAGGAGAGCCCGAACAGGCGCCCCGCCACGTCGAACGCAGCCTCGATGATCCGGTCGAGCTGCAGATAGGGCTTCAACTCGCCTTCGGAGAAATCGAATTCGCGCTGCCGCAACCTCTCGGCATAGAACCGCCAGTCCCAGGCCTCCAGCCCGTGATTGTGGCCGGCTTCGGCGATCAGACCCTCCAGCGCCTGCGCTTCCTCGCCGGCGCGCTCCAGCGCTTTTTCCCAGACCGGCATCAGCAGTCCGTTCACAGCGTCGGACGTCTTGGCCATCGTGTCATCGAGCTTGTAGGCGGCGAAATTCTCGTAGCCCAGCATCGCGGCCTTCTTCGCGCGTAACGAAAGTATCTCGGCGACCAGTGGCCGGTTGTCGGCGCCCCCGTCGACCGCGCCGAACCTGCCCTCGCCTCGCGCGATCCATGCCTGATAGGCCGTCTCGCGCAGATCGCGGCGTTCGGAAAAGGTCAGGAACGGCTCGATGATCGAGCGCGACAGGGTCACGGCATAACCCGCCTCGTAACCGTGCTCGCGTGCCGCCTGTGTCATCGCCTCGACGAGGAAATCGGGCAGACCGGCGAGATCGGCCTCGTCGGTGAGATGCAGGCACCATTTCGCCTCGTCGGCCAGGATATTCTGTCCGAACTGCGCGCCGAGCAGGGCGAGCTTCTCGTTGATCCCCGCCAGTTCCTTCTGCTCGTCTTCGCCCAGATTGGCGCCGGCCCGCACGAAACCCTTCCAGTGGCGTTCCAGCACGCGCATCTGCTCGACGCTGAACCCAGCGGCCTCGCGGTTCTGCCAAACCGCGTCGACGCGGGCGAACAACGCGCGATTCTGCGCGATCTTCGAATAGTGCCGCGAAAGTTTCGGCGCAATCTGGCGTTCCAGCGCCTGGATGTCGGGATTGGTGTGCGCGCCCGCCCGGTTCCAGAACAGCGCGCCGACCCGCGACAGCGCCTCGCCGGCCAGTTCCAGCCGCGTGATAACGCTGTCGAAATCCGGCGCCTCTTCGGCCGACGCGATGGCATCGATCTCGTCGGCATGGGCCGCCATCGCGGCTTCGAAGGCAGGTGCGAAGTCCTTGTCCTCAATGGCGTCGAAACGCGGCAGACCAAGCGGCCCGTCCCATTGCGTCAGCGCGGCATTGAACGTGTCGGCGGGTTTTGTGCTGCTGGAAGACATGGGGACCTTTCGTGGGACTGTACGTGAATGCCGGGCGCTAGCTGTCCGGCCGGCAAGTCTATCCGCATCTATGCCGGCGCCAACCCGGCTGCAAGGGGCGCTGCATCGCCTCGCCTCTGCTCAAGGCGCGTCAGGTGCGTTCCTTCAGTTCGACGTCACGCTCGTTCAGCATTTCGCGCACCGATTCCCACAGAAGCGAGAAGGACTGGAAGCCTTCTTCCGTCACCTCGTCGGTGTCGAGCGCGCGCACCACGTTTTCGAGCGTCGAGAACATCTCCGCCCGCAGCCGGCGCAGTGCCTGCGGATCGGAGACGGCATTGGCCCGCTCGGCAATGTCGAGCAGCACGTAATTGTAGCTGTCCATGCGGTTTTTCTGCCGCGTCATCAGCCGCGACCGCAGTGCCAGCATGGCCGAAACGAGCATGGCGATGACGGTGACCATCAGCGCCAGCGGCTCGGCGTTTTCCTGCAGGAATGAAGGTTCGTCGCGATCGTAGAAGCGCTGCGCACCCGCATGCAGCGGCACGCTCAGGCCGCGCTCGGTATCCGGCTGGCCGATGGCCGAGGCGAGCGCGAAGCGGATCGTCAGGTCCAGCCGATGCTCGAACAGAATGCGCGTCAGCTCCGCGATTGCGTCGGCGTCAACATCGTCACGCGTGACCAGCACGCGCTGCACCGCCGACGACAGCGTATCGCGGCCGGGGGTCGGCCCGTCGCCGGCGAACACGCCCTTCGGGATCAGCCCGGCCTGCAGGAACGGCCGCTTCACCGCGATCGCCTCGGCCTGGTCGATCTCCAGATAGCGGATCGGAAGGTTCTTCAGCTTGGCATCCTCGAACAGGTTGAGCAGCCTGCGATCGCGCAGCGAGCGTACCGTGAACACCGCGTCGATCGTGCCGGCCTGGAACTCGCGCGAGGCCCGGGCAAACGACATGGATTCCCACTTCACCTCCGAGATCGGCAGGTCGTAGTGGTCGCCGATGATCCAGAAGGAACGGAACTCGTCGGTGCCGAAAGGCGGGATGGCGACCTTCTTGCCGATCAGGTCGCGCACGACACGGATGTTGCTGTCGCGCCGCGCCAGAAGCTGGAAATAGTCGGGAAACAGATTGGCGATCAGGCGCACGCTGGAAATGACCGGCGTGTCGGAGCGGATCGTCACCAGATCCACCTTGCCCTCGTTGAGCAGCGTGATGTTGCGGCTGGAGTCGCGTGTCGGCACCACGCGCACGACGAGCCGATCCGTGTGCCGGGCAACGACCTCCGCCACCTCGCGCATCAGTTCGTAGGAATCGGAAAGATAAGGCCCCGCCCCGACGGTCAGCACCATGGGGGCCTTTTCGCGCCAGAACTGGTACCAGCCGCCGAAGGCGGCAACCGCGATCAGCGCAAATGCGATCAGCGCCTGGATGAGCCGGTAGCGCGACATGCGCGAACGCGCATTGGCGCGCAACGTCGTGTCCGCGTGCCTGTCCGGTTTCGCTTCGCCGGGATGTGTTCCGTCAGGGTCTGTGCCGTCCGCCATCGCTTCGCCCCCCGCATGCGCGCCATCATGGGCGAAGCCGGCCGGATTCCGCAATCACCGATTCCTGGTCGGCGGCGAATTGCCGCCGAGCCGGAATGCTGTCGACGCCGATCCGCTACGGGCGTCGCTTGCGCTTCGCCAGCGTCCGCAGCCGCAGCGCGTTCAGCCGGATGAAGCCCGCCGCGTCCTTCTGGTCGTAGGCGCCGTGATCGTCTTCGAAGGTCACGAGTTCCTCCGAATAGAGCGACTTGTCGGACTTGCGCCCGGTGACGATGACATTGCCCTTGTAGAGCTTCAGCCGCACCGTGCCTTCGACATCCTTCTGGCTGTGGTCGATCGCCGCCTGCAGCATCTCGCGTTCCGGCGAGAACCAGAAACCGTTGTAGATCAGCTCGGCATAGCGCGGCATCAATTCGTCCTTGAGATGCATCGCGCCGCGGTCGAGCGTGATCGATTCCATCGCGCGATGGGCGGCGAGCAGGATCGTCCCGCCCGGCGTCTCGTAGACACCACGCGACTTCATGCCGACGAAGCGGTTCTCGACGAGATCGATGCGGCCAATGCCGTTGTCGCGGCCCAGATCGTTGAGCGCGGCAAACAGGGTCGCCGGGCTCATCGCCTTGCCGTTCAGCGCGACGGCGTCGCCCTTTTCGAATGCGATCTCGATATCGGTCGCCTTGTCGGGCGCGTTCATCGGCGAGACCGTGCGCATGTGGACATATTCCGGCGCTTCC
>JBHIWX010000096.1:0-15033 GCA_041987205.1 Rhizobiaceae bacterium | reverse complement strand
TCTGTTTCCGACAAAACCTGAAACGCACTAACCGGCTGCGGAACCCTCGTTCAGATCGCGCGGATGTGATTGTCCCAGAGTTCGGCCGTCGGCCGTTCGTTGAAGCCGCCCTTCATCGAGGAATAGACGAAACCGCCACGATCGGGCGCGAGCCCGCTGACGCCCGAAAGATGGCGCACGGTGACGTCCCGCGCCTTCGCACGACTTCCGCTGCCTGGGTTTATCTCGACGGCGGCATTGCCCCTGGGCGAGGTCAGGCCGATCAGCCCTGAATCGCGATTGACGACGATGGCCCCAACATAATTCTTCAGGGCGGCACCCGCCTCCTCCGGCAGGTCGAGCCATGCGAGCGGCGCATCCACACCGGCATGACCGATCAGCGGCACGGTGTCGCCCGCCTCGCCCTGATACTGGCAGCCGAACCAAAGGCGCCCGTCCGCGTCGACATCGACATGGCGGGTCGAAAGCCGCGCATGGGCTTCCGGCAGATCGTGGCGCGTCAGCAGATCGCCGGTCTCGACATCGACAAAGGCGATTGAGGGCTTCATCTCGGCCAGGTTGAGCTGGCGGCGGCCATAGTCCGGATGCGTTTCGATGCCGCCATTGGCGATCGCCAGCGTTCGGCCGTCCGGCATCAGCATCGCTTCGTGAGGCCCCAGGCCATGGCTCGGCAATTCGCCGATGCGCCGGTAGCCGTCCGTCGCGTCATAGATGCCGACGACGCCGCGCACGCCGTCGAAATCGTTTTCGGTCGCATAAAGCAGCTTGCCGTCGGCCGAAAACGCGCCATGGCCGTAGAAATGCCGACCGGCCGGCGTCGAAAACACCTGCGGCGCGTGCCTGTGCGTCAGATCGAAGGCGAGACCATGCGTACCGGGCCGTCTTGCGAAGGCTGCACCCCGCCCGGAGGCGTGATGGGTGACGACGTCGTGGCCGCGCATGGGCAGCCGCCAGGCATGGACGATCTCGCCGGCCTCGGTGAGCGTCGCCACGCCATAGCCGCCGTCCGGCGCCTTGTAGGCGGAGGCGAAGACCGCGTCGGCGGCATCGAGGGCGAGTGCCGCGCGCGGTGCCAGCAGTGCGGCGAAACCGGCACCGGCAGCGGCCATGAAATCGCGCCGCCCGATCAGGCTTTCACGTTTGACGCCCTGTTGCCTGGACGCGCGGAACATCAGTCGCCGTCCGAAAAGGAAAAGCCGGAGGCCAGCCCCGTTGCCGGCGCGTACTGGGTGTCGAGACGGTCGATCAGGCTGTCGATGACCAGATCGATGAGGACGAGGCGCTGGCGCAGTTCGGGATCGGCGAGCGCTTCGGCGACCGGCTTCTGGATGCTGCCTGCGAGGTCGATCAACTGGTTGAACTCGAAGCGGATGGAACCGGCGATGGAGCGCACATCGTCCGGCAACAGCGTGTCCATGGCGGATTTGTCGAACAGTTCGCTCAGGCCTTCGATGTCGGCGGCGATCATCGGCACGGTGTTGCCGGAGCGACGGAACAGCGCAACGCGCGGCCGGTCCTTGTCCGGCGTGGCGCCGAGGAAACCGCGCAGGCGGATGTCGCGTGTCGCCTCCAGCCCGTGCACCAGCGCGCCGACAAGCTCGTTCAGCATTTCGGTGGCCCGGTCCGGATCGTCATCGCGCAGCCAGACCGACAGCACCTCTTCCGGCTTCTGCCATGCGGTTTCGAGTTCCTCGCCGATGCCGGCCAGATTGCGCGCGACCGCCTGCGCGTAGGTGCAGCGATAGCCGCTTTCCTTCGCAAGGTCGTCGGAGCCAGTGCCGAAGAGCACGAATTCCAGCGCGCCCAGCCCCTGCAGGGCCACGGATTTGTCGCGCAGCGTTTCGACCTTGAGCGCGCTGTCGTCCTTTTCGACCAGCAGCGCCTGGACCTGCCGCAGCCCGATCGACTTGCGGTCGGGCCAGAACAGCACGCGCTCCAGCCGGTTATCCGACATCACCGGGCCAAGGCGGATGTTCTCCACCCTCGCCCAGGCGAGTGCCGTCGCGGTAAAGGCATTGCGGGCCCCCTCGAGCGTCGCCTCGCCGGGCTGCACGCACAGGGCGTCGGTTGCGACGACCAGATCGTTGCCGGCCGCGGCAAAGAGGAAATATCCCGACTGGATGACCTTCTTCGCCGCCGTCATCATGACGTCGCGCATCTGTCCCGGACTGGCGGCGTCGGCGACGATCGCATTGCCTTCGGCGTCGTGCGCGATGTCCTGCGCATGCGCGGGAAGCGAGGGGACGACAAGCAGCGCCGCCGAAACGGCCAGCGCGCGAACGAAATGCAGGGACATCAAAGCGACTCCAGGAAAGCGATCAGCGCGTCGCGTTCGGTCTTTTGCATCGCGGCGAAGGAATCGCGCGCGGTCTGCCCCTCGCCACCGTGCCACAAGATCGCCTCGGTCAGGTTTCGCGCGCGACCGTCATGCAGTAGTTGGGTGTGGCCGCTCACGGTCTTCGTCAGGCCGATGCCCCAGAGCGGCGGCGTGCGCCATTCCTGCCCGTCCGCCATGCCGACCGGCTGGCCGTCGGCAAGCCCCTCGCCCATGTCGTGCAGCAGGAAGTCCGAATAGGGCCAGATGAGCTGGAAGGCATGCGCCTTGTTCGCCGCGTCACGGCGCGTGACGAATTTCGGTGTGTGGCAGGAAACGCAGCCCGAGGCATAGAACAATTCCTTGCCCTTCAGCACCTGCGGGTCGTCGACATCGCGGCGGGCCGGAACGGCGAGATTCTCCGAATAGAAGGTGACGAGCTCCATGACCGGGTCAGGCGCCTCGGTGTCGCCCAGCCGCGCCTGCACGCCGATCGGCATGGCGAGGCAATCCGTCTGCGCCGCCGTACAGTCGCCGTGCGAATTCGGCACGTCGGGTGAGGAAATGCCGATGTCGCCGGCAAAGGCGCCGGCGGACTGGGCGCGTATCGTCGGGTTCTGTGCCTTCCAACCGAAGCGGCCGAGCTCAAGATCGGCACCGGGCGCGGTGCGCAGCAGTTGCATCTCGCCCGAAATGCCGTCGCCATCGGCGTCGTCGGGATCGGCATTGGCGGCGATGTCGGCGGGATGGATCGCCTGGACAAGACCGAGGCCGATCATCTGCGGGGCGACGCGCGGCGAAAGCGTTGTGCCGGGCGCCAGCGGGCCGTAGGCGAGATCCTCGACCCGGTAGGATGGCTTTCTCAGGGTGACGATCGTGCCGTCGCCCAGTTCAACCGGCTCATCCTCGTAGTCGATGACCATGCGGCCCTCGGGGCTGAGCGGGGGAACGGCGATGTCCTGCAATTGCCCGCCATAGACCGGATCGGGAAAGTTGACGGCGAGATGATCCGCGACGGCGGCGCGTTCTGCATCCGTCTCGGCCGGGCGCGCCAGACGCAGGAACATCGAGACGCCGAGCGTCTCGTCGCCTTCGGGCGGGCGACCGCGGCCGTCCTTGATGTGGCAGGACTGGCAGGAACGCGCATTGTAGAGCGGGCCCAGACCGTCGCTCGCCTGTGTCGAGGACGGAGACGAGACCCAGAGCTTGCGAAACAGCGCGTTGCCGAGCTTGAAGTCGCGTTCTTCCTCGAACTCGAGATTGGCAGAGGATTGCGAGAAGGCGTCGCGGTTGACAAGCTTGCGCGAAGTCGCCGCGCCGGCCGCCATAATCTCGAAGGCCTCTGGTTTGGAAAACTCCTCCGTCGGGCGGACCACCTTGCGCACGCGCTTGAGGTCCTTTTCGTTCAGATCGTCGCGTGCCTGGAAGATTTGCGGCAACTCGTCGGCCGCGGCGACCCGCGTTTCCAGCGAGCCCGCCGGGACGCTGCCGGCCGCCAGCGCCACGGTCAGCAGCCCGGCCAGTTTCAGGTTCCGGCGCGGCCGTGCCTGCCAGGCAGGGCCGGAACGCGGATCACGCAGATAGGCGAACGTCCAGCAGCAACGCAGCCAGCCGACACTAAGGAAGGTCACGAAGGCGGATTTCCGCTGCCGGGAGACGTTATTCTGCCTCGCTTGCCGGCGCGGCGTTGAGTTGCCCGTATTTTTCCGGACCGATCTTGTCATGGAGTTCCAGCTGGGTCTCAAGGAAGTCGATGTGACCTTCCTCGTCTTTGAGCAGTTCCTCGAACAGCTTCATCGTCACGTAGTCGCCGGCATCGCGGCAGATGTCATACGATTCCTTGTAGGCGGTGCGCGCCTCGTACTCGCCGGCCAGATCGGCCTCAAGCACTTCGCGCACATTCTGGCCGATCTTGAGCGGAGCGACCGACTGAAGGTTCGGATGGCCCTCGAGGAAAATGATGCGCTCGACGAGCTTGTCGGCATGGGCCATCTCCTCGATCGATTCCTCGCGCTCCTTCTTGGCGAGCAATTTGTAGCCCCAGTCATCCAGCAGCCGATAGTGCAGCCAATACTGGTTCACCGCTCCAAGTTCCAGAAACAGCGCGTTGTTGAGCCGCTCTATAACCTTGTCGTTGCCCTTCATCGTGTGAACTCCCTGTTACGAATCCGCAAAGTCGGTCGAAAATGCCGACACATGGCTGGATACGCAACAGGGCAAAGCCCGCGTCGTAATCATGCTGCCCGAATCTGCCTAAGGCGTTCGCGGGCGATCTGGCGTTCGGCCTCGATTTCGCGATGGCGATCGCGCAGCCGATCGAGGAACGAAACGATTTCGCAGTCTGGGGTCGCGAGGTCGCGGTGGAAGGCTTCGGTGGTCTCGACAATGATATCGACGACGCGGGGGAAGCAGCCGCAGCATTTCCCGCGCTTCTTCATGGCATGATAGACCTGAAGGGGCACGATCAGCCGCCAGGGATCGGCGACCAGAAGGTCGGTGATGACCTTCCGGATGTCCCTGTCGGTAATGATGTTACAGCTGCAGACTATCATGTGGTTACAACATCAAGAGTGTCGTCGAATGGCATTGATCGAGATCAAACGACCCCGAGGCGGCCCTCAACCAATCATTGGAACACGGCGTCGGGCTGGTCGAGGCTGTCGGAACCTTCCAGTTCGATGGCGCCCAGATCGAGTTCGGCGATGACGCGTTCAATGGATTTGGTTTGGTCGATCAGGCCGTCGATTGCCGCCTGTACAACGGCATTGCCCTCGTCATTGCCCTCGCCGATCATCTGGTCGTAGGCCTCGCCGGCATCGGCCCGGGCCGCCATGGCGTCCATGGCTTCCATCGTGGCGTCCAGCTTCGCCTTCACCTCCTCGTCGAGCGCCGGATCCTTTTCGGCGACGAGCTGCGAGAGCGACGGTCCGCTCACCTTCGTGCCATCCGTGCGTACATATTCGCCGAGATAGACATTGCGAATGCCGGCCGCATCGAAGCGATGCGAGTTGTGGGTGTTGTCGGAAAAGCAGTCATGCTCCTCTTCCGGATCGTGCAGCAGCAGGCCGAGCTTCATGCGTTCGCCGGCCAGCTCGCCATAGGATAGCGAACCCATGCCGGTCAGCATGGTGGCGAGGCCGGTGGCGGCATCGCCATCTTCCAGTGCCTTGCGCGCGGCGCCGCCCGCCTTCCAGTTGTCGACCATCTCCTGGAGATCGGCGACCAGCAGGTCGGAAGCGGCGGCGAGATACTGCGCGCGACGGGAACAATTGCCATTCGTGCAATTATCCACGTCGAAATCCGTCGCGGCACGGGCACCGGCACCCGGTCCCGTACCGTTCAGGTCCTGGCCCCAAAGCAGGAACTCGATGGCGTGATAGCCGGTGGCGACATTGGCTTCGCTGCCGCCGGCTTCCTGAAGTACGTCGGAGAGAAACTGCGGCGTGATGGTCGAGGCATCGACCTTCTCGCCATTGATCTCGATCTCCGGAATGGCGATCACATTCGCCGTGTAGAGCGGGTTCTCGTCGCTCTCGGTGCCGTAGGACGCGTCAACATAGTCGATCAGCCCCTCGTCCAGCGGCCAGGCGTTCACGCGGCCTTCCCAGTCGTCGACGATTGCATTGCCGAAACGGAAGGCCTCGGTCTGCTGATACGGCACGCGCGCGGCAAGCCATGCCTCGCGGGCGGCCTTGAGCGTCTCCTCGCCGGGCGCGGCGATGAAGGCGTCGACGGCCGCATCAAGCGCCTTCGCGGTCTCGAGCGAGTCGGAATAGCCCGCCAGCGCGATGTCGGCGTAGTGGGAAACGACCGCGGACGGCTCGGTTTCGGCGCGGGCCGGCAGGGCCAGCGAAGCAACGGTGATCGCGGAGGCGGCGACCAGGGTGAGCGACAGTTCGGTCCGGCGTTTCATGATGTCTCGTCAGCCTCGTCCATTTCGGGTCATCGGTCAGGTTCATCGTAGCTCGCGCCGCGAGATGACGATCGCGGTCCGCAAGGCGGCCGGCGACGGGCTATCGAATGTGCGAAAGGGGGGGGACAATGCGCCATCTCATCCGGAACGGCCCTGCAAGGGCCGGGGCGACCACCCTGGGTTGCCAACGCCGGATCGCGGCGCATTCGGTCCGATCTTCGTCAGTTCAAACGTCGGACCAAACCATCCTCCAGTCACACGGGTTCAAGGCCCGCAGCAGGCGAATGGCGATAGTGATGCTTATCAGGACGAAACTAGTCAAGAAAAAAATGTAGCCATTTCAATAGATTAGAACTATTCTAAACAGTGAAACTCCGCTTTTGCGCTATTCCGCCGCGTCAACTTGCGAGCGTAACGGGCGCGGCAACCTCGCTCAGACCGATCAATGCGCTGAGGTCGGGGCGCGACTTCACCAGATCGTCGATCGTGGTACCCTCAAGCACTTCCATGAAGGCGCCCAGCGCGCGCGACAGCGCGGCGTTGAGCGCGCAATGGTCGATCAGGGGGCAATCCGGCTGACCGCCGTCGAAGCATTCGGCCATTACGAAACCGTCCTCGGTGACCCGCACGACATCGAGCAGGGTGATGTCTTCGGCGGGCCGACCCAGTGCGATGCCGCCCCCTCGCCCGCGCGTGGTCTGGACCAGGCCGCTTTCGGACAGAAGCTGGACGATCTTGAACAGGAACGGTTCGGAGACGGAGAACGCCCGGGCGATCTCCGGGATGCGACTTTTTTGACCGGCATTGGCGCCGCAATACATCAGGATCCGGAATGCGTAATTGGTCTGCTTGGTCAGTCGCATCGTCATTTCACCTTGTCTGGAATGATTCCAAAATGGAACAAATTCCTCTTCTTTACAAGCACGGAGATCGTCCAATCTTTCCGGGCCAACCTTTACCCTCCCCTGGCGCTTTCGACTTTGCCCCAGTCCGGCGCATCGCGACTGGGAGTTGACCTCAGGGAATACACCGTATAACAGGATGATGATAGTCCAGTTTAGGAGCTTTTGCATGCGTTTTTCCCTCGCACTGGCCGGATTTGCCGCAGCGGCATGGGCCACCACCGCAACCCCGTCGGCGGCCGACGAGGTCAACATCTATTCCTATCGCCAGCCGGAGCTGATCGCGCCGTTGCTCGAGCGTTTCACGGAAGAGACCGGCATCCAGACCAATGTGCTGTTCCTCGACAAGGGTCTTGAGGAGCGTATCGCGGCGGAAGGTGCCAATTCGCCGGCGGACGTGATCATGACGGTCGATATCGGCCGGCTTTCGGCTGCCAAGGACAAGGGCGTCACGCAGCCGGTCGACGATGCGGCCATCAATGAACACATTCCGGAGCAGTTCCGCGACAGCGAGGGCCACTGGTTCGCGCTCACCACGCGCGGACGCGTGGTCTATGCCTCGAAGGAGCGCGTCGCGCAGGACACCATCACCTATGAGGAACTGGCCGATCCGAAATGGAAGGGCAAGATCTGCATCCGCGACGGCCAGCATTCCTACAATATCGGCCTGTTCGCCTCGATGATCGCCCATCACGGCGCCGAATACACCGAGGAATGGCTGAAAGGCTTCAAGGAGAATCTCGCGCGCAAGCCGGCCGGAAACGACCGCGCCCAGGCCAAGGCGATCTTCGCCGGCGAATGCGATCTCGCGCTCGGCAACACCTATTATGTCGGCCTGATGCTGACGAACGAGAAGGAGCCGGAGCAGAAGGACTGGGCCGCGGCGATCAAGGTCCTGTTCCCCAATGCAGGCGACCGGGGTACGCATGTGAACATCTCGGGCATGTCGCTGGCGAAACACGCACCGCACAAGGAGACCGCGCTCAAGCTGATGGAATTCCTGGCGAGCCCGGAAGCCCAGCAGATCTATGCCGAGCAGGTGTTCGAATACCCGATCTCACCGGAAGCCGAGGCCTCCGAAATCGTCAAGTCGTTCGGTGAGATCAATCCCGACACGCTGCCGCTCGAGGATGTTGCGAAATACCGCAAGCAGGCTTCCGAACTGGTCGACAAGGTCGGCCTGAACGACGGCCCTTCGAGCTAAGCGCACAAGCGGACATTCCATAGCGAATCCCCGGGACGGCATTTCGGCAGAGGCTTTCAATGCCCCTGCCCGCTGTCCCGATCCACCAGAAAGGCAGGAGACCACGCGGTCCCTGCCCTTTTCCTTGTCCAATCCCGCGTGGCCGGACACGCATTGCAGCACGGATGGCGACCCACTAGGCTTGGGCATCGAACTGTCCGCGGCGGCCTGAAACACATGCATATCCGGAACATCAGAAGCCGGCATTCCGACCGGCACGCCAATGCACCGGCGCGCCGGGGCATCTCACGGTTCCCCCTGCCCCATGGCCTGCGGCGGCGCGCGGCATGAGCCGAATCAAGGCCCTGCGCAAACGTTTCTCGCGCCTGCTCGCCAGAGGGCGCAGGCGTTACGACGACCGCGCCCTGCGATTCGCGCAGCAGACGATTTTCGACCAGGCCGATGCCCGACGCGGCGACCCAATCGGCCTGCTCGCACGCGAGGTTGCGGTCGACTACGACAAGGCGCCGCTATCGATCCTTGCCACCTCGAACGCGGAAACGAAGCTGCGTTCCCGTTCGGTGATGAAGGAACCCTGGACCGTACACTGGCTGGAACATGCCGTCGCACCAGACGACGTGGTCTACGACATCGGCGCCAATGTCGGCACCTATGCGCTGCTCGCCGCCCTGGCCCATGAACACCGAATTCGCGTCTTTGCCTTCGAGCCGGGCTACAATTCATTCGCCGCGCTTTGCCGCAACGTTATCCACAACGGGGCCGAACGGTCCGTGTCGCCCGTCAACGCCCTGCTCCACCGCGAGGACGGTCACACGCTGTTCAAATATCGCAGCACGGAATCAGGGGCGGCGCGCCACGCCGTCGGCGAACAGGCGCTGCAAGCCAAGACCCCGAAAGACGTGACGGAGGCTGTCTATGAGCAGGTCATGGTCTGCCTGACCCTGGACAGCATCGTTTCCCGGCACGGCCTGCCCATTCCCAACCATATCAAGCTCGATGTCGATGGCAGCGAACTCGCCGTGCTGTCGGGCGGCGACACGGTGCTTTCCTCGTCCGAACTCAGGAGCGTGATGGTCGAACTCGATGACCGTGAGGGCAGTGAGGCCATCATCGAACTGCTTGAGCGCCACGGGCTTAAGCTCGTAAGAGCCTTTCCCAAGGGCGGGCGTGAACCGCAGTCCGACGCCTTTTTCGCGCGCGATCCCGAGTGGCTGGGAGCGATCATGGCAATATCGCCGGGCAAGGACCCGCGCAAGGCGAAAACGAAGAAGACTCGCCGGGTTAAAAAACTGAGCACGGCTCACCAATCGGAGCGAGGTCGGAGCCGGAACGCCACCTTCCCGCCACTCCCCTGCCCGGGATTGAATGCCGGCATGGCCGCCTGCGTGATATTCTTGCTAGAAGGAGGAATAATAGTTATATAATATAACAAAGTGGAGGAGATGAGTCACAAATGCCGATGGTCGACCGTCCGGGCATGCGCCCGGTCCGCATGGGAGATTTGTCCGCCGAGCGCACGCTCGCCGAAGGCGGCGTTCGCTATGTCCGCGCGCTCGAGGCACTGGGCGACTATCCCCGTTCCCTGATCGACCGCCTGCGCCACTGGGCCGACGAGACTCCGGAGCGCAGCTTTCTGGCCGACCGCGTGGATGGCGGCGACTGGCGCCACAGCTCCTATGCGCAGACCCTGGAAAAGGCACGCGCGATCGCACAGTTCATCCTCGACCGCGATCTTTCAGCCGAACGCCCCATCGTCGTCCTTTCCGGCAATTCGATGGAGCACGCGCTTGTCGGGCTCGGCGCGATGATGGCCGGTGTGCCCTATGCACCCGTTTCGCCCGCCTATTCGCTGATCTCCAAGGATCACGCCAAGCTCAAGCACATTTTCGACCTGCTGACCCCCGGCCTCGTCTTCACCGGCGAAGGCGCACCGTTCGAGCCGGCGCTCGCCGACGTGATGAAGCCCGACATCGATCTCGTGGTTGCGCGCAATCCGGCGCCAGGTTTCCCGTCGACCTCCTTCGATGCAATGATCGCCACGCCGGCGACCGATGCCGTGGAAGCGGCCGACGCCGCGGTGACCGGCGACACCATCGCCAAATTCCTGTTCACCTCCGGCTCTACGGGCCTGCCCAAGGCGGTCATCAACACGCAGCGCATGCTGTGCGCCAACCAGGTCATGATCGGCCACGCGCTGGCCTTCCTCAATGACGAGCCGCCGATCTTCGTCGACTGGCTGCCCTGGAACCATACGGCCGGCGGCAACCACAATTTCGGTATCGTGCTGCATCATGGCGGCACGCTCTATGTCGACGACGGCACGCCGACGCCGGGCGGCATCGCCAAGACGGTGCGCAACCTGACCGAGATCGCGCCGACGATCTATTTCAACGTGCCGAAGGGCTACGAAATGCTGGTCGAGCATCTCGGCCAGAACGAGGCGCTGCGCGCGAACTTCTTTTCGCGGGTCAAGCTGATGCAATATGCCGGTGCCGGCCTCGGCCAGCACGTACTCGACTCGCTCGAAGAGCAGGCGGTCGCCGCCGTCGGCGAGAAGATCATGATGATCACGGGTTACGGGTCGACGGAGACCGCGCCCTTCGCGCTGTCACCGACCTGGCCGCTGGAACAGGCCGGCGAGATCGGCCTGCCGGCCGCAGGGCTGGAGCTCAAGCTGGTGCCGAACGAGGAAAAGCTGGAGCTGCGCCTGCGTGGCCCCTCGGTGACGCCGGGCTATTGGCGCATGCCGGAACAGACGACCGGCAGCTTTGACGAGGAAGGTTTCTACCGTATCGGCGACGCGCTGAAATTCGTCGACGAGGACGACGTCGATCGCGGCTTCCGTTTCGACGGTCGCGTCTCCGAGGATTTCAAGCTGTCGACCGGCACCTGGGTCAACATGGCGGGCGTGCGCGCCGCCCTCGTCAAGGCTTTCGCACCCTATGTCCGCGACGCGGTGCTGACCGGGCTCAATCTCGATCATATCGGCGCGTTGCTGCTGCTCGACGTCGACGCGGCCCGCAGAATCGCACCCGAACTCGCCGGGGCCGACGAGGCGACCATCGCGCGCCACGCGGCGGTGAGGAAGCTGTTCGCCGACAGGCTTATCCAGTTGGCGAAGCAGTCGACCGGCAGCTCCAATCGGGTGGAACGCGCCATCATCCTCGAAGAACCACCCTCGATCGACGCCCACGAGGTGACCGACAAAGGCTCGATCAACCAGCGCGCGGTGATCGCAAACCGCCCCGGTCTGGTCGAGGATCTCTATGCCGAACCCGTTCCGGATCATGTTCTCGATTCGAGGATGGCGAAAAGCACCTGAGCGACACGAAACACGCGCATCCTTGCAGGCCCTGCCCGCAGATGCCAAACAGCAAGGGTCCGAGCCGGACCGCGAACGGAAGTGCCTGATGAACAAAGCTGATACGGTTGAATTCTGCACCTATGCGTTGCGCGACGACATCGCCTATGTCGGCCTCAACCGTCCGGACAAGCGCAATGCGATTTCGGACCGGTTCGTCGAGGCCATCGCGGACACTGCGGCGCGCGCCGAGCGCGAGGCCAAGGCGGTCGTCCTTCACGGACACGGCAAGCATTTCTGCGCCGGGCTGGACCTTGCCGAGCACTCCGAGAAAACGCTCTCGGAGGGCGTGGCCGGCTCGCGGCGCTGGCACGCCGTTTTCGAGACCATCCAGTACGGCACCATCCCATGGGTCAGCGCACTGCATGGCGCCGTCGTCGGCGGCGGGCTCGAACTCGCGGCCTCCACCCATATCAGGGTAGCCGACAAAAGCGCCTTTTTCGGCCTGCCCGAGGGCCAGCGCGGCATCTTCGTCGGTGGCGGCGGCTCGGTCCGCATCGCCCGGCTGACGGGCGTGGCGCGGATGAGCGACATGATGCTGACCGGCCGTGTCGCGAGCGCCGAGGAAGCGGAGCGCTGGAACCTCGTCCAGTATGTCGTCGAGGAGGGCAAGGCGCTCGAAAAGGCCGACGAACTGGCGCGCAAGGCCGCGTCCAACGCACCGTTCTCCAATTACGCCGTCATCAACGCGCTGCCGCGCATCCAGGACATGTCGAAATCCGACGGCCTGTTCGTGGAATCCTTCATCGCCACCTTTGCCTCGGCCACGCCGGAAGCGGCGGAGCGACTGCGCGACTTTCTCGAAAAACGCGCCGGCAAGGTGACACGGCCGCAGGAAGACTGAAGATGGCACGACCCGACGACACCGAAACGAGCGCTGCGGAAGACGGCGAACCGAATGGTGTCGAAGTGGGCGTGCTTTCCGATTCGCTCGGCTTCATGCTGCGTCTGGCCCAGATCCGGGCATTCGAAGACTATTTCAAATCCTTCGAGGATATCGGCCTCTCGCCCGGCACGATCTCGGTCCTGACCATCATCGCGGCCAATCCGGGTATCCGCCAGGGCATGCTGGCCAGGCAGCTCAGGATCAAGCCGGCCAACATGACCAAGACGGTGCGCATGCTCGAGGCGGAATCCCTCGTCGAGCGCACCGTGCCGGAAGACGACCGCCGCGCGCTGGAACTCAGTCTCTCTGAGCGCGGGCGCAGGCTGGTCGAGACCTTCACGCAGCGCCATTCGCGCCATGAAGAGGAATCGAGCGCGCCGCTGGAAGCGGGCGAGCGCGCGGAACTGATGCGATTGCTGACCAAATATGTCGGCCAATCAACGGGAGAAACGGGATGAATCCGGACGAACTGATTGCCATCGACATCCACACCCATGCCGAGGAGCCGTGCGGCATGCACGCCGATGACGGCTATGACGATTTCCAGCAGTGGATGAAGAAGTATTTCAAGATGGATCACTCGCCGCAGCCGACCATCGAACAGACGGCGGCCTACATGCGCGAACGCAGGATCGGCTGCTGCATCTTTCCCGTCGATTCGGAGCGCAATACCGGGTTTCGCCGCTTCTCCAACTACGAGGTCGCCGAGCAGGCGGCCGAACACAAGGATGTGCTGATCCCGTTCGCCTCGATCGATCCGGCGAAGGGCAAGCTCGGTGCACGCGAGGCGCGCGATCTGGTCGACAATTACGGCGTGCAGGGCTTCAAGTTCCACCCGACCATGCAGGGCTTCTATCCCAACGACCGGTCCGCCTACATGCTGTACGAGGCGATCGCCGAGACCGGCAAGCCGGCGCTGTTCCACACCGGGCAGACGGGCGTCGGCGCCGGCATGCCGGGCGGCATGGGGCTGAAGCTCGACTATTCCAACCCGATCTATATCGACTTCGTGGCCGCCGATTTCCCGGACATGCCGATCATCCTGGCCCACCCCTCCTTTCCCTGGCAGGAGGAGGCGCTGTCGGTCGCGACCCACAAGCCGAACGTCTATATCGACCTGTCGGGCTGGAGCCCGAAATATTTCCCACCGATCCTCGTGCGCTACGCCAATTCGCTCCTGAGGCACAAGATGCTGTTCGGCTCGGACTGGCCGGCGATCACGCCGGACCGCTGGCTCGCCGATTTCGAGAAGATCGACATCCGCGACGACGTGCGCCCGCTGATCCTGAAGGAGAATGCGCGGAAACTGCTGGGGATTTGAGGGTCTAGCGCGCGCCCGCCGCCTTTTGCGCCACGAGGCAATAGCTCATGGGTATTTGCGCGACGCGTCCTTCGTAGATGTCGTATTCGGGTTCGCGAATGGTGTGCTCGTATTCCCTGAGTTCGACAATAGCCAGGCCCGCTTCAATGCAGGACGTAACGATCTCGCCAAGCGAATGGATGAACCAGTACCCGGTCTCACCCTTGCCATGGTCCTTGCCGTCATAGCTGATCAGTCCGGTCACCTGTTGCGGGCTCCGGTCGAAATAGCTGAAAGCAGGCTCGAATGGGGTGTCGCCGTGCGGGTCGAAAACCTCCAGAATCGGGTGCGTTTCGTAAATGACCAGCGTTCCACCCGGCGCAAGCAAGCCGGAGCACACGCGGAAGAACTCGGGCAAGTCTGGCATCCAGCCAAGAACGCCGATGGTGACCAGCGCGAGATCGAATTGCCCAACATCCGCTGGCAAATCGTAGATATCGGCCTCAAGCAGGCGGATATCGAGACCAGCGGCATCGGCAAGCATTCTCGCTTGAGCCAGAAAGCCGCCTGACTGGTCGATGCCCGTTTCGGGCCGGATGCCGAGCGAGGCGAGCGAGATCAGTTCGCGGGCATTGTTGCAACCGATCTGCACGGCGGATTTTCCGTCGAGATCGAGCCCGCGCAAAACCGAAACCAGATGAGGATCAAGCACGGAGAAGCCAGGCTTGGCTGCGTGGGCGAGAAGTTGCTCCCAATGTTCTCCTGTTCCATGGAGCGGCGCGGATTTGTTCCATGCGGCCCTGTTTGCCGCGGTGATTTCGTTCTTGTTGACGATTTCATTCATGGTGCGCACCACTGTCTGGCATGTAGAGCTTGCGGAGCTCGAAGGTAGGCATTCAAGCGGCCGAATAGAAGAGGACCTTTTTCTCCCTGCCGACCATGGAATACCTCCATGTCTGCCACGCAGGGGCCAAGACGCCAAAAGGCCCCGGCGGATGCCGGAGCCTTTCGGAGAAGAGGTAGGCTGGTCGGGTTCGGCTTAGTAGCCGTAGCCACCGCCGTAATTGTAGTTGTAACCGTAGTTGTAATTGTAGTTGCGGCGGTAGCGCGGATAGGAATTGTAGTAGTAGCCGCCGCCGTAATAGCCGGCCTT
>JBHIWX010000095.1:0-15098 GCA_041987205.1 Rhizobiaceae bacterium | reverse complement strand
CCCTCGGCGGCGTTCAAGCCGGAACTGGTCTGCATCGTCGACACGCTGGATTCGGGCATGCTGGTCTACCGCTCCGAGCGCTTCAACGTTGTCCTGCCGCGCCTCAAACTATTCCATTGGCTCAAGCGTGCCTTCGAGGAGCACTATCTCAAGCCCTACCGGGTTTCCGCGAACCGGCCGGCCATGGCGAAAGGCGCGCAGAACAGGGCGGGTGATGCAGGCTAGCCGCGCAGCACCCGTTTGAGAAATGCCCGCGTGCGCGGATGCTGCGGGTCGCTGAACAGCGCTTCCGCCGGACCCTGCTCGACGATCACACCCTGATCGAGGAAACAGACCCGGTCTGCCGCATCGCGCGCGAAGCTCATCTCATGCGTGGCGATGACCATGGTCATGCCGTCCCCGCGCAATTGCCGCAGCACGTCCAGCACTTCGCCGACCAGTTCGGGATCGAGCGCCGAAGTGATCTCGTCGAACAGCATGACCTCCGGCTGCATGGCGAGCGCACGGATGATCGCGACGCGCTGTTGCTGGCCGCCCGAGAGCTGGTCGGGATATTTCGCCATATGATCGCCGAGTCCGAAACGTTCGAACAGTGCGGCGGCGGCCGGTCTCGCCTCGCTTTCGCTCATGCCGAGCGCGCGCCTTGGCGCCAGCGTGACGTTTTCGAGCGCGGTCATGTGCGGGAACAGGTTGAAGGACTGGAACACGATACCGATCCGCCGACGGATCGGCCCCGGCTTCAGTGCGGGCTCCGAAATGTCGACGCCGTCGAGATGGACGAAGCCATCGTCGATCGGTTCCAGCAGGTTGATGGTCCTGAGCAGGGTGGACTTGCCGGAGCCGGAAGGCCCGATCAGGCAGATCATCTCGCCCTGGCCGACATCGAGATCGATGCCGCGCAGCACCGCGTTGTCGCCGAAACGCTTGGTGACGCCGGCGAGCCTGAGCTTAGGCATCGGGTCGGATGGCTGCATGTCAGCTTCTGGCATGCTGCTGCCGGTTCATCAGATAGTCCGCGTAGCGCGTCGCCGGCACGGTGACGGCGAGGAAGATCACGGCGGCGACCACATAGGGCGTGAAATTGGCGAGCAGACTCTTGTAGACTTGCGCCTGGCGCAGCACCTCCACCGGGCCGATGAAGCTGAGCAGCGCCACATCCTTCTGCAGCGCGATCATCATGTTCATGTTGGCCGGCACGACCCGGCGCACCGCCTGCGGCAGCACGATGTAGCGCAGCACGTCACGCTCGCTCAGCCCCAGCGAAATGCCGGCGGCACGCTGGCTCGGATGCACGCTGTCGATGCCGCCACGCAGGATCTCGGCGACATAGGCCGAATAGGTCAGCACCAGCGCCACCGTTCCCCAGATGAACGGGCTGTTCCACGGCCTGGGCAGGCCGAGGCCCGGCACGCCGAAGCCGATCAGGTAGATCACCAGCACCACCGGCACGCCGCGAAAGATGTCGACGAAGGCCGCGCCGAAGATGCGCAGCGGAAACAGGCCGGGAGTCTTTGTCGAGCGGCAGAGTGCGACCGTCAGGCCGAGGATGGCGATCAGCGGCATCGACCAGGCGAAGATCGCGATGTCGAGCAGGAACGCCTCGAGCATCTTCGGCAGGACCTTCGCGAAGACCTCGCCGCTAAAGAAGCTCTGCTGAACGCGCGGCCAGCCGGGCGCGAGCGGCACCAGCAGCACGATGGCCGCCACGGTCGCGAGCGTGCTTGCGGCGGCGATCGCGATCGATCGCCGCCGCTGTTTCTGTTCGTATTGTTCGCGTCGATTCAAGGCGCGTCAGCCGTTCTGCGCGCTCATTCGATGACCGGCACGCCGGTTGCTTCCTGCAACCACTCGGCCTCGATGGCCGCCAGCGTGCCGTCGGCCTTCAGCGCCTGCAGCGCCTCGTCGACGCAGGCCTTCAATTCGCTGCCTTCGGCCATCAGCAGGCCGAACTGGTCCGGGTTTGCCGAACGCTCGGCGGGGAACTGGCCGAGCACGACGCCGTCGTCGAGCACGACGGCGGAGAGATAGAGCGCGGTCGGCAGGTCGAAGATCGCGGCGTCGATCTGGTTCGCCTTCATCGCCTCTGTAACGTTGACATTGTCGTCATAAAGCAGCGGATCGCCTTCCGGCGCGATCACGTCGGTAACCACCGGCTGCGCGGTCGTGCCCGCCATGACACCCCATTTCAGTCCCTTGAGCGAGCCGAGTTCCGCCTTGGCGCCGGCGTCGACCGTGACCTTGCGTACCAGCACGGCCATCGCCGCCGAATAATAGGGCTCGGAGAAATCGACCACCTTCTCGCGTTCCGGCGTGATCGAGAACTGCTGCAGGTTGAAGTCGAAATTCTTGTCGCCGGGCTGGATCGCCTCGTCGAAGGATGAGCGCACCCACACGACATCGTCCTTGGCGAAGCCCATCTTGTCGGCAACCGCATAGGCGACGGCGGCCTCGAAGCCCTTGCCGTCTTCCGGCTTGTCGTCGATTACCCACGGATAATAAGCCGGGTTGCCGGTTGCGACCGTCAGCTTGCCGGCCTCGATGGTCTTGCCCTCGGCGCAGGCGCCCGCCGCCTGCGCGCCCGCCGTCGCTGCGAGCGTCAGCGCCGCAAAAAGCGCGGCTGTTGTCTTCAATCTGGTCATGGCCCGGTACTCCTGTTCTGCCTCTGGGAGACAGAGTTGGACAAAACAGGATGGGAGTCTAGAGGGGAGAGGGCTCGATCCCACAGGATCGGCGACACTGCCGACCGATACGCCGCGTTACCCCGCATCCCCCATCTTGCCCGGGTTGAAGATGCCCTTCGGATCGAGCGCGGTCTTGATCGCCTTCATCGCCTCGACGGCGTCGTCGCCATGTTCGGTGCGCATGAATTTCAGCTTCTCCATGCCGATGCCATGTTCGCCGGCGGCCGTTCCGCCGACCTTCAGCGCGCGCTCGACGAGCCGTTCGGCCATCGCCTCGGCGATTGCCAGATGCTCCTTGTTGCCGGGCTCCATCAGATAGGCCGTGTGGTAGTTGCCGTCGCCGACATGGCCAATGATCTGGCCGGTGAGCGGCGAGGCGTCGATGTCCTCGCGCGCCGCGACGATGCTCTCCGCCAGCTTCGAGATCGGCACGCAGATGTCGCCGGTATAGAGATCGTAGCCCGGCTTGATCGCCTTGGTCGCCCAGTAGGAATCGTGCCGCGCCTGCCACAGGCGATTGCGCGCGTCGGCGTCCGCCGACCAATTGAAGTCCGTGCCGCCATGCTCCTTCGTGATTTCCTCGACGATCTTCGCCTGTTCGGCCACCCAGGCCGACGTGCCGTGGAATTCGAAGAACAGCGTCGGCGCGACCCTGAGCCCGAGCTGCAAGTGGTTGTTGGTCGCCTCGATGGCGACCTCGTCCATGAACTCGACGCGTGCGACGGGAATGCCGTACTGGATCGTGGCGATGACCGCCTCCACCGCGCCGCGCACTGTGTCGAAGGCGCAAATCGCCGAGGAGATCGCTTCCGGGATCGGGTGCAGGCGAACGGTGAGTTCGGTGATCACGCCGAGCGTGCCTTCCGCGCCGACGAAGAGATGGGTGAGATCGTAGCCGGTCGACGATTTCTTCGCCTGCGAGCCGGCCTTGACGACCTGGCCCGTGCCCGTCACCGCGCGCAGCGCCATGACATTGTCGCGCATCGTGCCGTAGCGCACGGCCGTGGTGCCGGAGCCGCGCGTCGATGCCATGCCGCCCAGCGAGGCATCGGCTCCAGGATCGACGGAGAACATCAGGCCGGTGGCGCGCAACTCGTTGTTGAGCTGCTTGCGGGTCACGCCGGGCTGGACGATCGCGATGAAATCCTCGGGCCTTATTTCCAGGATCGTGTTCATCTCGCGCGTGTCGAGCGAGATACCGCCGCGCAACGGGATGACATGGCCTTCCATCGACGAGCCGACGCCATAGGGCACGACCGGCACGTCGTGTTCGGCGCAGGCGGTCACGATCGCCTGAACCTCGGCTTCCGTCTGCGGAAAGACGACCGCGTCGGGCAGGTGCGGGGTAAGCCGCGACATGTCGTGGCTGTGATGTTCGCGGATCGACGGTCCGGTCGAAAGCCGGTCGCCGAGCAGCGGCTTCAGCGTATCGATGACGCGCGCAGCGCCCTCGCTCACCGCCTCATCAGATATAGTGTCCACCTTTCTTGTTCTCCTCCCTTGTCGAGCCGACCGGCCACCGCGACGACGCCAGTTCCTGGCTGGTGATGAACTCCAGCAGCACCGGCACGCCCTTCTGCGTCTGCTCGATCCCGCGCCGGATCGCCGGAACGATCTCGGCCGGGTCGGTGATCCGCTCGCCATAGCCGCCAAGCGCCTTGGCGAAATCGGCGTAATGGCCCGATATGTCCGTCGAGCGGTATTTTTCGGTCGAAACGCCCATGATCGGCAATTCCATTGCCATCGAAAAATTGTTGAGCAGGATCGACAGGATCGGAATGCGCTCGCGTACCGCCGTCTCGAAATCCATGCCGGTGAAGCCGATCGCGGCGTCGCCCCACACATTGATGCACAATTTGTCGGGGCAGGCGAGCTTCGCGCCCATGGCAAGGCCGAGACCGTAGCCGAGCTGGGTCGTCTTCCCCCAGCCGATATAGGTCAGCGGTTCGCGGGTCACCCAGAACGGCGAAAGCTGGTCGCGCGGGCTGCCCGCGTCATGCGTGATGATCGTGTTGGCGACGTCGACCGTGCGCTGCAGGTCCCAGAGCACGCGATAGGGTGTCATCGGCGCCTCGTTGGAGGTCAGTTTCGGCATCCACTCGGCAAGCCATTCCGAGCGCACCTGCACGATCTCGTCGGCCGCCGCCGTCCAGGGCCGCTGCTTCTCGCCGCGCCGGTCGAGTTCGGCCAGGATCGCGTCCAGCGTCAGGCCCGCATCGCCGACCAGCGCGATCTCCGCCTCGACATCCTTGTTGACGTGGTCGGGATCGAGCGTGGCATGGATCACGCGCTTGGCCGGCGGCATCGCGACGCCGAAGGCGGTCTCCGTGAACGAGCAGCCGATGCCGAAAATGATGTCGGCCTCGTCGAGGAAATGGCGCACCGTCTTCGGGATCGCATTGCCGCCGGAACCCAGCGCCAGCGCGTGGTCTTCGGGAAAGGCGCTCTTGCCCTCGAGGCTGGTGCACACGGGAATGGCGAGCCGCTCGGCTAGCGCCTTCAGTTGCGGCCACGCCTGGGCATAGTGAATGCCCTGGCCGGCATAGATCACCTTGCGCTTCGTCGATGTCAGAAGGTCGACGGCGGCGGTCACCGCCTCGGGGTCGGGCCCGTAGCGCGTCGACAGCACGGGCTTGTAGCCCGAAACGTCGACCTCGACGTTCCAGATGTCGTTCGGGATTTCGACGATTACCGGTCCGCCGCGACCGTTCCTCAGTTTCGAGAAAGCGCGTCGGAAGATGTTGGGGATCTCTTCAGGCAGCGTGATCGGCTCGGCCGACTTGGAAATGTCGCGCATCGAGATCGAGGCGTTGTAGTTCGGATCGACATGCATCTGCTTGCGCGCATAGCCGCCGGGCAGGACGAGGACCGGTACCGATTCGCCATAGGCCTGCGCCACCGCGCCATAGGTGTTCTCGGTGCCGGGGCCGAGCTGCATGGCGAAGGTGCCGATCTTCTTGCCCGACGTCAGTCGCGACAGGGCATCCGCCATGTGCAGGCCCGTCCGCTCCTGGCGCACGATGATCGTGCGGATATCGGCGATGGCGGCATGTTCGAGAACATGGTTGACCGGATAGCCGAACAGTATCTCGATGCCTTCGCGTTTCAGGATTTCCGCAATCGCGTCGCCGACCTTCATCACTCTTTACTCCCGATACCCCTGTATGCGCGCCCGGACATTATTTGCCCTAAGGCACCGCGTGCCCGAAGCGCATGGGGTCTATGCATTCGATCCGGTAAAGATTCCGACCCGCCGGCCCGTCGAAACCCTGCTTGTTGAAGATTATGGTTAGCGGATGCCAACCGGTCCGGAACCCCCTGTTCCGGTCGATCGACGGGAAGCGCTGTTTTCCTCCTGACGGCCTCCCGTGCCCGTCGCGCCTCTGTTTCTCCTCGTCACGATCGCTCATGGTTTGTATGCACATGCGGGTTCGCGATCAAGAGGGGCTGAGCCCGATACAAATGGCATCCCGTTCGATTGAGGGCAGGAATTGAAGCGCGCACAAGCCCGTTGAGCCTAGTAAATGCTTGTCCTACGGCGCGCATTGTGTTGATATTAGCGCGTTCGAATTTTCAAGTCGGCCGCCATTGAGGGAGTCAGCGGCGCGCCGCAAAGGGAGGAAATATGTATACACGTTCGCTTACGGCGCTTGCGCTTGCCTTGGGGCTTTCGTCGGCGGCTTCTGCCGCAGAGGTCGAGCTCAGCCTGGCCCATTGGGTGCCCGGCACGCACCCGCTCCAGACGCTCGGCATGGAGCCCTGGGCGCAGTCGATCAAGGAAGCGTCCAACGGGCGCATCGAGATCACGATCTACCCGTCCCAGCAGCTCGGTGCGGCCGCCGACCATTACGACATGGCGCGCGACGGCATCTCTGACATCAGCTTCATCAATCCGGGCTACCAGCCGGGCCGCTTCCCCATCATGTCGGCCGCCGAACTGCCGTTCCACTTCTCCAACGCCAAGGCCGGCGTCGCGGCGCTGACCGAATGGTATGACCAGTATGCCGACCAGGAGATGGGCGACACCTATTTCTGCATGGCCATCAGCCATGATCCCGGCACCATGCACGGCAAGGAAAAGATCCTCGTGCCCGAGGATGTGAAGGGCAAGAACGTCCGTCCGGCGAATGGCACGGAAGCACGCTTCGTCAACCTGCTCGGCGGTGCTTCGGTCCAGGTGCCCGCGCCCGCCATGCGCGACGCGCTGTCGAAGGGCACGGCCGACATCACCCAGTCGCCCTGGGAATCGCTCTACATCTTCGGCGCGGATTCGCTGGTTCACCACCATCTCGACATGCCCTTCTATGCCTCGATCAACGTCTTCGTCATGAACAAGGCGAAGGTGGAGGGCCTGTCGGCCGAAGACCGCAAGGTCATCGACGACCAT
This sequence comes from Rhizobiaceae bacterium, assembly GCA_041987205.1. Classification (GTDB taxonomy): domain Bacteria; phylum Pseudomonadota; class Alphaproteobacteria; order Rhizobiales; family Rhizobiaceae; genus BOKV01. The sequence goes on along the minus strand of JBHIWX010000095.1, from coordinate 8,030 downwards.
TGCACGCCGGATTGGGCCGAGAAGATGTCGGCCGGCTGGGCAGATGTCGAGGCTGCGGGCCGCGAGAAGATCGCCGCCGACCCCGCGCATCACATGTACAAGCCCGATGCCGAGCAGGTGAAGATGTGGCAGGCCGCCGCTGCGCCGCTCACCGACGAGTGGAAGAAGACCATGGCCGACAAGGGTCTGGATGGCGAGGCGATTTACGGCAGCCTCGTGGAGAAGCTCAAGAAGTACGATTCCTACTACGGCGAATAATCCGCCGAATGTGAGTGCCGGCTTCGCGAGGGCCTGACTCGCGAACCGGGGCATACTAGGATCGTCCGGCGCATCGGCTGCGCCGGACGATCGACACGTCAGGGACAGGCATGCGTGTGGGGCTAAAGGGCCATGTTTGCCCGGAGCGGATGGGATGGAGGTCCCCGTCCGCAACGTCGCAAGACGTCCGGACAAGAAAGAAAGGCCGTACTCGACAAGATACCGGCTTCCTGAGGGCCGGAAACAAGGGAGGAAGACCTGAAATGAAATACAGATTGCTGACAGTCGCGGCCACCGCGCTGATGCTGGCGACCGGCGCCGTGCGTGCCGGAGCCGTCGAACTGACCCTGTCGCACTGGGTTCCCGCGACCCATCCGCTGCAGCCGCTCGGCATGGAACCATGGGCGGAATCGATCAAGCAGGCGACCGAAGGCCGCGTCGAGGTCAAGATCTTTCCCTCGAGCCAGCTTGGTGCAGCACCCGATCATTACGACATGGCCCGCGACGGCATCGTCGATATCGGCTTCATCAATCCGGGCTACCAGCCGGGTCGTTTCCCGATTCTCGCCGCCGGCGAACTGCCGTTCCACATCAACAACGCCAAGAGCGGCTCTCGTGCCATTCACGAATGGTACCAGCAATACGCCGAGAAGGAGATGGGCGACGTCAAGGTCTGCCTCGTCCACCTGCACGATCCGGGCACCTTCCACGGCAAGACCGGCCCGCTCGCCGTACCGTCGGATTTCGAGGGCAAGAACATCCGCCCGGCCCATGGCACGCTGGCGCGAGCCGTCAATCTGATGGGCGGCGCATCCGTTCAGGTGCCGGCTCCGGCCATGCGTGACGCGCTGTCGAAGGGCACCGCCGACGTGACGGCCTCGCCCTGGGGCTCGCTGTTCGTCTTCGGCGCACAGGACCTCGTCACGCACCATCTCGACATCCCGCTCTATGTGACGACCTTCGTCTTCGCCATCAACAAGGACAAGCTTGCCTCGCTGGATGAAGCGGACCGCAAGGCGGTGGAAGATCACTGCACGCCGGAATGGTCGGAGAAGATGGCGTCCGGCTGGGCCGACGCGGAAGCTTCCGGTCGGGCCAAGATCGCCGCCATGGACGGTCATGTCATGTACGCGCCCGACGCCGAACAGCTTGCGACCTGGAAGGAAACCATGAGCCCGCTGGTCGACGAATGGAAGGCTTCTGCCGCCAAGGCAGGCATCGACGCCGACGCCGCCTATGCGAGCTTCATCGAAACACTGAAGGCAAATGACGCCTACGTCGAGTGATCTCGGCGATCTGAAACACAGTTCTGCCGGGCGGGCGCAATCGCCGTCCGCCCGGTTTCACGATCAACGCCCGGAAATCCCCAAGTTCGGAAGTCTCCAAGTTCGGAAGTTCAATGATCCGCATCCTTGACCGATTCTGCCAGACGATCGAGATCGTCGCCGGCCTGCTGGTCGGCGTGGTCACGATCCTGATCGTGGCGTCGACGGCCGGCCGCTATCTGTTCACCTGGCCCATCCCGGACGCCTTCGACCTTTCGCGCCTGCTGATAGGCGCCTGCATCATGTGGGGCTTTGCCTCGGTCGGCTATCGCGGCGGCCACATCAAGGTCGACCTCTTTGCCGAGATGATGTCGCCGCGCTTGCGCCGCATCGTCGACACCTTTGCCTGGGCCGTGCTGCTGTTCTTTGTGGTGCTGCTGACCTGGAAGATGTTCGAGCGCGTGGAGAGCGCCATGCGCTCCAACGAGTCGACCTTCGACCTGCAGATTCGCGTATGGCCGATCATGGCGCTGATCTGGGTCGGCACGGCGGTGACCATCGTCACCGTGGTGATCCGGCTCTACCTCGTCGCGACCGGCCGCGGCACGCTTGAACATTCCGAGACTGACGAATTGGGGCATGACGATGTCGAGCGGTGACTGGATTGCAATAGCGGGCTTCGTCGTCCTGTTCGCGATGATCGGCCTGCGCGTGCCGATCGGCATCGCCATGGGCCTTGTCGGGGTGTTCGGCTTTGCCGCCGTGCGCGGCTTCGGTCCGGCGCTTAACCTGCTGGCGAGCTCGCCGATCCGCGTCATCACCGATTTCCAGCTTTCGCTGGTGACCTTTTTCATCCTGATGGGCGTGTTCGCCACCAATTCGGGCATGTCGCGTGAACTGTTTCGCGCCGGCAATGCCTGGCTCGGGCCGTTCAGGGGCGGGCTGGCGCTCGCCACCATCGCCGCCTGTGCGGGCTTTGCCGCAATCTGCGGTTCGTCGGTCGCCACCGCCGCCACGATGAGCAAGGTCGCGCTGCCCGAGATGCGCCGCTTCGGCTATCCCGAGGACACGGCGTCCGGCGTCGTCGCCGCCGGCGGCACGCTCGGCATTCTCATCCCGCCCTCCATCGTGCTCGTCGTCTATGGCTACATCACTGAAACAGATGTCGGCCAGCTCTTCGTCGCCGGCGTCATTCCCGGCCTGCTCGCCGTCGCCATGTACATGGTCACGGTGCGTGTCGCCGGCCGCAAGACTCTGCCGGAGGGAACGAAGTTCAGCATGCGCGAAGCGCTGTTGTCGCTGTCGGGCGTCTGGGCTGTCCTGCTGCTCTTCATCGCGATCATGGTCGCCATCTACTGGGGCATCGCCACGCCGGAAGAAGCATCTGCCGTCGGCGCGCTGCTCACCATGATCATTGGAATCTTGCGCGGCAGGCTGGGCGTCAAGCGCATCATCGAGAGCCTGGTCGAGGCGCTCAGGACATCCGTCGCCGTCTATACCGTGCTGATCGGCGCCATCCTGTTCGGCTACTTCCTGGCGATCACCCAGTCGCCGCAGAAGCTGACCAATCTGCTGATCTCGTTCGACCTCGGTGCCTATGGCACGCTCACCCTGATCCTGATCCTGTTCGTCCTGGCCGGCTGCATCCTCGACTCCATGGCGATGATCATCCTGCTGGTGCCGATCGTTTTCCCCGTCGTCGTCCAGCTCGGTTTCGACCCAGTCTGGTTTGGCATCATCATCGTGATGACGGCGGAGCTGGGGCTGATCACGCCGCCAGTCGGCATCAACGTCTTCGTCATCAACACGGTGGTCAAGGACATCAAGCTGACAACGATCTTTCGCGGTGTGATGCCCTTCATCTTCTCCGACATAATCCGGTTGATCATCCTGGTCGCGTTCCCGATGATCGTGATGTTCCTGCCGATGACGATGAGATAGACGGCCATGCACTCACCCAAACTGCACGCCCCGGAGATCAGGCCATTATGCACCATCACGGCCGAGCTTGGTCGGCCCATGGAGAAGGGCGACCTGGCCGGCCGGCGCGTGCGCATCATCCCGATCATCGGCGGCACGGTCGTGGGGGAGCGCCTGTCCGGCAAGGTCCTGAATTTCGGTGCCGACTGGCAGACCGTCTACGAGGACGGCTACGCCGAACTCGATACGCGCTACTGCATCGAGACGCATGATGGCGCGCTGATCGACATCCGCAATTTCGGCTATCGCCGAGGCCCGGCCGAGGTCATGGCACGCCTTACCGCCGGCGAGGACGTCGATCCTTCCGAATATTACATGCGCACCTGTCCCAGTTTCGAGACGGGCGATGAGCGCTACCAATGGCTCAACGGCACGCTGTTTCTCGGCACCGGCGCACGTTATGCCAGCGCCGTCGTCATCGAGCTTTTCGAGGTGCTTTGATCTGCGCCGTCGTCATGCTCGGGACGAGCCCGAGCATGACGAAAGAAAGTCTGTGCCTCGCATCGCGGGCAATGAAAAAGGCCGCCGGATTGCTCCGGCGGCCTTTGTCGTTTCATGCCAGGAATCAGGCGAAATGGATCGTCTTGGTCTCGATGTAATTGTCGAGGCCTTCCGGTCCGCCCTCGCGACCCATGCCGGACTGCTTGTAGCCGCCGAACGGGTGCTTCGGGTCGACGATCATCCCATTGACGGTGACCGAACCGGTCCGCATGCGCCGCGCCACGGCATAGCCGCGCTCCGGATCGGCTGAGAACACCGCGCCGCTCAGCCCGTACTGGGAATCATTGGCCTTGGCGATGGCGTCCTCGTCGTCGCGATAGCCGATGACGGAGACGACCGGTCCGAAGATCTCCTCCTGGGCGATCTTCATGTCGGGCCGCACATCGGTGAAGACGGTCGGTTCGATGTAATAGCCCTTGCCGAGCCCGCTCGGCCGGCCACCACCGCAGGCAACCGTCGCGCCTTCGGCGCGGCCCGCAGCGATGTAACTCTGCACGCGCTCAAGCTGGCGCTGCATGGTGAGCGGTCCCATCTGCGTGTCGGGGTCGAACGGATCGCCCACCTTGATGCCCTTCACCGCGCCCAGATACATGTCTAGGAATTCCTGCTTGCGCGATTCCGGCACGAGGATGCGGGTCAGCGAGAAGCAGACCTGACCGGTGATCGGCATGGAATAGATCATCAGGCTGGGCAGGGCCGCCGCGAAATCGGCGTCGTCGAGCAGCACCGCAGCCGACTTGCCACCGAGTTCCAGGCTGACACGCGCCAGCCGCTCGGCGCAGACGCCTGCGATATGCTTGCCGGCCGCCGTCGAGCCGGTGAAGGCGACCTTGTCGATGCCCTTGTGGCGGATGAGGTGGTCGCCGCTCTCGCGGCCCGCCGGCACCAGGTTGAACACGCCGCGCGGCAGGCCTGCCTGCTCGATGCACTCGGCCAGGATATAGGCTTCCAGCGGCGTCTCGGGCGACGGCTTGGCGACGAAGGTGCAGCCGGCGGCGAGACCCGCCGCGATCTTGTAGGACAGTAGCACCAGCGGCGCGTTCCACGGCGTGATCGCCGCACACACCCCGACCGGCTCCTTGACCACCTTCACCTTGCCGCCATCGTCGCGATTGCGCTCGTCGACGAAGGGATAGGCATCGATCAGGTCGGCGTAATAGTTGAAGAGGGTCGGGTTCTGGGCAACCAGATAGCGCGTCAGCGAGATCGGCGCGCCAACCTGCAGCGTCCAGGCCTGCGCGATGTCTTCCAGCCGAGTGGTGAGCAAATCCGCGACCTTGCGCAGATAGCGTGCCCGCTCGGCCGGGCTGAAGCGCGGCCACGGTCCGTTTTCGAAGGCTTCGCGCGCGGCGGCGACGGCGCGGTCCATATCCGCGGCGCCGGCCTCTGGATAGCGCATCACCACTTCCTCGGTGGAGGGCGATACGACCTCGAGCTTCTGGTTCGACAGCGGCTCGACCCACTGTCCGTCGATGAAGAATTTCTCCGGCGCCTTGAGCGTCGTGTCGTTCCTGACCATCACGTTCATTTCAGATTCCTCCTCTTCAAGGATGATTTCCAGCAGTCTCGGACCCTTGCGGCTCAGCATGTCGCGCAACTGGTCCGGCAGTTTCTCTCCGTCGTGGCATCGTGCCGCCGAAAGGCCCTGCGCCTCGGCGATTACGACGAAATCCATGTGGTTGATGTCGACGCCCTCGATGCGGTCCGCACCCAGACGCTGGGCGATGCTTTCGAGCACGCGGTAGCCGCCATTGTTGAGGATGACGACCAGCAGGTCGGCATCGTATTCTGCCGCCGACCACAATGACTGGATCGAATAAAGTGCCGATCCGTCGCCGATCAGCGCGATCACCGGCTGGTCAGGTCGCGTCAGCGCCGCGCCGACCGATGCCGGCAGGCCGAAGCCGAGCCCGCCGCTCGCCGTGGCGTAGAACCCGCCCGCCCGGTCGATCGGAAAATGATCGTGCAACACGTCGCGTGCGCTGGGCGCTTCCTCGACCACGATGGAGTCGGGCGAGCGCAATTCGGTGAGCACCTGGTAGAGATATTTCGAGCTGATGTTCTTTTGCGTCCGCGCCGACGGCAGGGAACGGATCGGCAGGTCGGAGCGGGCAGGGCGCGCACTGAGCCTCACGGCAAGTTCGCGTGCCACGAGGCCGGGGCCGGCACGCACTGCGAAGCCGGTCGCCGCCGCCGCGAGCTGGTCTGGATCGTCGCTGACCATGCACAATTGCGCGCCGGCGGGAATGGGGCCGCCTTCACCGGGGAAGTGATAGGTGAACACCGGCGCGCCGAGGACCAGCACAAGGTCCGAGCCTTCCAGGCAGTTTGACAACGCGGGCTGATGCGCCGGCAGGAAACCGGCGAAGAGGTCGTGACGCTCGGGAAAGCTGCAGCGCGAGGACATCGGGCTCGCCCAGACCTTGGCCTGCAGTTTCTCGGCGAGCCGCACGGTGTCGTCGAAGCCATTGTCGATGTCGACGCCGGGGCCGACCACGATCACGGGCGAGCGTGACCGCTCGATGCGTCGCGTCAGCTCGTCCAGCGCGTCCGGGTCGCAGCCCAGCCCCGTATCGACATGACGTTGCAGCAGCGGCCCGCAGGGCACCTGCCAGTCGCCGAGCGGGATGGAAACGACGACCGGTCCCATCGGTGCCTGCGTCGCCATGAAGAAGGCGCGTGCGATCGCCGCCGGCACGTCTTCGGCGCAGGCCGGCTCGCAGGCCCATTTAACATAGGGCTTCGGGAAGGCGGTCGGATCCTGCGCGAACAGGAACGGGTCGTTCATCAGGATCGAGCGGTGCTGCTGCCCGGTCGTAATGATCAGCGGTGCGCGGTTGCGAAAGGCGGTGTAGACGGCGCCCATGGCGTGTCCGAGGCCCGCTGCGGAATGCAGATTGACCAGTGCCGGTTTGCGCGAGACCTGGGAATAGGCGTCGGCCATCGCCACGGCGACTGATTCCTGCAACCCCAGCACATAGGAGAAATCTTCCGGCAGATCGGTGAACAGCGGCAGTTCCGTCGAACCCGGATTGCCGAAGACCCGATCGATGCCCTGGCCGCGCAGGAAGTCGAACACGACCTCCTTTACCGTCGAGGCGGTGTCGCCGGCGGCGAGACGTTCATTGGTGAAACTGTCGGCGGATGCACTGTCGCCGGTCCGGGGCGCGATGTCCCCAACCATCCGGTTCATGGTTCCTCCCTTGCCGGTGCGTTCAAGGCCCGGCACACGCAATACTCCACGACCAGTGTGACAGGAAAAGTCCTGTCATGGAATTGCAGGATTTATCAAAAGCCATTACAAAAAAGCATGACTTTGGACATCCGCTCTGCCGCGATTCTCGTCGAATGCGTCCGTCTCGGCAGTCTCGGCCGGGCCGCCGCCGCGCTCGACATGACGCAACCGGCCGTCACCCGCATGCTCAAGCGCCTCGAGGACAGCTATCGCGTGCCGCTGTTCGAGCGCACCACGCGCGGCGTTGTGCCGACGGTCTATGGCGAGGCGCTGCTGCCCTATGCCCAGCTGCTCGTGTCCGAGGTCGCCCAGGCCCGAAACGTCATCGAGGAAATGCGCGGCGCCAGCCGTGGCCTCGTTCGCGTCGGCGGCGTTTCGAGCTCGGTCGCAGGCCACATCGTCGCCGCAGTCCAACGCACGCGCCGCGAATTCCCCGATCACAGGTTCCAGATCGCCGAGGAACTGGAGGATCGGCTGCTCGACGCGCTCAAATCCGGCGAGATCGAGCTGGCCGTCTCGCCCGAACCCTATGCAGACGATGAGATCACGCGACAATGGTGATCGCTTGACAGCCTCGGCCACGGCCAAAACAACCGCCACCGCGGCAGCGCGGACCGAGGTGGCAGTGGAGCCGCTGCTGCAGCGGCAGCAGCAACGGTAGCGGCGGCGGCACCAGTGGCAGCAGCAGCAGATCCGGACGATCTACCCCTGGGAGTTCGGCCTGACCAAGGACATCGTCCTGCCGCTGCCGGCCTGGGGCCAGCGCGGCGACATCGGCAAGTAGGTAAGCG
>JBHIWX010000094.1:0-15273 GCA_041987205.1 Rhizobiaceae bacterium | reverse complement strand
CGGATGCCGCCGGCGCCATGCATGGCGAACAGGTTCTGGCCGGCCTCGGAGAAGCGCCGGACGTAGCGGCTGACATTCATGTGGCGATTGGCGTCGCATTCGGCGAGGCCGACAATGCTTCTGTGCGTTTCGATCATGACATCACCTGCGGATGGCCAGCCTTAACGATAGCAGCAGGAAACGAAATCGGAAGAAGGGAAAAACGTCGCGGAGAATACGGGGCGCGCCGCGATGCCGGGATCGGTGGGAAGTTTTCCGTTGTCGATTTCAGGTTGAAAAGCGGTCGGAGGCCTACCGGTGATTGCCGATGCCGCAGCGTAAAGTCCTTATTTTTAGCGCTCTTACAACCGGCATAAACGATTTGGTAACCATAACCGTTAATCCTTTGTCCACTGATGAGGTCACCCGAGACGGCATCTCCGTCGCGCAGGTTCCCATTCCATTGCTGATCGCCATTTGGGGGCAAAATGGCTTGTTTCACTGGTCCGGCGGGCGCCAGGCCTGCCACTCTTGCACTGGCATTGATCTTCTGGGCGACGGGGCTCTTCTGGGCCGCCGGGGCGGCGGCCGAGGGTTACTACCAGATCGGTGAACAGCAACGGCTGCGTGAATATGTGGCCCTTTCCGACAACGCGCTTTTCGTCGACATCGTCAACGCCGGCGAGTGGATCAACATCTCGGCCTGCGGCGAAGCCGATTCCGACACCATCCGCGCCGGCGTCTACGATCCCAATGGCGTTCTCGTCGAGCCGATCCAGACGCTGTCCGCGTCGGAAGGCAAGGTGTCGTGCTCCGATCCGTTCACTTCGACCATTCCCAATCCCTATCGCGTCCAGGCATCGAGCACCGGACGTTACCAGGTGCGGCTATTCCAGGACACGGAGGAATATTTCGAGCGCTACGACGTCACGGTCACATCGTCCGAATTCGCCGATCCGGATCCGACCGGCTCGACGGGGATCATCGGCAGGCTGTCCTCGCGCAACTGGAACTTTGACGCCGTTGCTTACGCCGAATCTAACGCCGCCGACACCAACTACTACATCCTCACGCCGGGCGGTTATCCGGGTACCAATTATGTCTGGTTGCTCGACCTGAACAATTTCGCCGGCTACCTCTACGAAATCTCGTCGAACGGCATCGGCGTCGATCCGCCGCGCTCCGGTTTCTCGACACCGGAGGCCGGCAACACCACCGTGCCGGAGTTCCACCAATATCTGGCCTATCCGGCGGTCGCCAATTCACAGCCGACCACGCCGCCGACGGTGACCGGTTTCTCCTTCACCGATGATGCGGGCGAGGACATCAAGTTCTCACCGGGCACGACCATCGGGGTGCAGGATTCCGGCAATTTCCAGTTCACCACCAACACCGACGAGGCCACCTACGCCATTGCGATCGATATCGACCAGAACGGCGTCTACGGCAATTCCGGCGATGTCTGGCTGATCGGGCGCACGGTCAACGGCGTCAATACCGTCAATTGGGACGGCGCAGACATCAATGGCAGCGTCGTCGCCGATGGCAATTACACCGCCGAGCTCAGCGTCCGGCTGGGGGAATTCCATTTCGTGGCACGCGACGTGGAGACCTCTGGTGGCTCGACCGCGTCGGGCAGTCCGTCTACTGCCTACGGTCTCACCGTCTTCCAGGCGACATCGACGGGCGGCCGCGTGCCGACGCTGGTCTACTGGGACGACGAGACGGTTCTGGGCGGGAGCCTGACTTCCTACGAACCCAATCCGATGACCGTGCCGACCGGGGAACTGTCCGGCACCTCTAACGGCTATCACACCTGGGGCGATTTCACCGGCACCTCCTTCGGCAACGAGAAACTGATCGACACCTTCGTCTACGGTCTGGGTGTCACGGCGACGGCGGCGTCCATCGTCGCGTCCGACGACGATCCTGCTTCCGGCAATTTCACCGGTTATGCCGAGATCAACGCGTCGACGGCGGGAGGCGACATCGAACTCCTGGTCGGCGATCAGGACCTGATCGGCGCGGGCACGCTCGACGTCACGGTCACCAACACCACGACCGGCGAGGTGGAATCCGTCACGCTCACAGAAAACCCGTCGCAGCCCGGCAATTTCCTGGCGACGCTTGCCAGCGCGATCGGCGCGACATCCGACGGCGACGGCTCGAACGGCAGCATCAATGTCGTTGCAGGCCACGACCTCGTCATCACCTATGAAGACGCGGCCAATGCCTCTTCCTCGGCACAGACGGTGACGGATACCGACAAGGTCGGGGGAACGGATGGTGTGCCCTCGATCCTGATGTCGACATCGGGCGAGCCGGCGGAACTCTCCGTCGACGATGCCGATCTGGCGGGCACCGGCACGCTCGACGTCACAGTCATCAACCAGACTACCGGCGAGACCGAAACGGTGACGCTCACCGAGACCAGCCCCATGACGGGGGTCTTCGAGGGCAGCCTGCCGACCAATGACGCCGCCGGCGTCAACGCGACGCCCGGCGTCATGAACACGCAGTCGCTTGACCAGATCCGCATCGACTATGACGACGCGCTGCGTGCCAACGGGCTGGCGATCACCGTCAGCGATATCGACAGCGTCAAGGAAGGGGCGGCGGCCTTCGTCTCCATCGACGCCGACTATGTCGGCCAGGTCGTGAACCTCGTGCTGACCGATGGCGATCGCAGCTATCAGGGCGCCGAGACGGTGACGGTGACCAACACCGATACCGGCGAGGCGGAGACCGTCACGCTGACCGAGGTTCCGGGAAGTCCCGGCACCTTCAACGGGACGGTGACGACAGTCAATGCGACGGGTGCCGGCGCCAGCAATGCCGATGGTGAATTCAACGCGCAGGACGGCGACACGTTCGAGATCAGCTATGACGATCTGGCGCGGCCTGCCGGCTCGCCCGCCACCGTGACCGATACGGACACGATCGCTGCCGCCAATTCCGGCGCGGCCGATATCGACGGCGACGTCGTGGGCGATCCGCTCACCCTGCAGGTCACCGATCCTGACATCGCCGGCACCGGCACGCTGAGCGTGACCGTCACCAACGAGACGACGCTCGAGACAGAAACGGTGACGCTCACCGAAACCGGGCCATCGACGGGGGTCTTCACCGCAACGCTGGCATCGGCGTTCGGCATCCTTTCCGACGGTGACGGTTCGAATGGCAGCATCAACGCGGTCGCCGGCGATGTGATGACGCTCGCCTATGCGGACCAGGTGAACGCCGATGGCGACCCGGCGACGGTGACCGATACCGTCACGTTTTCGGGCGGCAGCGACGGCACGCCGTCGATCACCGCCACGGTGGCGGGCCAGCCGCTCTCCTTGTCGGTCAGCGACGCCGACCTTGCGGGCGACGGCACGCTCACGGTGACCTTGACGAACGCCACCTCGGGCGAGGTCGAGACGGTCGAACTGACCGAGTTGTCTCCAGCGACCGGCGTCTTCGTCGGCAATTTGCCGACGGTCAACGCTTCCGGCTCGGACGGCAGCGGCAGCAACGGCTCGCTCAACGTGCTGCCCGCCGATGTCGTGACGCTGAGCTATGACGACGCATTCCGGGAAAACGGTTCCTCGGCGACGGTCACCGACGACGCGACCATCGGTGAGCCCGGCACCGACGCCGTCGTCACCATCGTGCCTGACCCAGTTGGAGAGCCCGCGGTCATCACCCTCGTCGATCCAGACATCGCCGGTGACGGGACCGTCACCGTGGAGGTGACCAATCCGGAAACCGGCGATGCCGAGACGGTCGTCCTGCCCGAGGTGCCCGGTAATCCCGGCACGTTCGAAGGCGAGGTCGATACCGTGCTGGCGCCTGCGGGCGGTACCTCCGATGACGGTGTGCTGAGTGTTTCGCCCGGCGACGAGATCGAAGTCAGCTACGATGACCCAGAGACATCAACCGGCTTGCCGCAGACCTTCACCGATACCGGGACCGTTCCCAATCGCGACCCGCTGGCCGCTGACGACAGCGCCTCGACGCCGCCGGGCATTGCAGTTTCTGTTCCCGTGCTCGTCAACGACCACGACCCGGACGGGACGCCGCTCGAGATCGCATCGGTCACGCAGCCGGCGACCGGCGGCGCGGTGACCTTCACGCCCGGTGGCGGTCTGGTCTTTACGCCTGAGCCGGGCTTCACCGGCCCGGCAACATTCACCTACACGGTGCAGGATCCGCAGGGCGCGGCCGCCACGGCCAACGTCACCGTCAATGTCGACGCGGCTGCGCCGACGGCCGTCGCCGATGTCGCCTCGACCTCGCCGGACGTGCCCGTCATCATTGACGTGCTCGCCAACGATGTCGAACCTGGCGAGGAAGCGCTTGTCGTCACCGGCACGACCCTGCCGGCCAATGGCAGCGTGACGGAACTGCCGGATAGCACGGTCCGCTACACACCCGATCCGGGTTTCACGGGCATCGACAGCTTCACCTACACGATCGAGAACGCATCCGGCCTGACAGATACAGCCATCGTGCTGGTCTCGGTCGATCCCGGCGCGCCCGATATTGTCGACGATGCCGGGTCGGCCGCTTTCGGCACGCCGGTCAATCTGGTTGTGCTCGGCAATGATACCGATCCGGGCAGCCTGGGTCTGACCGTCCAGTCGGTGACGCAGCCGGCCAACGGTACGGCGACGCTGAATATCGACGGGTCGGTCACCTATACGCCCGACACCGGCTTCTACGGCATCGAGGTCTTCAGCTACACGGCCTGCAACGATGACGGGCTGTGCGGCACGGCGACGGTGCGCGTCACCATTCTGCCGCCCGAGGCCAATGTCACCGGCGTCATCTTCGACGACATGGACCATGACCGCATTCCGGGGCCTGGCGAGCCGCGCCGTGACGGCTGGACCGTGGCACTGATGCAAGGCGGTTCGACCGTCGCCACCGCCACCACAATCGCCGACGGTTCCTACACCATCACCGGGGTGCCGCCGCGCGACGATTACGAGCTGATGTTCAAGCATCCCGAGACGGATGTGGTCTGGCAGCACCTGACCAGTGTCGAACTGACTCCGGGCAACACGACGGTCGACCAAGACCTGCCGATCGATCCGTCCGGCGTTGTCTACGATTTGCTCACGCGGCAGCCGCAATCCGGCGTTCAGGTCCTGCTGGCCGACGGCTCGGGCGCGACCCTGCCGGATTCGTGTCTGCTCGATCCCTCGCAGCAGGGGCAGACCACGGGCGCCGATGGGCGCTACCGCTTCGACATCGCGCCGGGCGCCGACGCCGCGTGTCCGACCGGCGAGACGCTGTACGAACTGATCGTGCTCGACGGTTCGGGCGGAACGCTGGCGCGGCCGGCAAGCGTGCCGCCGGAAACCGGTCCGCTCGACCCTACCGGCGCGTCGCCGCCCTACATGGTGGTCGCCAGCGGGGAAGCGCCGGATGTCGGCGATCCGACCACCTATTACATGACGTTCCTGCTGGCCTCGGGCGACCCCGACATCGTCAACAACCACATCCCGGTCATGCTCTCGGCGCGATCCGATCTCGTCGCCGACAAGCGGGCGGGCCGTCAGACGGTGTCGCGCGGCGAACTCGTGCCCTACACCATCACGCTGACCAATTACGAATCCGTGGAACGAGCCGGCCTGACGGTCGTCGACAGGCTGCCGGCAGCATTCGGCTACAAGCCTGAATCGGCGATGCTGAATGGCGTGTTCGCCGAGCCTTCCGTCGACGGGCGGACGCTGACCTGGACCGGCGTCACCGTTCCGGCCAGCGGCAGCGTCACCCTGCAATATCTCGCGGTGACCGGCTCGCAGATGACGATCGGCCAGCACACCAATTCCGCCTATGTCTGGAACCCGGCGACGCTGGCGCAAGTCTCGAACATGGCGACGGCGACCGTCGAGTTCGCGCCCGATCCGGATTTCGACTGCCCGACCGTCATCGGGCGCGTGTTCGACGACGTCAACGGCAATGGTGTGGTCGATCCGGGCGAGAACGGGATCAAGGGTGTGCGGCTTGCGACCGTCAAGGGCATGCTGATCACCACCGGCGATCACGGCCGCTACAATCTGCCGTGCCCGATCGTGCCGAATTCGCATATCGGCTCGAATTTCGTGCTCAAGCTAGACAAGCGCACCCTGCCGCAAGGCTATGTCGTCACCGGGGCGAACCCGAAGAATTTACGGCTGACGCGCGGCAAGATGACCAAGGTCAATTTCACCGTGTCGCGGCTGGCCGAGATCTCGCTCGACTTTTCGGCGACCGCCTTCCTAGGCACCGGCACGGAGCTCGCACCGGCCTATGCCGACGGCGTGCGCCAGATCGCCGATGCGCTGGAGCGCGGCCGCGGATCGCTGTCGCTTCGCTATCACGCGGTGCCTGGCGAGCGTGATCTGGCGCGGGCCCGGCTTCGTCACCTCCAGCGCCGCGTCGAGGCCGAATGGCGAAGCAGGGGCAGTCCCTATGAGCTGTCCATAGAACGGACGGTGCTCACCGTCGCAAGAGGAGGGTGAGCACGATGCGTGGGGCAAAACACATCATTGCTACGCTGGTCGGGTTTTCGGCAATCGATCCGGCGATACTCGCCCTGACAGCAGGCACCGCTCAGGCCGCGCCGCCCGCCTTTGAACTCAGGATCAACGGCGCGGCTGGTGACGGGCTCGACACCGGCGCCACCGGGAGCGTCTCCGGAGGCGCGCAGCCGTGGGACAGGCCATCAGCGCCGGTCGACATCGAGACGGTGTTCGACGGGCTCGACACGAAACCCGTGCTCAACATCGCGCCGGTCGGCGGCGGAGCGGTGATCCCGCGCGGCGAGCGCGTTTCGGTCAGGGCGATCTGGAACTATTCCGCCTTCATCGCCCATGGCGAAGTCCGTGTGTTCGCACGTGGCGCACCGCTCGATGGCGAGCCCCTGCAGGTCGTGCCGCTCGATGCGCAGCGCCAGGCCGTAATCGACACGGGTGCGCCGGGCCTGCCCGACGAACTCGTCTATCTGGTCCGGGTCTATGGCAAGGACATGCGTTTCGACGAAACGCGGCCGAGGGTGCTGACGATCGGAGAAACGGCGAACCGGTTTTCGCTCGATGCCGAGCCGGTCGAGCCGGTGATCGGGCCGGGTGATGTCGAGGATTTCGCGCGGATCAGGAACATCAGGGTCAGCGGGGCAAGCGTCACCGTTCGCGGCGTCAATGTCGCGCCGGGCGAGGAAGTCGCGGTACTGGGCACGAGCGTCGGCGTCGCGCCGGACGGAAGCTTCGTGGCGCGGGAGATCGTGCCATTTGGCGATCAGACGATCCCCGTCGAGATCAAAAACGGGCGCGACCGCCTGATCGAGCGCGAGGTGCATGTGCCGCTCAGCGAGTGGTTCGTCGTGGGGCATGGCGAGGTAACCATCGGGCGCAACATTTCCGACCGCAAGCAATATGGCTCGGGGTCGCTCGACGTGCTCGGCAAGGGCGGGCTCTACCTCAAGGGCAAGGTGAAGGGCGAGTATCTGATCACGGCCTCGATCGACACCGAGGAGGACGAACCCGGCCGGCTGCTGTCGAACGTGGTCGAGCGCAAGCGGAACGGCCTTCTCAACCGGATCGACCCGGACAAGTACTATCCGGTGTTCGGCGACAGTTCGTCGACACTCGACGATGCGCCGAGCCAGTCCAACCTCTATGTTCGGATCGATCGCGGTGACGACCACGTCATGTGGGGCAGTTACGACGTCAACATTCGCGAGGCCGAACTGGTCGAGCTCAGTCGCGGGCTTTACGGCGCAAAGGCGGTGCACAAATCGGACGCGCTCACCAGCCGGGGGGAGGCGCGCACCGAGGCGGTGGTCTATGCCGCCGCGCTCGACACCGCCGCCAATAACGAGATGATGACCGGCACGGGCGGAACCGTCTACCGTTTCTCGCGGCAGGACGTCGTCGAGGGCTCGGTGCGCCTGCAGATCGAGGTGCGCAATCGTACCTCCGGCGTCATCGTCGATACGGTTTCGCTGACCGAGGGGCGGGACTACACCGTAGATCACGTGCAGGGCAGGGTGCTGTTGGCGCGGCCGCTCCTGGCGCGCCTGCAGAGCGAGAACGCCAATCCGGGCCTTAACGATACGGTGGTACTGGCCGCGCGCTACGAATACCGGCCGACCGTGGTCGATGTCGACGGCTACACCGTGGCGGGCCGTGTTTCGCACTGGGTCACCGACAGCATGCGCGTTGGCGCGACCGGGCAGATCGAGCGTTCCGACACGGAACGCCAGCAGATCGCCGCCGCCGATTTGCTGCTGCGCCACAGCGCCAATACCTGGCTGAAGGCCGAATTCGCCCGCAGCAAGGGGCCGGCCAGGGTGTTCGTCGAGACCATCGACGGCGGCCTGACCTCGCTGTCGCCGATCGTGCCCGGCAGTTCGGTCGACGCCGATGCCTACCGGGTGGATGCGGCGATCGACTTCTCCGATTTTTCGGCCATACGCGGTTCGGCCTCGGCCTTTTACGAGCACTACGACCGGGGCTATGCCGGCAAGACACGCAGCAGTGTCAACCGTGCCGAAAATTGGGGCGCAGCCGTTGTTCTCGGCGACGAGAACGGCAGCAATGTCGCGCTGAATTATGACGAAACGCGTGTCGAGAACGAGGGGCAGAAGGGGCTTGTCTCGGTTAAATCGACGCTCGCTCTCGACGAAGCGAACAAGGCAAGCCTCGGCGCGACGCATGACTGGGTGATGCGCGGTTCGACGTTTTCGGCCAACGGGCTCGAGCCTCAGGCGAACCGGTATGGTGGGCGCACCGATATGACCTTGCGCCTCGACCATGACAGCGGCG
Organism: Rhizobiaceae bacterium; assembly: GCA_041987205.1. Lineage (GTDB taxonomy): Bacteria > Pseudomonadota > Alphaproteobacteria > Rhizobiales > Rhizobiaceae > BOKV01. The sequence goes on along the minus strand of JBHIWX010000094.1, from coordinate 6,496 downwards.
CGGGCTGGTCCGGCTATACCTTTGGAACAGCGACCGTCCAGCGTTCCGGCACGCGGCGCAGGAACGATCGCGCCGGCGTCGGCGGCCGTGTCGAACTCGGCAAAGATCTGACCGTGGGCGGTGAAATCTCCTACGGTACGGGCGGTGTCGGCGGCGAGGTCGAACTCGTCTATGCCAAGGACGATGCGGAGATCGCGCTCGGCTATTCCTACGTCAACAATGTCGAGCAATTGCCCGAGTTGGGCGGCATCGGCACCCGCAATGCGCATTCGATGCGCTATCGCGGCACGCGCAAGGTCAGCGAGAACCTGTCCTATTTCTCCGAAACCAGCGTCGGCCTTCAACGCGGTCTCGGCTTCGGCGACAACACCAATACGTTCGGTGCGGAGTTCCGCCCTCACGAACGCTGGACGGTGACCGCGATGGCCGATACGGGCCTGCTCAACGACAGTTACAACGATGTCTACCGGCGCATGTCCGGGTCGATCGGGGTCGATTATGACGGCGAACGGCTCGACATTTCCTCGGCGCTGGAAAGCCGTCTCGACCGGGGCAGGGGCCGCGATGCGAGCTTCCTCGCCGGCCGGTTCGGCGTCACCTACAAGGCCGATAACGATTGGACGATGCGCGTTGCGCTCGACGCGACGTTGTCGCAGGGTGTTTCGACCTCGCTTCAGGACGGCGAATATCTGAAGGTGACCGCCGCAGGCGCCTATCGGCCGGTCGAGAACGACCAGCTGAACGCGCTTTTCAAATATGTGTTCCTGCACGACCTCGCACCGCTCGGTCAGATCGGCTCGAATGGCTACAGCGCCACACCGGCGCAGCGCAGCCACGTCGTCAGCGCCGATTTCTCCTACGAGATGAACGGGCATCTCACGGTCGGCGGCAAGTATGCCGGCCGGGTTTCGGAGATTGCGATGTCGCGCGAGCATGGAGACTTCGTCCGCAATGCCGCCCATCTCGGCGTCGGGCGCATCGACGTGCGGGTGCTGGGAGACTGGAGCCTGATGCTTGAGGGCCGGATGTTCGACATCGAGGATTCGGGCGTCGAATTCGGTTCGCTGCTCGGGGTCTGGTACGACCTCAACGACAACGTCAAGCTGGGCGGCGGCTATTCGTTCTCGCGCTACTCGGATGACCTGACCGACATGTCGGCCGACCATGAGGGCTGGTTCATCAATGTGGCGTCGCAGTTCTAGGGGGCAGTACTGAGAGGGTATTCGGCGTGATCGCCAATGGATCGGCCAAAATAAAACCGATGGCCCGCGCGGCACTCAGGTCCGCCGCACCGCGCGGAAAGCCATCGGGAAACCCGTGAAAACCGGGCCGCATCCGGCACGCTTGACGCGACTCCACCATTCGTCGAATGGCTCATCCCTGGTCGCGCCCCCCGCACCGAATAGAACCAGTCCGCTTTCATTCGCCATTTTCCTGGCAACGGCGAATGAAAGAATTTGGGAGGATGTCCGGACGTGGCTCTCCAATAAAGGGTCAGTCAGTAAGACCTGAAGAAAATTTCTTGGTCATTGACACTTCGAGAAAACCCGCTGCCCGTGAAATCAGCGTGAATATTCCGGTACTTGGCCCGTGAAAAGCAACGCACATGCGTCGATTGCAATTCAGGGTAGGGCGATTATCGCTGCTGCGCCAGTTTGCCGAGAAATTCAAGCGCCAGCCTTCCGGGGAAGAAGAAATAGCCGCCACCCTCCATGTGAACGAAGTCGTTCATGGTGCCCGCATCGTCGCGCTGCGCCAAAGGAATGGTCCGGCTGATTCCGGTGGTCTGGACGATGAATTCGTCGCCATCGGTCTTCGGAGCGATCAGCGGATCAGGTGCATTTCGCGCGCCATGGAAGGAGCGGGAGTTGACCCAGGTCTGCTGCACGAACTCGAACTGGCGCTCGATATTGGCGTTGAAGCACATGAACATCGTGCCGTCGGCGTGCTCCGCCTCGTAATCTCCAACGTCCTGGAGGAAATAGTTGCGGCCCCGGCGCAGCAGCCGGTGGCGGTTGGAGATGTTCATCTGGTCGGTGCTGCCCGGCCGGAAGCTGTCTCGGGGATTGGTGCGGCGGATATGCGAGCCGAGCGGGCAGTAGATGCCCTGGGGGTCGTCCGTGCCGTGTCGGAAATCGTTGTCGGGCACCGGGGTTTCCCGCAGCTCCTGCGCGATGGCGAGGCGGATACCCTGGACGTCCATCGCCGTCAGGATCTCCCGCAGCTTCGTCCACGACGCTTCGTCCCACATGGCATCTTCCAGCGCGATCCGTGCCTCCGGTGCGACGTGGGAAGGCGCGATGGAATGTTCCTCGATGATCCGCCACGCTTTCTGATCGCCACGGCCGAAGGGCGGCCGGAAATTGGCCAGCAGGGAAAGCAGGGTCGCTGCCTCGCCCGTGGGCTTCGTGTCCGGCGAGGCGTCCGGTGGCAGAACGTCCTCGGCGCGTGTTGCCAGTTGCCGCGTAAGCTGGTCGAACATCCGGCCGCGCAGCCCGCGCGTCGCGGGCAATGAGGGGTTCCTTGTCAGCGACGACCCGTCCTGCCAGCGCCCGACGATTTTGGCGGCGAGCAATTCCTTGTTGCGGACCTTCTCGTACCGCCCGGCGTGGACATTGCCCCTCGCGATGGCATCGACGTCCAGCACCTCCTCTCCTGCCTTTTGCCCGGCCGCATGATGCGCATGGGACCAGCCGCCGCTCTGGGCGTGTCGCTCCAGCAGGGCGTCGAAGGCTTCTCGGTCCTGCCGCAATTGGCGCACGACCAGGAAACTGCCATTGCGGCCGACATCGCGCATGTCGGTCAGGTGCGGATTGTCGAATTGCGGGTTCTCGCCCGGGATCGCCGCGACCGGCGCGGGCAGTCCGGCGGCGGCGGGCGTGCGCTGAGAGACCTGCGGACTTATCGGGAAATAGCCCCTGCTGTCGGGATAGCCCATGACGAATTCGCCGGGGCCGACGACGTCGTCGCGGCCGTGCCGGTCGCGCGCGAACTGCTGGGTTCCGGTCATGACCGGCTGGGAAATGCCGTCGCGGAAGCCGAAAGGTTCGCGGCTGTTCGACCGGGGCGCCGAATTGAGGCGTATCTGGCGCAGATCGGTGATGGAGAATTCCTCGTATTCTTCGGCGAGTTGATCCTCCAGTTTCGCCAGTTCTGCCTCCGAGCGCGCGTAATGCAGGATGAGCGCATGGCATTCGCCTGCGGCGGCGCGTTCGTCCTCTTCACCTTCTGCCCAGTCGGTCCACAGCCATTTGGCGACCTTGTCGGGTTCGTCGCCCAGGATCCGCGCGCGCCGGGCCATGCCCTCGACGAAGGACATCGGGAAGGATGCCAGGCCGCAATTGGGCTCGCCGGACGTCATGCCGAGATAGCGCAGGCCCTGCGCGGTAAATCCGACGAAGCGCACCGGCAGATCGGGATCGGCGTCGCCGAACGCGATCCCCATGTGCCCGTCCGATCGGTTTGAGGCGGATTCGCAATTGATCCAGTCGCGCGCCAGCCGTTCGATCCATTGACCGGCACCGTCCTGTCCTCCCTTCGGGAAGCGCAGGGCGTGCAGCCTTGCGACCGGGTGCCGGCCCAGCCCGCCGAACAGCAGGGACTGGACACGGTCGGTCTCGATCGACGTCTCGTAGCGTGGCGCTGCGCCGAAGAGGTTCTGCCAAGCGTGGTATTCCGACGCCGAACAGGCGCGCGCGAGGCCGTCGCGTACCAGCGCGTTGGCGCGGATGCGGTCCGTCGTCGCCATCGGGAAATGGCTGTACCAGAACAGGGTCTCGACCTGCTGGCGCCGCACCCAGCGCTTGAACTGGTCGCCGTCCTGCGCACCGTCGAGGAACAGCCAGTTCGTGCGCGGAAAACCGACGGCATTGTTCCAGGCGATGGTCTGCCCGCCATGCGCCTTGGTGACGAAATCCTCCAGATAGCTCTCCCAGCTGCCGTCGTAATTGGTCTGGAAGATGAGTTTGCGCGTACCGGGCAGGCGGAACCATTTGGCGTAATGGATGGTGGCGAAATCGGTGACGAAGCCGGGCCGGAACCAGAACACCACCATCATCTTGATGACATAGAGCGCGATGGCCGTGGTGAGGATGCGGAAATAGCCGGGCTTCAGATCGCTGACCGAGGTCAAATGGTTCTGCGCATGGCCGGGCAGGTCCTCCATCGCCAGCAGACGCCGCATGTGTTCATGATCGGCGAAGCGGTCGTCCGGTATCTCGGTTTTCGTTTCGCGTCGCCGCAGGATGAAGATGAATATGATCCCCGCCGAGATCAGCAGGAGCAGGGGCAGCATCCACACGACGACATAGGCCGTCAGCGCAGTGAAGAACGACGCGACGAACAGGACGATCAGAGGCACGAGCACGGTGAGTGCCGCGAACGCGATCGCGCCGACGACATAGGGTTTCGACGTGAAGTAGGTCGCCAGAAATTCGTTGTAGCTGCGTGTCGGGAAACGGGCGAATGCCGGGCGGCGTTCGTCCGGCCGGTACAGCATGTCCTCGAACTCGGTGCCGACCAGCGCCCTTCGGACCTGCTTGACCAGAGGCTCGCCCGTTCGCTCGGTGTCAGGGCCGCTGGTCAGGCGGGAAACCTGTTCCCGGACATGGCGATAAAGCGCCTCCTCGCGCTCGATCTGCCGGACCGAGAACTCGCCCGTGCCGGGGAATTCGAGCCCGATGGCGCCCCAAGGCCAGGTGTTGAGCCGTACCATGTGGTCGATGAAGAGCCGGTTGGTCGTGCTACGTTCGTTGCCGCCTCGTGCGCTTGCCGGTTTAGGCTTGGCTGCCAGATGGGGTTCCAGCTGGTCGAGCCTGCCGCCAGCGGTAGAAAAGATCCGGTCAATGACCTGTTCCGGCGCGCCGTCCGCGCTCAGCTCGATGAGCAGGGTAGGGCGGGATTCTCCGGCATCGCCCAGTTCGACCACGTTGAGGCTGGCGAAATGGATGACATTGCTCAGTCCCAGCCCTTTGGCCAGCGATCCGTCGGCCTGCCAGCCGCGCAGCATCTCGCGCACGGCGTTGGCGCCGTCCTCGCCGGTCAACGGAATGGCGGCGGTGATCATCGAACGCTGCCGCTGCCCCGCCTCGGCGTCGAACACCATGTCCAGCTTCCAGGGGATCGGCCCGACCGACGTCATCTTCGGCTTTCTGGCGGCGAATTTCAGCCCCGGCCGGTTGAGAAGGACGAGGAAGAGCTCGGTGATGATCCATTTGGACAGATGCTCTCCGACGCATTTGTGGATGCCGTGGCCGAACAGGAAATTGGTCGCGTCCTCGCCCTCGCCATAGCGTTCTGGCCTGAACTTCTTCGGATCGTCGAAGGCCGAATCGTCCATCAGCGCGGCGGCCGTGGCCACCATCATCGTTTCGCCGGGCTCGAAGGTGAAGCCGGCGAACCTGTCCTTGCCTTCGAAGTCGGCGGATTTGCAGACGCGGAACTGGCCGGGGAAAAGCGCCGGATTGAAGCGTAGTGCCTCCATCAGGACGTTCTGCAATTGCCGGCGCGTGCGCCCCTTCGGCTCGCCATCATCGGGGTCGTGATAGCGACGGGCGAGCCGGCACGCCTCGGCAAAGGGGTCGGCGCGCTGCGACAACTCTTCCAGAATTTTGGCAGCCGCCAGCGCATTGGTCGGGATGAAGCCGGTGATCAGCCCGAACATCATGGCGCGGACCTCGTCGAGCGCGTCGTCGAGCGTCGCGCCGGGGCCCGAAACGGTTTCCGGGTTCTCTTTGGCCTTCGCGACCAGCGCCGGCAGCAGGCCAGGCGCGTCGCTGCCTTCATGGAGGTAACGGGTGATGTTGGTGTCGAGGATTTCGCGCAGCCGCTTGGAGGCGATCATGGCCTGCCGGCGATAGGCGGGCGTGCCGAAGGGATCAGCGAAGAGCAGCGCCGAGCCCGCCATGGAGTATTCGGCGAAGCGATCAGCCGAACTGGTCTCGATCCCGTAGACCTTGAGGCAGATCTCGGCGGTTGCGCGCGTCAGGAAATCGCGGACAGCGTTGATCCGGCCGCCGGAATCGTCGAGCAGTGCATTGCCGACCAGTTCCGCGGTCGCGGTGATCTCATCGCGATTGATCGTTTCCCGAAGCAGTTCGATCATCAGCGGGCGCTGGCGATCGTGCAGTTCGCCGTCGTCGCCCAGCCCGAAATTCACGCCGCCGGTCATCTGCGACATCTCGCGTCCGAACGGCACCTCGAAGGCATCGTGGGCGGAAAGGATGGCCTCGACCTGTTCATGGCGCCCGACCCAGGTGAAACCCAGTCGCATGGGTGTGCGGCGCCACAGGACGACGGGCAGGATCAAACGGCGGATCAGCCAGGAGAACGCCCCGGAAGCCGCGCCACTGGCCAGATGGTCAGGCAGGGAGAAGCCGTCCTCCCTCAAATCGGGAGGGTTGGCCTGTTTTTCCTGCTTGGCTTGCTCGATCTTGCTGTAGTCGTCGGCGTATTTGGTTTTGAAAAAACTATCCAGAAAAGACATGTTCCCGACCCC
>JBHIWX010000093.1:0-15348 GCA_041987205.1 Rhizobiaceae bacterium | reverse complement strand
TATAACCCCCGCCGATGATGGCAACGCTCTGGGTCGTCTCCATGCGCGCCATGATCTTGTCGACATCGGCGCGGGTGCGCACGGCGAACACGTTGCGCGCATTGCTGCCCTGGCAATCGAGCATGCGCGGGGTGCCGCCGGTGGCCCAGATCAGCGTGCCATAGCCCACGCTCGCACCGCCGCTCAGCGTCAAGCTGTGCGCCACCGGATCGACCGCGGTGACGCGCTTGCCGAGCTGCAGGTCAATTCTCCGCTCGGTCCAGAAGGCTTCGGGGCGCAGCAGGATGCGGTCGAACGGCTTGTCGCCCGCCAGATATTCCTTGGACAGCGGCGGCCGCTCATAGGGCGGGAAAGATTCGTCGCCGATCAGACCGATCGTGCCTTCAAAGCCCATCTGGCGCAGGCAAATGGCGGCCTGGGCTCCGGCATGGCCTGCCCCCACGATCGCGATGTCATAGCTGTCCTGCACGGCACTCCCTCCTCAAGATCCAGCCCCCTGCCCTTACGGCATCGCCAGCCATCTGCCGGTTGCGGTCGCGGAAAACAAGCCCGCAAGCGACGCAGGCAATTCTTGGCGCAGACAAAGTGCAATTTGGTTTGACCGCGGCGCATCGTCCAATTATAGGGCGCGACCTGCACCGGCCATTGGCCCGTGCTGGCCTGGATGGCGGAGTAGCTCAGCTGGTTAGAGCGGCGGAATCATAATCCGTAGGTCGGGGGTTCAAGTCCCTCCTCCGCTACCAACCCGGATTGTCCACCAGTGACCCACTGAGGCCACTGGCAGACATTTTTCGAGGAAAATCAAATATTTTTCGCGTCCCGTTGCGTACGCCGGCGTCCCGGTGCGACCGGCTGCGGCCACCCACGGCGATTTGGATTGGGGGTATTTTGGGGGTATTTTTCGGCTGTCCCCAAAACAGGCGATACCCCCAGATGGCTTTGAAAGAACTTGAGGTCAAATACGCCACCAAGCGGCAGCGCCCCTACAAGCTGTCCGATGGAGAAGGCCTGCACCTGCTCGTCCAGCCGAACGGATCGAAGCTCTGGCGCCTGAAATACCGCTTCGACGGCAAGGAAAAACTGCTGAGCTTCGGCAAATATCCGACCGTCACGCTGGCGATCGCCCGCGAGAAGCGGACCGAAGCCAAGCGGCTGCTCGATCAGGGTGAGGACCCCGCCGAGGCCAGGAAGCGGGCGAAGAAGCAGAGGGCCGCGCTCAAGCTGTTCGAAGAGATTGCGCGGGCCTGGCACGCCAATCGTATTGAAGGGCTGGACTCGGCCCATGCCCTGCGCGTCATCAACCGGATGGAGCGCGACGTCTTTCCGGTCATCGGGAAGCGTCCGATCACGGAAATCGACCCGCCCGAGATTCTCGAGATGATCCGCGCGGTCGAAGCGCGCGGCGCCCTCGATATCGCCCGTCGCCTCAAGCAGAACGTCAGCCAGATCTATCGCTTCGCGATCGCGAGCGGCTGGGCGACCATCGATCCGACGCTCGGCCTCAACGATGCGCTCAAGCCCAAGCCGCCCGTCAGGCACATGGCGCGCGTGCCGCTCGCGGAGTTTCCGAAGCTGGTGCGGGCGATCTTCGCCTATGACGGCGAGGACACGCCGCGCCGCCGCGAGATCACCCGTGACGCGCTGCTGTTCACCTTGCTCACATGGGTCCGAACCAGCGAAACCCGCTTCGCGGCCAGGGACGAGTTCGAGGATCTCTATGGACCGAACCCGCTATGGCGTCTGTCGCCGGAGCGCATGAAGATGGAACGTGAGCATCTTGTTCCGCTGTCCCGCCAGGCCGCAATGATCGTTCAGCGCCGCTTGCAGGCGACGAACGATGCGTTCCTCTTTCCCGGAGCCAAGCCTGGAAAGTCTATTTCCGAGAACACCATGATCTATGCCTGTTATCGGATGGGGTATCTCCATCGGCAGACGGTACATGGGTTTAGGGGGCTCGGCTCGACCTGGGCGAACGAAGCCGAACGCTACAAGCCGGATTGGATCGAGATGGCGCTCGCTCACGAGGACGAGGATGAGGTGCGCGGCGCTTACAACAGTGCGCTCTATCTCACACCGCGAAGGCGGATGCTCCAAGACTGGGCCGACGTGATCGACGCGGCAACCGCAGTGTCGAATGTCGAGAAGAATCCTATCGAGTTCTCACAATTCATGCGCTGTTCCGCTCCCATCCAGCACCTGCCACCAAGCGACCAGAGACAGCCGTATTGGCAACGCCCCCTTCGGGCGGCTTCGCGATGAGCCTCAAAAGTCAGAACCGCCGATTTAGAGGCGCGGTTTTCTGCCATAGTTGTTAGAAATATCAGCTACTTAGATGCATCCGCGAATAGTAGAATGAACTCCAAGAAACCGTATCTCACTACATCTCATCATAGCTGATTCCCCTTGCAACTCGACAAGGGAAACCGCCGGGACCGCCAATTACGCCGATACATCGTCTGGAAGGGCTCGATTGGGGCGAGCAGAACGCGCGCATCCGTCCCGATGGACGCGCTCAGCGTGACTAATTCAATGAAATATATGGGGTTATTTGCGTCGCCACGAAGCGTCAGCGGTGCAGGCTCATCAGTCCTTAATCAATGAGTGGGAGGAATAGTTCGCCAACAAATTGAATTGGACGATGAGCCCCAAGGCGCGGCAAATGGCGCCAAATCAAAAAATGCCGTGGGGAGGACAGTCATGGTCACAGCCTTTAGGACAAATTTGCTTTGTGCCACCGCGCTATCGATCGCGTGTGCGCTTGCAGTGCCGGCACATGCCCAGGACGCTGCATCGCAGGGCGAAAAGCCCGAGGCGCAGGAAGGTGGCCTTGAGACAATCGTCGTCACGGCGCAGAAGCGCGAACAGAATTTGCAGGATGTTCCAGCCGCCGTTTCCGCCATAGGCGGCGAGACGCTGCGCACGCGCGGCATCACGGAGACCTCAGACTTGATGGGCGCGATCCCCAGCCTGCAAGTCACCACTCCCTATGGTCGCACCCAACCGAATTTCTCGCTGCGCGGGATTTCAGTGGCGAACGAATTTTCCGCCTCCACTGCGTCGCCGGTTGGCGTCTATGTCGATGAAGTCTATCAGAGCTTCCGGGCGAGCCATGGCCTGCAACTCTATGACATCGACCGGGTCGAGGTACTGCGCGGACCGCAAGGAACACTCTACGGTCGCAACACCACGGGTGGCGCGATCAGCTTCTTCACGCGCAAGCCGGATCTGGGAGAGGCCAATGGCTATCTGACCGCCGGCTATGCCAATTACGACACTTTCACGGTGCAGGGCGCCGCTGAAGCGACGCTGGTTCCCGACATCTTGGGCGTCCGCGTCGCCGGTACTTTTGCAAAAGGGGATGGTTGGCAGCGCAATGTACTGCCTGGGAATGAGCGCGACCTAGGGACCACCGATACGATCGGCGGTCGCATCTCGATCCGCTTCCGGCCCGATCCCGATCTCGACATCAATTTGAAGCTCTATGCCGCGAAGGACGATCCATGGGGCACCGCGCCCTATGCAGGTGGTCAACTCGCGGGCGGGCAGGATGCGCTCGGCTATTCGCGTTACGATCCGCAACCTTTCCTAGGCGGGCGGTTGCTGCGTGACAATGAGGTCGCAGTTGATCGGGTAGGTAAGAACATCAGCAAGTCGAAAGGGATAGCCCTCAACATCAAATGGGATGTCAGCGACCAATTCTCCGTCACCTCGATTACCGGCTACGACACCGGCGACTATATCAACAATCCTGATGATTGCGATGGCGGCCCAGCCGATCTCTGCTCGATCGGCCTCACGTCGACGAGCAAGAATTTCAACCAGGACCTGCGTTTCAGCTATTCGAACGACCGCCTCGATATCATTGCCGGCCTTTATTATGGCAGGGACAAGGTCAAGACGGTCAACTACCCGGACTTTTTCGGGGCGCTGAGGCCGCTGCTGCTTGGCGCCGGTCTTCCGGGCAGCTACAATAACGCCGCAATCGGAACGCCCGACGCGATCCGCTATATCCCAGCCTTTGCCGCCAATCCGGCGTTGGGGCCTGGCGATGCCGGATTCTGCGACGCGATCGAGATCAATCCCAACGGCTTCCTTGATGCACGCTCGCTGATTGCACTCCAGACCGACATCGCGATCAATAATACGGGCAATGGCGGCATGGGGGGTAGCTTTTCGGCGGGCTGCGCCGGGGCAGGCGCGCCTCCGTTCACCCCGATCCTCGGCGAACAGCGTTTTGACGTGTCGCGCCCCTCGAAGGCGATCTACGGCGACGTAACCTGGAAAGCGACCGAGCGGCTGACCGTGGCGGTGGGTGCACGCTACACCCAGGATAAGGTCAATTACCTTAACGGCAGCACTTTCCTCTATGCGCTCGACGGTACGACGCCGGTTGTCAACCTGATCCCCTACAGCAATCCATACAACCCCAATCTCGCGCCGCTTGAGCAGCGCGAAAAGGCAAACAGGCTAACCGGCCGTATCAATGTCAGCTATGAGTTCGCCGATGATATCATGGGCTATCTCCAGTACAGTCGCGGTTACCGCAGCGGCAGCTTCAACGGGCTTGCCTATCAGGGCGTCAATCAAGTCTATTATATCCAGCCTGAAAAGGTGAATGCATATGAGGCGGGGCTCAAAACCCGGCTGTTCGATCGCCGCGTCCAACTTAACCTCGCGGGCTTCTACTACGAGTATTCGAATCACCAAGTAACGCAGGTGGTCGGCGCTACAACCTTCACGCGCAGCGCCAATGGTCGCCTGTTCGGTGGCGAGGCCGAACTCGCCTGGCAGGTGGCCGATACGTTGCGTTTCGATGCTTCGCTGGGCTATCTCAACAGCAAGTACAAAGGCAATGTGATCGATCCGGCAAACCCGGCCAGCCCGACATTGAACGTCAACGGCAATCCCTTCCCGAACGCGCCGGAGGTTACGTTCCAGGCCGGATTCGACTGGGATATGATCGATGACGGCACCAACAAGCTGACCTTGCGCGGTGATGCGTCCTACATGGGCAAGTACTATTTTGATCCGTTCAAGAATTATGGGCAGACACCGTGCGATACACCCCCAGCGGGATCGAACATAACGCTCGCGGGTAAGGCGATTACATGCGCAAATCCGGGCTACTGGCTCGCCAATGCGCGATTAACCTATGCGCACGACAATATGTCGGTTAGCTTGTGGGCGAAGAATCTGTTCGACAAATATTACTACACCTACGGCCTCAACCTCAACGTGTTCGGCTACGATTATCTGAACCGCGGCATGCCGCGCACTTATGGCGTCGAAGCGACAGTCAAGTTCTGATCGCTGCTGCGACGGGGGCGGCGGGCATCCTCTCCCGCCCGCTGCCCCCGATTTTTTCGACCTGACTTTCAGACCGAGGAGTATCCATGATGCGTTCCACCGGCAACGGTCCCTCATTCATCGGCACGGCGTACAGAATCGAGCGCGCTGTGATCACTGAGATCGGCGCAGCTGAAAGCACCGCCCAGGCGAGCAGCGCCGAGCGGCCAGCGCGCCTCCGGACGATTTAACGTGGATGCGTCTCGGAACAGAACTGAGCTGGAACGAATTTTCGCGACCCAACGCGAAGGGACGCGTGAGCAGGTTTCGCGCAGCTACGAAGAACGCATGGACCTGCTCGGGCGCCTTGGCCGGATATTTGAGCAGCACAGAGACGAATTGGTCGATGCCGTTGCCGCCGATTTCGGCATTCGATCCCGCTACGAGACTATCCTGCTCGACCTGATGCTTGGCATATCGGAAATTAAATTTGCGCGCCGCAATCTGAAGACGTGGCTGAGGCCGCGGCGGGTGAAGACTGACATCTTCGGCCTTCCCGGTTCATCGCGCCTGGTCCCCCAGCCCCTAGGTGTGGTGGGCGTTCTCGGCACGTGGAACTATCCGCTCGGCACCATATTCGTTGGCGCGGCCGGTGCATTGGCGGCCGGCAACCGCGTGATCGCAAAGCCGAGCGAAGTTTCCGCCAACGCCGCCGAAGCCAGCGAGCGGCTTGTGCGCCGGTATTTCGCCGAAGAGGAATTCGCGATTGTCCAGGGCGGGCCCGACATGGCACAGGCGATGACGGCCCTACCTTTCGACCATATTCTCTTCACCGGTTCACCCGCGGTTGGCCGCAAAGTCTATGAAGCGGCGGCTGCCAACCTTACACCTGTTACTCTGGAACTTGGCGGCAAATGCCCTGCCATCGTGGGCAAGGGTGCATCGCTTGCACAAGTCTGTGAAAGCTTAGTGTTCGGCAAGCTGCTCAACGCCGGCCAGACCTGCATCGCCGCTGACTATGCCTTCGTCCATGTCGATCAGATGGAAAGCTTCGTCGCCGCACTCCGCGCTCAGGTTGCCAAATGCTACCCCAACGCGGCAAGCAACCCCGATTTCACCAGTATCATCAATGACCGACAGTTCGCGCGGCTCCAAGGTTTGCTCGATGATGCCGAAGCCAAGGGCGCGACGGTGCTCAACCTCTCGGACAACGGCGATGGAACGCTTCCTGAACGGCATCGGATCGTGCCGTTGGCGGTTCTCGACGTTACCGATGACATGGCGATGATGCAGGAGGAGATTTTCGGACCGATCCTGCCGATCATGCCATATCGCTCCGAAGACGAGCTCATTCGCTACGTAAACCGGCATGAGCGCCCGCTGGCGCTCTATTATTTTGGCGACGAAAGTGAGGAACGGCGCAAGATCATTTCCGAAACGCACGCTGGCGGCGTGACTCTCAACGGCACGGTCATGCACGTCTTCCAGCGCCGGCTGCCTTTCGGTGGCATCGGACAGAGCGGCATCGGTGCCTATACCGGCGTCGCCAGTTTCGAGCGCTTCACTCATTACAAGCCGGTGTTCTCTCAGCCGAAACTCAGCCTGCTTGGTCAACTTCTGCCACCCTATTCGAGCAAGACCGAAGGACTACTCAACATCTTCGAAAAGATCCTCTGACGTGGCTGCGGCGGTTGATGCTGGCATGTTGCATGACGCCGGGTCGCCAGCATGGGTCGAATGACAAGGGAAGCAAATGGCTGACTATGTAATTATTGGAGGTGGGTCGTCGGGCGGCGTTATCGCCAGCCGGTTGTCCGAGGACCCCGATGTCACCGTTTGCCTGCTCGAGGCAGGCGGCCCAGGCACCTCGCCGCTTGTGTCCACGCCCGGCGCTTTTGCGGCGCTGATCCAAGACTATCGGATCAATACGCTCAACTGGCGGTTCAACACCGACCCTTCAAAGGCGCTCAACGACCGCCGCCTCTACAATCCGCGCGGGAAGATGCTGGGTGGATCGAGCGGTATGAACGGGATGGTCTATATCCGCGGCGACCGGTCGGATTTCGACCACTGGGCCGAACTCGGCAACGACGGCTGGGGTTACAACGATGTCCTGCCCTATTTCCGCAAGGCTGAGAATAATGAGCGCGGTGAGGATGAGTTTCACGGCTCGTCGGGACCGCTTCACGTATCCAACGGCAAGCGCGAATTCGATGTCTATGATGCTTTCATCGAGGCGGCGACTGGACTGGACCATCAAGCCAATCCGGACTTCAATGGTGCCAGCCAGGAAGGTGTCGGCATCTATCAGTTTACCGTGAAGGACGGGAAGCGCGCCAGCGTGAAGGCGTGTTACCTTGATCCGGTGATGGGCAGGCGCGGCAACCTCCGCGTCGAAGTACATGCCCGCGTCCATCGTATCAGGTTTGAGGGCAACCGCGCGGTGGCAGTCGAGTATTCCCAGGACGGGCAGTTGAAGACGATCCCGTGCGAAAAGGAAGTCATTGTCAGCGGCGGCGCCTATAATTCGCCCCAACTGTTGATGCTTTCCGGTATCGGACCGCGTGATGAGTTGGAGAAGCATGGAATCGAAGTGATTCATGATATTCCCGGTGTCGGCCAGAATCTTCACGACCATCCTGACCTGATGCTGGTCTACCAGTCGAAGAAGCGGCTCGGGATCGCACTCAATGTCGTTGGCGCGCTCAAGACCGTGCGAGACCTATTCCAGTATCTCACGCAAAGGAAAAGCTGGCTGGCATCGCCGCCCACGGCTGCAGGCGGTTTCTTGCGATCCGCGCCGGGGCAGAACCGGGCGGACTGCCAGGTCCATGTCGTGCCGCTCGCCTATCGCGACCATGCGCGCGACTACAAGCTGATGACGAAATGGGGCTATACGATCATTCTCAATATTGGGCGCCCAAAGAGCCGCGGCTGGGTTGCCTTACATGACTCAAACCCCGAATCCGATCCCAAGATTGACCTCAATCTCTTGAGTCATCCCGACGACCTCAAGACGTTGCGCAATGCCTTCCGTGTCGTGCAGGAGATCCTGCATTCGGATCGCATGAAGGCGATGATGAAACGGCCTCTCTATCCTGACCGCTACCTTGAAACTGATGAAGAGATCGACGCCTATATCCGGGCAGAAGCCAATCATGCTTATCATCCGGTGGGAACATGCAAGATGGGCACCGACGAGATGGCGGTGGTCGACAACCGCCTGCGCGTTCACGGCCTCGCAAATATCCGCGTGGCCGATGCCTCGATCATGCCATCAATCGTCAACGGCAACACCAATGCAACCTGCATCATGATCGGCGAGAAAGCCGCCGACATGATCCGGCACGATAATATGAGCAGCAAGAATAGCATCGCAGAATATTGAATTGGACGATTGGATCAATGCTGCAGACACAGATGCTTACGAAAAGAAGTCCGGAGAGGCCTATCGCATGTCAGTTTATTATGTGTCGACTGCGCCATTGTGGGCGAGCGCCTTAGAGGAGCGCGGCTGATGGACGTCCGTACGCAAATACGTCGCGCCGCACGTTATTTCGCCCAGCAAGAGGCTCTCGTTCACGGCCACAGGCGGTTGACTTTCTCGGAAGCCTGGTTGCGCGGCGTGAAGCTCGCAAATGCTCTTGCGGAGTGCGGCCTTCAACCGGGTGACCGGATTGCTACGCTGGAGAAGAACTCCATCGAGGCCGCCGACATCATACTGGCGGCTGCCATTGGAAACTATACGCGTGTTCCTCTCTATGCGCGCAACCGATGTGAAGCGCACGCCCATATGATCGCGAGTACCGGATCTCGGTTGGCGCTGGTCGATGAGGCATTGGCTTCGGAGTTGGCGGGGCTGGATGCCCAAGCTCCGACGCTTGAGCGGATCATTATCCGCGATCACAACTATGAGAATTGGTTGGCGACAGCCTCGGACCGGGATCCTGATCCCGTCGTCGCGCCGGAGGACTATTGTGTCATCCGCCACACCGGCGGCACGACGGGCAAACCCAAGGGCGTTGCCTATCGGCACCGTTCATGGATGACGATCTCCGCCGCATTTTTCAGCATCGGCCCCCAAGTGGCCCCAGGGGATGCCATTCTGCATGTCGGCCCGTTGTCCCATGCATCGGGCTTCCTGTTCGTGCCGGCCTGGTATTGCGGCGCCCGCAACGTGATGATGGACGGCTTCGATCCAGCGTCCTTTCTTGACACTCTCGAGCAGGAACGGATCAGCCATGCCTTTGTAGCCCCCACCATGCTCAATGCCATAGTGCATCACGACGGGGCATATGGCCGCCACTTTCCGAATTTGAAGTTTCTGCTGAGTGCTTCAGCGCCGATCTCCGAGCCGACGCTTCGCAAGTCGTGCCAGATATTCGGGAATCATGTTCTTCATTCGGGCTATGGACAGACCGAAATCCTGCCCATCGCGTCTATGGGGCCCAACGAGTGGTTCGGCGAATTTGAAGGTTCTGCCCCAATTCGGGCGGTCGGACGTCCCATGAGTGGCGCCGATATCGAAATCCGTAACGAGGACGGAAAGGTGCTGGGACCAAACGAGCCCGGCGAGATCGTCGCACGGTTCGAAAATGGCCAGATGGAGGAATTCTGGAACGATCCGGAGGAAACCGCCCGGCGCATGGAAGATGGCTGGGTCAAAACCGGCGATGTCGGCATGATCGACACAAACGGATTTTTGTATCTGCTCGATCGCAACAACGACATGATCGTGTCAGGCGGCTTCAATATCTATCCCACCGAAATCGAAAACGTAATTGCCGACCATCCCGGTGTACTCGAGGTCGCGGTCTTTGGCGTGCCCCATGAAAAATGGGGTGAAACGCCGCTTGCAATGGTGCGTGTCAAGCCCGGAGCACAAATCACGGAGACCGAGATAATAGATTTGGTGCGCCAGCGTCTGGGCTCCGCAAAAAAGCCAAGCAAGGTCGTTTTTACCGCCGAGCCACTGCCGTTGAGCAATGTCGGAAAGGTGCTTCGTTCAAAGCTTCGAGAGCCCTATTGGGCGGGCCAGGACCGGCGCATTTCGGGGGCATGACCGACGCAGCCATCCTAGCCACATCCTCTATTCCGGTGACCGCCTGCCGGCGCGCGGGAGACTGCAATGGACTATGAATACATCCTGGTTGAGCAACGCGGCCCAGCGCTTTGGGTGACCCTCAACCGGCCGGCAGCGTTGAACAGTCTGTCGTTGGCTTTGGCCGAGGAACTCGCCGCAGCGATCGAGGCAGCGGAAGCAGATGCGACGGTGCGCGCTTGCATTCTTACCGGCGCCGGACGGGCGTTTTGCGCTGGCGCGGATCTGCTCGCAATTGGCGATGGAACAGGCGGACAAACTCTCGCCGAACGCTTAAATCTGTTTCTGCCGCCGCTCGGTCAGGCTTTTAACAGGATCGAGACGTCGCGCCTTCCGATAATTGCGGCGGTCAACGGCCTTACGCTCGCCGGCGGCTTGGAACTGGTGTTGTGCTGTGATCTCGTCATTGCCGCGCACCCGGCCAGATTTGGCGACGCCCATGCAAATTACGGCCTGTTGCCCGGCGGTGGAGGGTCGGTTCGACTCCCTAGGAAGATCGGCGAAGCGCGTGCGAAACATCTGATGATGACCGGCGGGACCATCTCGGCTGCCGAGATGAAGGAAGCCGGACTCGTGACCCAACTGGTTGCTCCCGAGGATCTCATTGCGGCAGCGCAAGCGCTGGTAGAATCTCTTGCAGAAAAGAGCCGGCCAGGGCTCGCCTACATGAAGCAGCTAGTCCGCGCTGCGCAGGATAGCTCGCTCGAAGTCGGGCTGCGTCAGGAACTCGAAACCATGGCTGCTTACGCCTTGTCCAACGACATTGTCGAAGGACTGGCGGCATTCCGGGAGAAGCGGAAGCCCGATTTTTCCGACCGGTGAGACCTGATCGGATGCGGAACACATTGGAAGAATGGATCAACGAATGACCGACATATTCGTCATGGGGGTTGGGATGACCCCGTTCGGAAAACAGTTCGACAAGAGCCTGAAAATGCTCTGCGCCGAAGCTTCGTCGCAGGCCTTTTCCGACGCAGGATGCACCGCCGGCGATGTCGAAGCCATCTTCTTCGGCAATTGCGTCCAGGGGCATATGGAGGGCCAGGACATGATCCGCGGCGAAATCGTGGCGCGAGCGATGGGCATCTCAAGCGTTCCCGTGGTGAATGTCGAAAACGCATGTGCGACGGCTTCCACGGCCTTGCACATGGCCGCCGCCTATGTTCGATCGGGGGCAGCGGATGTCGTACTCGCGCTCGGCGCGGAGAAGATGTACTCGCCCGACAAGGCGCTCATGTTCAGTGCATTCGATGGCGCTTGGGACGTGCATGAAACCGAGTCGGGCCGCGCGCAGCTGCTGGCCATGGGCAATGGCGTCGATGTTCCGGAAGGAACGACATCGAGTCAGCCTTACAGCGTTTTCATGGATGTATACGCCGCGATGGCACGCGCGCACATGAAGACCTACGGCTCGACGCAAGCGCAAATCGCGGCCGTCTCGGCGAAAAATCACATGCATTCGACGCGCAATCTGCTTGCCCAGTATCGCCTCCCATATACCGTCGAAAGTGTACTCGCTGCGCCTCCGATCGTTTACCCGTTCACACTGCCGATGTGCTCCCCGATCAGCGACGGCGCCGCCGCTGCGATCATCTGCAGCGAAGCCGGTCGGCGCAAACTGTCGGCAGCCCCGGACAGGGCGCTAAGAATCCTGGCGTCTGTGCTGCAAACCGGCGCCGCGCGCGATCCCTTTGATTATGACCACCATGTCAGCCGCCTTGCGGCGAACCGGGCCTATGCGATGGCCGGCGTGGGGCCAGAAGATATTGGCGTCGCGGAGGTGCATGACGCCACGGCGGTTGGCGAGATCATTGAAATCGAGGCGCTCGGCCTGACGCCGCCTGGCGAGGGCGGACTCGCGGCAGAGCGCGGTGAGACGGCGCTGGGTGGGCGTATTCCGGTAAACACGTCGGGCGGGCTTGAATGCAAGGGACATCCGATCGGCGCCACCGGGCTCGGCCAAATCTACGAGCTTGCGCTGCAATTGCGCGGCGAGGCGGAAGATCGACAGGTTCCGAATGCCCGGTTCGCGATCGCGCAGAACGGCGGAGGTGTCATCGGGGTGGAAGAGGCGGTGGTCGCCGTCACGATCCTGGGCCGGTAGTTGTCAGAGCGCGCCTAGGGAAACACGGGGTCACGATATGAACTTTGAGCTGTCCGATGAACAACGCATGGCGGTGGAAACCGTCCGCCGCTTTCTCGACAACAAGCTTGAGCCGGAAATCCGCCGGCATGGGGAGCGATTCATCCCCAAACCGCTCATGAAGGAATGGACTCAAGCACTGACCGGCTATGGCCATATTACCGCACCGCATCAGGAGCAATGGGGCGGGCTTGATATGGGATGGCTCACTCATCTGCTCATTTTCGAGGAGATCGCCTATTCCTCGCTCGATGTGGCCATACCCGGCTCCATCAACGCGGTTGGCGCAGAACTCATCCGCCGCTTCGCCCCGGAGACGATCAAGCAACGCTATCTTGCCGACCTCGTCGCGGCCGAGAAGTTCGTTTCGCTCGGCATCTCGGAGCCCGATGTCGGCTCGGACGTCGCCGCCATCAAGACACGCGCCGTACGAGACGGCGATTTCTGGGTCATCAATGGCGAAAAGACCTGGATCACCAACGGAGCCTACTCGGACATCTTCATCTGTACGTGCAAGACTGGCGAAAATGAAGTCACTCACATCCTGGTCGATCGTGACGAGAGTGAGTATGAGGTGCGCGATATCCAGAAGATGGCGCTCAACGGCCAATCGACTGCACAGATATTCCTGTCCGATTGCCGCGTACCGGTGGCAAACACGATCGGCCGGGTCGGCGATGGATTGCGCAATACGTTGCAAGTGTTCGAGATTGCCCGCTGCCATATGGCGATGTGGAGTATCGGCATCGCACGGCGAGCAATGGATGAGGCGATCGCGTACGCTCGCGATCGCGCGCAGCATGGCAAGAAGATCGCCGGCCATCAGCTGATCGCCGACAAGATCGCCATCATGGCGACCAAGATCGACGCAGCCCGTCTGTTGACGCACCGGGCAATATCCCTCGTCCAGGCGGGCACGCGCGCAGAGACGGAATGCTCGATGGCCAAGTGGTACGCCACCGAAATGGCGATCGAAGCGACGCGCGATGCGCTTCAGATCCATGGCGGCAACGGCGTCACCCGCGAATTCATCGTTGAGCGGCTGGTGCGTGAGGCGATCATTTGCCCCATCCCCGATGGCACGACGGAGATTCAAAAGCTTGTTGTTTCGCGCGCCCTGACCGGCATTCAAGCCTTTCGGTAAGGCTCAGACGAAAACGACAGCGTCGACGGAAATGGAGCCGCGTGCCTGACTCGCACAGGATCAAATGCGCAGATGCGTCGCTCAGGTAAAAGAGGCAGACAAGCGATGGACGAAGAGCTTCGTTTCGATGGCAGGGTAGTGGTTGTGACCGGAGCCGGAGGCGGACTTGGGCGCCAGTACGCGCTGATGTTTGGCGGGCGCGGAGCCAAGGTGGTGGTGAATGATCTGGGTGGCGACGAGAAAGGGAGCGGCAGCTGCTCCACAGCCGCTGACAATGTGGTCGACGAAATTCGAGCCACGGGCGGTCAGGCGGTGGCAAATTATGCGTCGGTCGAGGAGGGCGCGCTGATCATCCAAGCCGCGGTTGACAACTTCGGAACCGTTGACGTCGTCATCAACAATGCCGGCATCCTGCGCGATGTGAGCTTCCACAAAATGACCGACGAAGACTGGACACTGCTTCAGCGGGTCCATCTGAATGGGACGCGGGCAGTGACGCAGGCAGCATGGCCGATACTGCGCGACAAGGGCTATGGCCGCATCGTCATGACCACGTCTGCAGCCGCAATCTACGGCAACTTCGGTCAGGCCAACTATGCCGCAGCCAAGCTCGGAATATTGGGGCTTGCGAACGCGCTGGCGGAGGAGGGGCGGTCCAGAAACATCCAGGTTAATACGATCGCCCCAATCGCCGCATCGCGTATGACCGCGACTGCCTTTCCACAAGAGTTTCTCGCCAATCTCAGAGCGGAAGCGATCAGTCCATTGGTCGGTTGGCTTGCGCACGAGAATTGCAGCGAAACCAAAGGGCTTTTTGAAGTTGGAGCCGGCTATATCGCCAAGCTTAGGTGGGAGCGCGCGCTTGGGCACGCCTTCGGAGCGGACAGGGCGTTCACGCTCGATGATGTCGCCCGGCACTGGGGTAGAATTGTCGACTTCACGGATGCCGAGCACCCGCTCGGGCTGAATGACAGCCTTGAGGCGGTAGAACGGGCGCTGAGAGCGTAATCAACCCGATGAATTACCATGATATTTTTGAGCGGCCGTCGGGCTGCCGATGGCGTCGTGCTGCCGCCAGATATCGATGAGCAGCAGGAATAGTTCTGCAGCGAATTGAATTGGACGACGGCCCTCAAATGCCGCCAAACGGCATGAACTACACAATATCTCCTGGGAAGAGAGGATCAGCCATGAGAGGATGTCTATTGGCTTCTGCCGCGTTGTTGTGCTCGGGAACAGCATTTGCCCAGGAAGCAACGCCCCAGGCGAACGACCAAACCGGGAGCGCCACGGAAGCGCTGGCTGAGGACATTGTCGTTACCGCCACCAAAAAGGGCTATGGCGAAAGCGTGCAGAAAGTACCGATGGCGGTCACGGCTTTTGGTGAAGCGCAGCTGGATGCCAAGTTCGTCCAGAATCTTCAAAGTCTGAGCTACGACGTTCCCAACGTCCAGCTCGAGGATGTGGGTACGGCACCGGGCTATGCCAATTTCACTATCCGGGGCCTCGGCATCAACAGCACGATCCCATCGATCGACCCCACCGTAGGCGTTTTCACTGACGGTATTTACCTCGGCATCAACGCTGGTGTCGTGCTGGACAACTTCGACCTTGAGGGGATCGAAGTTCTGCGTGGACCGCAAGGCTTGCTTTTCGGTCGCAACGTTACCGGCG
>JBHIWX010000092.1:0-15733 GCA_041987205.1 Rhizobiaceae bacterium | reverse complement strand
AAGGCGAGCGTCACGGGAATGTGGGCGACGTCGCCGCCACGAATGTTGAAGCTCCAGGCGACAGATACGGTGTCGGTCAGGATGCAGGTGTCGGCGCCGGCCTCCGCCGTCGCGGCGGCGAGTTCGGCGAGCTTGTCGGCGGCGGTCCTGCCGGCATGTTCCATCTTCTGCGTGACGACGGGTGTCGCCGGCGGGGCGGGGCGGTCCGTCCAGATGCGGTCGACGAGGTTTTCGGTCGCGACAAGCTCGGCTTCCCTGCCGGCGAGGGCACGCCGGAAGCCCTTGCGCTGGCCGATGGTGATCAGCCACGGATCGTAGGCGATCTTCATGCCCTTGCGCGCGTGCTTGCCCAGCCATGACGATGGCGGGGTGTCGATCAGGCTCTCGATGCCGAAGACCGCCGGATCGGTCTGCGTGGCGGCCTGCAGGGTGTAGCGGCCGTCGACGAACAGAACCGCCCTGTCGGCGGTGACGATGCAGAAGCCGGCCGAACCGGTGAAGCCGGTCAGCCAGGCGAGGCGCTCAGCGCTGGGCGGCAGGTACTCGCTCTGGTGCTCGTCGGCATGGGGCACGAGGAAAGCGTCGACGCCTTCCATTTCCATCTCCGCGTGCAGGGCGGCGATGCGGGGCGCGCCCGTCGTCGGCGAGGCGGTGACGTCGAATTTCTGGAACATGGCGGTGATTCCGGTGCTGGCGGACGGTTCATGCCGCCTGTGTATGGCTTATCTTGCACTGCGGCAATTGTTGGCGAAAAGTGGTCATGCATTTGGCGAAATGGTCAATTGTCATGCATTTTTGCGGGTAAAAAACCCTTTTGACGCCGTGGCATGCGTGGGCTGCAGGGCCATCATGCATTCCCGGAGGTTGTTCTTGTGTGCGGTGCAACATATCTTGCCTGTCAGGGAGCGAGGACAGACGATTGCTCATGAAAGGAGCCGTGTCATGTCTTTCTTTGGCGATGTAGGCCGGGTCACCCGCTCCGGTTTCAACCGCATGATCACCGCGCGCGAGCGTCAGGCTCGCCGTTATGTCAATTCCACGCTGCTCAGCCTCGATGACGAGACCCTTGCACGAGCCGGTCTCAACCGCAAGGAACTCGAGAAGCAGGGTTCGGCGATGTATCCGCTGTAAGGCGGTATGACGGGAATGCGATGAAATGCGGGGCCTTTCGGCCCCGTGTTTCGTTTCGGCATTGGGAAGGCCCGAGGCGGCGGTGCCGCCCCGGGCCTGTCGATCATTTCAGAATGACCACCTTGTCGGCGGCGTGCTTGCCGTCCTTCATCTCCCAGGAGATCTGGACACGGGTGCCCGATTTCAGACCGGGGTCCCTGAAATCCTTCGGCAGGGTGAATATCTGCCCGTCCTGAAGCTCCAGCGTCGACGCCTTGGCGTCGAAAGCCTTGACGCTGCCCTGTGCCTGCTGGGCGGCGAGAGCTGCGTTGGTGAGGGTCGAGAGGGCGAGGGTTGCGGCGAGGATCGTGCCGCCAATATGCGAACGCATGGTCTTTCTCCATGAGCATTCCAGCGATCCCGCTTTGCGGACATCGTGTCTTTCGGTCGGGTCGCTGCTTGTCGGAACCGTCCGGTTGCGTCGCGTCACGGAGGTTCTCCGCCGGCGCTTCCCGGTTCCACGCGACAAGGCTAGGGCGGGTAAATGTGGAACACCAATTACAAAAAGATAATTCCGGCCACCACCGTCTTGCCACATCGTGGCGGACCGGTGGCACGGGTTCACGCTCTCACGCGCGGACCATCACCAGGGTGAGCCAGCCCTCGCGGATATGGGCGCGGACGAGCCTGAGCCCCTGCTGGCGATAGGAGGCGACGATGCGCGCCTTCTGGTGCGGCAGCAGGCCCGACAGGATGACCGTGCCGCCGGGCGCGACATGGCGGACGAGGTCGCGCGCCATGGCCTGCAGGGGGCCGGCGAGGATGTTGGCGATCACCAGATCGTAGGGCGCGGTTTCGGCGAAGCGGCGGTGCGCAAAGCCCGCGGCCCGGATCGCCTCGATCTGGCCGGCAACGCCGTTCAGCCGGCAATTGTCGCGTGCGGTCTTCACGGAATCGGCGTCGATGTCGCTCGCCAGGACGAGGATCGGCGCGGATTTGGCGAGCGCGATGGCGAGGACGCCCGAACCGGTGCCGAGATCGAGGGCGTTTTCGAAGCGGCGGGCCTTCATGCAGGCGTCGAGCATGTCGAGGCAGCCGGCCGTGGTGCCGTGATGGCCGGTGCCGAAGGCGATCCCCGCGTCGATCTCGACGGCAATCTCGTTGGCGTGGGGCACATTGCGGTCGTGGCTGCCATGGACAACGAAGCGCCCGGCGCGCACCGGGCTCAGCTCGGACAGGGTCTGCGAGACCCAGTCGGTGTCGCCCAGCGCTTCCCGTTCGATGGCGGCGGTCACGCCGACGGAAGACAGGATATTTTTCAGCCTGTTCTCGATTTCGGCCTCGGCCTCCTGCGGGATGTAGAGCGACAGTGACCATCTCCCCCTGGCGGTGTCTGTCTCGAAGCTCGCCACCGGGTAGCCCTCTTCCTCGAACGCCGCCTCGACGGCGGGCGACAGCGCCCGAGCGTCGGCGGTCGAGCATTCGATGAAGAGGCGGGTCTGGGACATGGCGAATTCCGGTTTTTCCTGACGGCATGGGAATGGTTTGGCGGTGCGAAGCGGTATCAGGCCGGCGCACGGTGCGCCAGCCTTCAATCGCGCTTGCGGCGCGAGTCTTGCCAGCGCGGCCATGCTGTGGTGAGCTTTTGCCGAGACGGGAAGCAGCGCGGTAAGCTGGGACAACGGCATCTGGGACGGCGTCATGCGGCAACCCAAGAGCGGCGCGAGCTGGGACTCCGAGTTTCGCGCCGGCAAATATGAATTCCTCAAGAAGCCGGCCGAGCAGGCGCGGCTTGATGCGATCGCGGCGATGATCGGGCGCTCGCTCGACGCTGACGGCCCCTGCGAGGTGGTCGACATTGGCTGCGGGGAGGGGCTACTCGCCGGGCGCCTGCCGGGCGGTGTCACGCGCTATGTCGGCGTTGACATTTCCGCCGTGGCGCTGGCGCGTCTGGCGGCGCGCGAATTGCCGGTCGTCCGTGTGCGTGCGAGCCTCGCCGACTGGGACGGGAACCCGCCCGCGACCGCGCGGCGCATCCTCGTCGCCAGCGAGGTTCTCTACTACGACCGGGCAGCGACCGGCGACCTGAAGCGTCTGGTGGATACGACCGGCACGGTGAGCGACATCATCGTCTCCTGCGTGGCCGCGCATCCAGACAAGCCGAACTGGACGGAGGCTTCCGAGCATCTATGGGCCGATCTGGCCGCGACTGGCTGGCGTCTGGTCGATGAGGAAAGGCTCGAGGACGAGAATACCGGCGTTGCCTGGGACATCGCCCGCTATCGCGTCTGACGGCGCACTGCCGCCAGTTCAGCTACCCGACAATCAACCCTGCCTGCCTTCAAGCGGACCGGATGCGCAACCGGTTCGACTTGTCGCGTGCTGGCGTGATCAGCCTCAAAAAACGGGTCAATCCGCGTTGACACTGTTGTCGTGCATATTATATCAGATGTTATTATATGCACGCTTAGAGAAAGCGGTTCCATCGAACCCTCCTGCTCATGCCATCAAACGAAAATGTCACGCTTCACCATCTGATCCATGACATCGGACGGCTCCTGAAACGCCGGTTCGCCGAGGACACGCGCGAACACGGGCTGACCCTGCCGCAATGGCGCGTGCTGGGTCAGCTCAAGCTGGCCGGCGGCGGGCTGTCGCAGGTCGTGCTCGCCAATCTGATCGAGAGCGATCCGATGACGGTGAGCCGGATGGTCGAGCGTCTGGAATCGGCGGGGCTGGTCAGCCGCACTGCCGATCCGCAGGACAGCCGGGCCAAGCTGGTCGTGCTCACCGGCGCGGCGCGCGAGCTGTTCGAGAAATTGCGGCCGGTCAGCCAGGCGCTCCACGAAGAGGCATTGCGCGGTTTCAGCGCCGTCGAGCGCGATGCGCTGTTCGATGCGCTGAGCCGTATCCAGTCGAATATCGGTGCCGAGCCTGCATCCTTGAGTGAAGAAGAAGTCCAGTCATGAACGTTCACAACAGTCCGGCCGAAGTCAGCGATGCCACGGATGCAGCCGCATCGGAGAAGCGCCGCCGCATGAGGCGCACCTTGCTGATGGTCTCGCTGCCGCTGGTGCTGCTGGTGGCGGGGGGCAGCTACTGGCTTGCCACGGGACGCTATGTCGAGACCGAAAACGCCTATGTGGAGCAGGCCAAGACGCTGATCTCGTCGGATATCAGCGGTCGGATCATCGAGGTCGATGTCGACGAGAACCAGATCGTCTCCAGCGGCGACGTTTTGTTCCGCATTGATCCTGAGCCCTTCCGCATCGCGGTCAACTCGGCCGAGGCCGCGCTGGCGCAGGCACGGCTCAAGGTCGAGCAGCTCAAGATCTCCTATCTGACGGCACGGGCCAAATTGTCGGCGGCGCGCGAGACGCTCGACATCCGCAAGCGCTGGCTGGAGCGCAATGGCGATCTGGCCGACCGGGGCTTCTCCTCGCAGGCCAATCTCGACCAGTTGCGGCTTTCCTTCCAGCAGGCACAGGAAGCCGTCACGCTGGCCCAGCAGGAAATCGATGCGACCAAGGCGGCACTGAGTGGCCGTCCGGCGATGTCGATCGACCAGCATCCGGAAGTCAGGTCGGCTGCGGCAAAGCTGGACGAGGCCAGGCTGGATCTGGAACGCACCACCATCAAGGCGCCGGCCGACGGCGTTGTCAGCCAGACCGCCAAGCTCAATGTCGGGCAATTCGCAGGTGCGGGCACGCCCGTGCTCACCATCGTCGAGACGGGCAGGGTCTGGGTCGTGGCGAACCTGAAGGAAACGCAGCTTGCCGGCGTGCAGCCGGGCCTGCCCGCCGAAATCGAAATCGATGCCGTTCCCGGCGTCGCCTTCGAGGCGCATGTCGACAGCATCGGTGCCGGTACGGGCTCGGAATTCTCGCTGATCCCGGCGCAGAACGCGACCGGCAACTGGGTCAAGGTCGTGCAGCGTCTGCCGGTCAGAATGGAACTCGACGCGGCGGACTTCTCGAAGCTGCGGACCGGCATGAGTGCGGCCGTCGCGATCGACACGGGCAGGACGCGCTGGCAGGACTATCTTGAATGAGCGACACCACGCCGGCCTCCAAGCCAGCGGTATCGGTCCGCTTTCACGGGGCGCTGACCTTTTCGATCATGCTGGCGACGATCATCCAGGTGATCGACACCACGATCGCCAATGTCGCACTGCCGCACATGCAGGCGAGCCTCAACGCCACGCAGGACACGGTCTCCTGGGTGCTGACCTCCTATATCGTCGCGGCCGCCGTGATGACGCCGGTTACCGGCTGGCTGTCCGACCGGCTCGGGCGCAAGCGGCTGTTCGTGTGGTCGGTCGCCGGTTTCACCGCGATGTCGGTGGCGTGCGGGCTTGCCACCAGTCTGCCGGAGATGGTGGCCTTTCGCCTGATGCAGGGCCTGTGCGGCGCGGCGCTGGTGCCGCTGTCGCAGGCGGTGCTGCTCGACATCAACCCGCGCGAACGCCACGGCCAGGCCATGGCGATCTGGGGCGCGGGCATCATGGTCGGCCCGATCATCGGGCCCACGCTGGGCGGCTGGCTGACCGAGATGTTCAACTGGCGCTATGTCTTCTTCGTCAACCTGCCGGTCGGCATCATGGCGCTGGTCGGCATGCTTTTCTTCATGCCGGAAGAACCGGCGAAGCCGCGCCGCTTCGACATGTTCGGCTTCGTCATGCTGACTGCGGCGATCGGTGGGCTTCAGCTCATGCTCGACCGCGGGCAGGGCGAAGACTGGTTCAATTCCCCGGAAATCTGGATCGAGCTGGGCGTGACGGTCGCCGCGCTGTGGATGTTCATCATCCACTCGATCACGCATGGCGAGCCCTTCATCGACATCGCGATGTTCAAGGACCGCAATTTCTCGATGGGCGTCACCTTCATGTTCATCATCGGCATGATCCTGCTGTCGGGCCTGGCGCTGATGCCGCCGATGCTGCAGCAGCTCATGAACTATCCGGTGATCACCACGGGCTGGGTGATGGCGCCGCGCGGCGTCGGCACAATGATCTCCATGCTGCTGGTCGGCCGGCTTGTGCGATCCGTCGATCCGCGCCTGCTCGTCATCATCGGCCTGTCGCTGACGGCGTGGTCGCTGCACATGATGACGCAGTTCACCGCCAATATGGGCCAATGGCCGCTGATCTCGAGCGGCATCATCCAGGGGCTGGGTTTCGGTCTCGTGTTCATTCCGCTGTCGACGCTGACCTATGCGACGCTCGACACCAAATACCGCACCGACGCGGCGAGCCTGTTCAACCTGGTGCGCAATATCGGTTCGTCGGTTGGCATCTCTCTCGTCATGACGATGCTGGTGCAGCTCAGCCAGACCAACCATGCCGAGCTCGGCCAGCACATCAACCCGTTCTCGCCGGCGATCGATCTGCAAATGCCCGCCATCCTCTCGGGCGACGCGCAGACCATGGCGATCATCGATCGCATGGTGAGCGGGCAGGCGCTGATGATCTCCTATCTCGACGATTTCAAGCTGATGATGTTCATCACGCTGGCGGCGATGCCGATCGTGCTGTTCCTGCGGCCGCCGCAGCGCGCCAACCGAGCCATGCAAGAGCGGGCGGCAAGTAGCCCGCGACGCATGACGCGGTGATGGAAAAGGTCCGCACGGACCCGAGCGATACCGTCCTTCTGCCGGTGCCAGCCGGAGGACGGAAGGGAAAGGGGGCGCGTGGCCGCGCCCCCTTTTCCGAAATTCTCCATCAGCGATGCGTGAAGGCGAACGGCCTCAATATTTCTTCGGCACGTAGAGTTCGGGCGGCAGCACGGCACGCTCATAGTGCGGATTGAACACACGCTCGGGCAGTTCGACGTCGCCATGCGGCACCGGGGCGTAGGGGATCAGCGACAGCAGGTGGTCGATGCAGTTGAGCCGCGCGCGCTTCTTGTCGTTGCCCTCGACGATGTACCACGGCGCCTCATCGATATTGGTGCGCGCGAACATCTCCTCCTTGGCCTTAGTGTACTGCTCCCAGCGGATGCGCGACTGCAGATCCATGGGCGACAGCTTCCACTGCTTCATCGGATCGTGAATGCGCATCATGAAGCGCAATTGCTGCTCCTCGTCGGTGATCGAGAACCAGTATTTGACCAGGCGCACGCCGTCGCGCACCAGCATGCGCTCGAATTCCGGCACGTCGCGGAAGAACTGCTCAACCTGCGCCTCGGTCGCAAAGCCCATGACGCGCTCGACCCCGGCGCGGTTGTACCAGGAGCGGTCGAACAGCACGATCTCGCCGCCGGCCGGCAGATGCGGCACGTAGCGCTGGAAATACCATTGCGTCTTCTCGCGCTCGCTGGGCGCGGGCAGGGCGACGACGCGGCAGATGCGCGGGTTGAGCCGCTGGGTGATGCGCTTGATCACGCCGCCCTTGCCGGCGGAATCGCGGCCCTCGAACAGCACGACGACCTTCTCGCTGGTGTGCTCGACCCAGTCCTGCAGCTTGATCAGTTCCGATTGCAGGCGGATCAGTTCGCGGAAATAGGTCTGGCGCTCGATGGTGGCGGGATGGGCTTTCTTGTAGAATTTGCGCAGTTCGAGCGACAGGGCGGGCTCCGAGAGCTCAAGCTCGAAATCCTCGTCGATCGTGTCAGCGAGCTCGGCCTCCAGCCAGTCCCGCGTGCCTGTTTCGTGCCTTGAATCGTCCATACCGAATCGCTCCCACGTTGCGCGGATTGTATCGCGCCTGCGTGGGGATCAGAAATAGGATGAGGGCGTGACGGTTTGGTGAAGGGTGTGGGATTGATACCAACCAATTGGTGATTGCTATCGTTCCAAACTAAGTGGACTGTGATCACGCTTGACATTTCATCAGGTTATAACATCATCAAGCAAAGCTATGCCACTCTTGCGCATTTAACGCTCGATAAATAGTTAATAATCAAACATAAATTAATAGGGGGGAGAGGGACGTTGGAATTCTCAGAGGAGCTTGAAAGATCGCTCCACAGGGCGCTAAACTATGCAAATGAAAATGAACACGAATATAGTACACTTGAGCATTTATTACTAGCCTTGCTGGATGATAAGGATGCTTTAAAAATATTTAAGCACGCTGGTACAGATGTCAATATTTTGT
This sequence comes from Rhizobiaceae bacterium, assembly GCA_041987205.1. Classification (GTDB taxonomy): domain Bacteria; phylum Pseudomonadota; class Alphaproteobacteria; order Rhizobiales; family Rhizobiaceae; genus BOKV01. The sequence goes on along the minus strand of JBHIWX010000092.1, from coordinate 7,527 downwards.
CTTCTTTTTTAAAAAATTATATTGAAAAAGAACTTGGTAATTTAGTTGTGTCGCCGGCAGAAGGGTTAGAAGAAGCAAAGCCAACTGCGGGATTTCAAAGGGTGATCCAGAGGGCGGTAATTCATGTTCAGTCGTCTGAAAGAACGGTTGTTAGTGGGGCAAATGTATTAGTTGCAATTTTTGCTGAAAGAGAGAGTCATGCGGCATATTTTCTGCAAGAAGTGAATTTAACACGATACGATGCAGTATTGGCAATTCAAGAACTAAGAGATGAATTTAACGAAAGTTCCGTTTATAATAATAAAGAATTATTTGAAGAAAAATCAGATAATTTAAGCTATTCAATAAAAAAAGTAAGAAAGAAATTATATGCGGAGCCTTTGGCAAATGCCTCTGTTTGCGTTGCATTATCTAGACTTTCGCAATTAGAGATTGAAAAAATGCAGATGTATAAACCTAATAGTGATGAAGAGATTGCGAGAAAAGATAGCATTATAGAACTGCTTAGATTATTTAATGAGTTTTTTGCAATAGTAGCAAACCATATTTCTGTATTTGAAGAGCGAAATGAAGCTGATAATTTTGAAAAAGAGGCTGCTGCAAATCTAATAACATTGTCTGATGCACTTAGTAAATGGTGGAACAAAAACCATGAGCGTGTAGTGGGAACGGCTGTAGGTATGCCGATATTTGTTGGTGCAGTTGGGTTTCTTGGGAGCCTTGGGTTGGCGCCGATACCGCTGGCTACGGCGACAGCTGCAACTGCAACCGCGTGCTTCGGCGCGGGAGCGATTGAGAATGCTCTCAAAATTGTTAATTCAAAGAAAAATGATGTCTAAATAATTGAATTTTAAATTTTACGTCTCGTATGGACATATCGAGTGATAAATTAAAAATTATTCTAATTAATAATGATTGAATCACATTGCTTGTTATATCTATTGCACCTTGGCGCGCATCTTGATCCATGAGTTGGAATAGTTCCAGCGCATGTTGACCCAGCCATCGGCCGATTGGGTGTAGTTGCCCCGGGCGGGATAGCCGAAGCATTTGCCGGTAAATGTGCCGCCACCGAAGCCCTGGGTGCGCGTGCCGGAGCACAGTGTCTTGCCGGCCGCCGTCTGCAACTGGAAGCCCGATTTCACCTCGTAGAACTGATCGACGATGAGCCGGCCGCGCTCGGTGTGGGTCGAGCCGGACGGGCCGTCGAATATCTGCAGATTGGCGGGCACGACGATGCCCTGCGCCAGCGCAGGCGTCGCCAGCATGGCGGCGCCCGGCACGGCCGCTGACAGAACGAATGCTGCAAGAAGAAATCGCATCGCTACCTCCGATTGCATTCAGGTTAACAAGGGCAGTAGCGGTGTCAACGGCTTACCGGAGTTGCTGGTTCCGAAAGCCCGTGCGGATCGATGTCAGGATGGCGGCCCATCCAGCTTTGGCACGTCTTCCAGATGGTCGTCCCATTCCGCCTTGAATTCTAGGAAGATGTGAGCCTCGGGTCGCAGGTCGACCTCGCTGTCGAGGCTGCCGGCGGGCACGACCGCGACACCGTCGCGAATGCGGGGAAGCGGCGCGCCGCACTCGGTGCAGAAATTGCGGCCATGCCGCGTGTTCGGCAGGACATAGCTCTTGATCAGACGTTCGCCCGACAGCCAGGTGAGTTTCGCGTCGGGTGCGAAGAGGTTGGCCGCGTTCGATGAGCCGCTGGCCTTGCGGCAGCGCTTGCAGTGGCAAAGGAAGAAGCGCTTGAACTCGCCTTCGATTTCGTATGTCACCGCACCGCAACGGCACGAGCCTGAGTGTTTCGTCATTGTTTTCTCCGCGTCATCCCGGCCGCAACAGCGAGCCGAGATCCATTGCCGTATCAGCGTAGTGTGGTCGTCGATGGATGTATGGCTGTGCGCCACAAATCGTTTCGAGCTCGTTGGAAGGATAGATGGATCCCGGTTTGCGTGGCAACCGGGATGACGCCGTGCAAGGGGGGCTGCGAATGGGCGCTGAAAGCAACCGGTGCAGGGCTGAGCGGGCCATGTGCCGTGATTGCAGGCATGCCAATGTGGCGTGGCGATCCGGAATGCGGTCTAGCCGACCCCCTCCACGAAACTCTCCAGCACGCGCTTCTGGCCGGCCTTGTCGAAATTGATGGTCAGCTTGTTGCCGTCGATGCCGACGATGTTGCCATTGCCGAATTTCAGGTGAAAGACACGGTCGCCGACGGCGAAGTTCGATTGCGGCTGGTTGACGGAAGCCGCGACCAATTCGCCCTCGATGGTGCGGCCGCGCGTCTGCGGGCCGGAGCGTGTGCCCCAGTTCGAGCGCGCGGCGCCGGGATCGCGCTGCTTGGCGCGCTGCCAGCCCGGCGACGAATAGGTCGAGCCGAACGGGCTCTCCTCGTCGAAGCGTGACGCGCCATAGGGATTGCTGCGGGAATAGCCGCCATAGGCGCCGCCGGATTCGCGCACCTCGACGCTCGCCTCCGGTAGTTCCTCGACGAAGCGCGAGGGGATGGTCGACTGCCACAGGCCGTGGATGCGGCGGTTGGAGACGAACCAGATGTAGCAGCGCTTGCGCGCCCGCGTGATGCCGACATAGGCGAGGCGGCGTTCCTCCTCCAGGCCGGCGCGGCCGTTCTCGTCCAGCGAGCGCTGGTGCGGGAACAAGCCTTCCTCCCAGCCGGGCAGGAAGACCGTGTCGAATTCCAGCCCCTTGGCGGAGTGCAGCGTCATCAGCGAGACGGCGTCGAGGTCTTCGTTGTTGTCGGCGTCCATGACGAGGGCGACATGTTCGAGGAAGCGGGGCAGGCTCTCATATTCCTCCATGGAACGGATCAATTCCTTGAGGTTGTCGAGCCGGCCCGGTGCCTCGGCCGAGCGGTCGTTCTGCCACATCTCGGTGTAACCCGACTCGTCGAGGATCATCTCGGCCAGTTCCGTGTGGGGCTTGTCCTCCAGCAGGCTTGACCAGCGGTCGAAATCGTCGAGCAGGGCCTTCAGTGTGGTGCGCAACCGGGGTTTCAGCTCGTCGGTCGCGGTCAGTTCGCGCACCGCCTCGGTGAGCGGAATGCCTCTTGAGCGGGCGTAGTCGTGGACCAGCCGGACCGAGGTGTCGCCGACACCACGCTTGGGTGTGTTGACGATGCGCTCGAAGGCGAGGTCGTCGGCCGGCTGGCAGACGACGCGGAAATAGGCCATGGCGTCGCGGATTTCCATGCGCTCGTAGAAGCGCGGGCCGCCGATGACGCGGTAGTTCAGCCCCAGCGTGACGAAACGGTCCTCGAACTCGCGCATCTGAAAGGAGGCGCGTACCAGGATCGCCATGTCGTTGAGCGCATGGCCGTGTCTCTGGAGCTGCTCGATTTCCTCGCCAATGGCGCGGGCCTCTTCCTCCGAGTCCCAGCCGGCACAGACGGTGAGCTTCGGCGTTTCCGGGTCGACATCGGCGTCGGTGAACAGCGTCTTGCCGAGCCGGCCCTCATTGTGCGCGATCAGATGAGAGGCGGCGTTCAGGATATGCGGCGTGGAACGGTAATTGCGTTCCAGCCGGATGACCTTCGCGCCGGGAAAATCCTTCTCGAAGCGCAGGATGTTGTCGACTTCGGCCCCGCGCCAGCCATAGATCGACTGGTCGTCGTCGCCGACGCAGCAAATATTCGGCGAGTTGTTTGTGCTCACGCTGTCGGCGGCTGTACCGCCTTCGCTGCGCGGGCGCGGCGCGTCTTGAGGCGTCCCGCTCGGGGCTGCGCCCCTCGACGCCTCTTGCGCGCCGGCTCGCTCTTCGTTCGCTGGAGAGGCATGCGGTTGAGTCCTGGCTCCGCTCTCCCCCCTTGCGGGGGAGATGTCGGCAACGCCGACAGAGGGGGGTAGGACTGCGGTCTCGGAAAGGGCGGCTTCACCCCCCTCTGTCACCTTCGGTGACATCTCCCCCGCAAGGGGGGAGACTGGAGCGGGTGGCGCCTTCATCGCAAGCAGCCGCAGCCACAGATATTGCGCGACGTTGGTGTCCTGGTACTCGTCGACCAGCATGTATTTGAAGCGGGCGCGATAGTCGGCCAGCACGTCCGGGTTCTCGCGGAACAGGCGGATCGTCTCGGTCAGCAGGTCGCCGAAATCGACCGCGTTGAGGATCTTCAGCCGTTCCTGATACTGCCGGAACAGTTCGCGGCCGCGACCGTCGGCGAAGGCGCGGGCATCGCCCTCGGGAATGGTGTCTGGAGACAGCCCCTTGTTCTTCCAGCCGTCGATCATGTTGGCGAGTTGGCGGGCCGGCCAGCGCTTGTCGTCGATGCCCTCGGCGCGGATGATCTGCTTGAGCAGCCGGATCACGTCGTCGGTGTCGAGAATGGTGAAGCCCGATTTGAGCCCGACCAGTTCGGCGTGGCGGCGCAGGATCTTCACGCCGATGGAGTGGAAGGTGCCGAGCCAGGGCATGCCCTCGACACGGTCGCCGACGAAGGTCGCGATGCGCTCTCGCATCTCGCGGGCGGCCTTGTTGGTGAAGGTTACGGCGAGGATCTGCGAAGGCCATGCCCGGCCGGTCGCCAGAATATGAGCGATGCGGGCGGTCAGCACCCGCGTCTTGCCCGTGCCGGCACCCGCCAGCACGAGAAGCGGGCCCTCGGTTGTCATCACCGCGTCGCGCTGTTCGGGGTTCAGTCCGGCCAGATAGGGGGGCTCGCCGCCGCCCTGTCGCGCTGCCATGGCGCGCGCGGCAATGCCCGATCCCGCCGCGGCTGCGGGCGGCGGAGTCTCGTTGTCCCCGAAGAAGGGGATATCGTCATCGTCGTGCGGGGATCCGGCCATTTGCGCAATCTAGTGATTCCGTGACGAAAGGGAAGGAGCGGCGGGTCAATCGGGCATCTGCGACGTAGAGAAGGACGTTGCAAGCGATCGCATCCGTTGGCTAGACTGGCGCCGGGCTGCAAGGCGGCGCGTTGACGCTCATTCGGTTGCACCATATCTCGTCAAATTGAATCTAATGAAGCGGCGCTGCTGAAAGGGGACCGGGAGTGATTCGCGACATCAACGATGCATCCGATGGAGGATCGCAGGCGCCTGGAGACGGGACCAGTTTGCGGGTCCTGGCGAACTATGACGTCGCGGGCTATCGGCTGCCCGAAGGCATGCGCGAGGAAGACCGGAAGGCCTTCGCCCATGAACATGTGCCTTTGCAGCATGCCGTGCACATGCGCCGATATGACGATCTCATTCTGCTCGGAAGCGGGTTTACCCTCGATCGCCAGGGCGCCGTGCTCGACACTTCGGTCAATACACGCACTTCAAAAGGGGTGACCCCTTCCATGCGCCGGCGTGTGCTGCGCGAGCGGATCGTCACCCGCTTGTTCCGTGAGACCCACAAACGGGCAGCGCTTCCGACCAACCGGTCAACGCGCGGGTTCTATCACTGGCTGATCGAGGGCCTGCCGAGGATCTTCCTGCTGCACGAGTTGGGCTGGAAGGATCCGGTGCTGGTCCCGGCCTATTACGAGAAGTTGAGGTTTGCGCGTGAATCGCTTCGATTGTTCGACGAACTCAGGATCGAATATGTTCCCCGCTATCGCGAGGCGATGATCCGCGAAGCGTTTCTGATCGACGATCTCTCGCCGCTCGGACCCGATATCATTACGCAGAACGGGCCGGTGCTGGCCAGGATGGCTGCCTATCTTCGCGACCGTGCCGGTGCCCAGGATGGCCACGCAGACGAGCATCTCTACATCAGTCGCGGCAACGCCCGCCGGAAGTTCTGCAATGAGGATCAGCTGATGCCGGTCCTCGAACGGCACGGCTATCGCCGCGTGGTGCTCGAGGAACACTCGTTCGAGGAACAGATCAAAATTCTGGCTCGGGCGAGGAAGGTGCTGGCACCGCACGGAGCGGGCATCGCCAATGTCATCTTCATGCCGGAGGGCGGCGAGGTCATAGAGGGGCGCCGGCGGGCCAGCGACAACGTTACGTTTTTCCGGCTATGCGAAGCGATGGGGCATCGTTACCGCTATATCGTCGGCGAGACGGTCGCGTCGGATCTGGATGGTGGCAACCCGCACAACAGCGACATCAAGCCCGATCCGAACGAACTTGCCGCGATGCTTGAAGACTAGGGTCTGAGGAAAACGATTGCGGTCAACATTGCAAAGTCACGGACGTCTGGATATCTGCGGTTCGCCTGTGATGCAGTCCGGAATGTAGAGCCAGTGGCAGATACGAGTCCCATGAAACAACGCGTCGACTTCCTGCACATCGTGATGTTCAAATGGGGCACGCGGTATCCTTCCGAAGAAGTGAACATCATGCGGGCCATGGTGGATCGCCATCTTTCGATCCCGCACAAGGTGCACTGCGTTACCGACGATCCCGCAGGCCTCGACGAGGGAATCGTCGTGCATCCGTTGGTCGACCTGGGGGTGCCGGGCAATCTTCGGAAGTTGCAGTCCTTCTCGAAGGATTTCCTCGGACTGAAGGGCGAATATGTGGTTTGCTGCGACATCGACATGGTGATCGTCGATAGTCTGGACTTCCTTGCCGACGATCCCGAAAAGGATTTCGTCATCGTGCAGAACTGGAAGCGCGGCAGGTTCAGCAATTCCAATTCCACGCTGTACCGGATCAAGGTGGGGAGCCGGACCCATCTCTGGGAAGGCATCCTCGACGATCTGGCAAGTGACGATCCGAAGTCCTACAGCAGCAAGAAGTCGAGCGACCAGGCCTGGATCGGCAGGAACGCGAAGTCGCTCGACTTTTTTCCCGAGGGCAAGGTGGTCTCCTACAAGTTCCATTGCAATGCCCGTGCCTGGAAGCTGTTCGGTACCAGGGGGGGCGAACTGGGATTGACGACCGCGCATTTCGGCAAGGCACAGGCGCCGGAGGGTGCGGCGGTGGTCTCGTTCCATGGCGAACCCTCACCACGCGATGTGAAGAACGGTCGTTGGGGGCACTGGCGACAGGCACAGTTCGTGCTGGACCACTGGCACAAATAACGCCGGCTCAATCACGCAAAATTGTGACGGGTGCGGGAATAGTTCATTCGTTCAGCGGCTGGGCGTCATGTTTGCGCCATTGCCGGTCTCCAGCATTGGCCTTGGCAACTTCAGGACGAAGCCCGAGGAGGACGCAGTATGGACATGCCGCCGCACATCACCCAGGCGATGATCGACGCCTATGACGAATACACCCATGTGACGCTCGACCGGCGCGGCTTCATGGATCGGCTGACCAGGCTTGCCGGCTCCGGCGCTGCCGCGGCGGCCATCGCGCCAATGCTGGCGGCCAATGCCGCGCAGGCCGCGATGATCGCACCCGACGATGCGCGGGTCGTCAGCGAGGAGGTATCCTTCGAAGGCGCCATGGGCGGGGTCTCCAGCTATCTGGCCAAGCCAGCGGATCAGAACGCGGCGCTGCCCGGCGTCATCGTCATTCACGAGAACCGCGGTCTCAACGGCCATATCCGCGACGTCACGCGGCGCATGGCGCTCGAAGGCTTCGTCGCGCTGGCGCCCGATTTTCTGTCCGACGCCGGCGGCACACCGGACAA
>JBHIWX010000091.1:0-15846 GCA_041987205.1 Rhizobiaceae bacterium | reverse complement strand
ATCGGCACGCCGAGCGCCTTGCAGATGTCCTCGTCCCATTGCCCGCGATGAATGTCGTAGAGCACGGTGCGTGAGGCATTGGTCGCGTCGGTCACGTGTTTCTCACCGCCGGTCAGACGCCAGATCAGGAAGCTGTCGACCGTGCCGAAGGCGAGTTCGCCCTTCTCCGCACGCGCTCGCGCACCGTCGACATGATCGAGGATCCAGCCGATCTTGGTGCCGGAGAAATAGGGATCGAGCAGCAGTCCGGTCTTCGCCGTGATGTCGGCCTCCAGCCCCTCTGCCTTCAGCCGCTGGCAGATCTCCGCCGTGCGCCGGTCCTGCCAGACGATGGCGTTGTGCACCGGCGCGCCGGTCGCCCGGTCCCAGACCAGCACGGTCTCACGCTGGTTGGTGATACCAATAGCCGCGACGTCAGAGGCTGAGATGCCCGCCTTGTCCAGTGCCTCACGACAGGTCCGCACCGTCGTGTCCCAGATGTCCTCGGGATCGTGCTCGACCCAGCCCGAGCGCGGCAGATGCTGCGTGAACTCCTCCTGCCCGACGCCGACGATGCGCTGGTTCGCGTCGAACACGATCGCCCGGCTCGAGGTCGTGCCCTGGTCGATGGCGAGAACGTAGTCAGCCACGGTGATCTTCTCCCCCGTCTTCTTGTGTTCCGGCCGTAACACCTTGCGGCGAACCGGCGCGATTTCATATCAGGCGTTTGCCCTGTGCGCCGAAAATGGCAAGGTTGGCACGGGCGAACAACCCCCCGCCGCAGGTAAACGCGCAGGTAAACGAATTGCCCCGCCGCTGCCATCCAGGATCGAAGAGCAAGGAAGCCGTCGATGCAGGTCAAGACCGTTCCCGCCACGCCCATCGAGGGCCAGAAGCCCGGCACGTCGGGCCTGCGCGCCCGCACGGACGTCTTCATGGGCACGAACTATCTGGAGAATTTCGTCCAGTCGATCTTCGACGCCATCGGTGGTGTTGCCGGCAAGACGCTGACGCTCGGCGGCGACGGGCGCTATTTCAACGACCGCGCCATCCAGACCATCCTGAAGATGGCTGCCGCCAACGGCGCGGCGCGCGTGCTGGTCGGGCGCAACGGCATCCTGTCGACCCCGGCCGCCTCCGCCGTCATCCGCGCCCGCAAGACCAATGGCGGCATCATTCTGTCGGCGAGCCACAATCCCGGCGGCGAGGATGGCGATTTCGGCGTCAAGTACAACATCGCCAATGGCGGACCGGCACCTGAATCGGTGACCGGCGCGATTTACGAGCGTACGCTTGCCATCGAGGAATACCATATCGCCGAGACACCCGACATCGACCTCACGCATGACGGCGAGAAACCGATGGGTGACATGATTGTCGAAGTGATCGACCCGGTCGCGATCTATCTCGGCCTGATGCGCTCGCTGTTCGATTTCGAGGCGATCCGCAAGCTGTTCGCCTCGGGCTTCTCGATGCGCTTCGACGCCATGCACGCCGTCACCGGCCCCTATGCCAGAGCGATCCTCGAAGGCGAGATCGGCGCGCCGGAGGGCACCGTCGTCAACGGCGCGCCGCTCGCCGATTTCGGCGGTCATCACCCCGACCCGAACCCGGTGCATGCCCACGCGCTGATGGAGGAGATGTTTGCCGATCCGGCACCCGATTTCGGCGCGGCTTCCGATGGCGACGGCGACCGCAACATGATCGTCGGCCGGCACTGCTATGTCACGCCGTCCGACAGCCTCGCCGTGCTGGCGGCCAACGCCCATCTGGCGCCCGGCTACGCCAAGGGGCTCGCCGGCGTAGCGCGCTCCATGCCGACCAGCCGCGCCGCCGACCGGGTGGCCGAAAAGCTCGGCATCGCCGCCTACGAGACCCCGACCGGCTGGAAGTTCTTCGGCAATTTGCTCGACGCCGGCTACGCCACGCTGTGCGGCGAGGAAAGCGCGGGCACCGGCTCGGACCATGTCCGTGAAAAGGACGGGCTGTGGGCCGTGCTGCTCTGGCTCAACATCATCGCCGCCCGCCGCAAGGACGAGCCGGAACTGTCTGTCGCCGGCATCATGGCCGAGCACTGGCGCGACTATGGCCGGGACTATTATTCGCGCCACGACTATGAAGGCGTCGACAAGCAGGCCGCCGAAACGCTGATGGAGGACCTGCGCAAGACCCTGCCCGACCTGGTCGGCAAGACCTTCGACGGCCTCACCGTCACCAAGGCAGACGATTTCTCCTATGTCGATCCCGTCGACGGCTCGACCGCCGAGCATCAGGGCATCCGCATCTTCTTCGGCGACACCGCGCGCATCGTCTACCGCCTGTCGGGCACCGGCACGGTCGGCGCCACGCTTCGGGTCTATCTGGAGCGTTACGAACCCGACCCGGCCGCCCAGGAGCTCGAGGCGAAGGATGCCCTGTCGGCCGTCATCGCCGCCGCGCGCGAGATCGCCGGGATCGGCGAGCGCCTCGGTCGCGACGCCCCCGACGTGACCACCTGACATCGCCGTTAACGCCGCGCCGACATAAACCCTCGTCATCGCCACGTCCGGATTGTACCCTGTCTTCGTCCGGGGCCGGGCGTTTGGCGAAAACGAAGGGCTGGATCATGAAAAATACGGAAGAAACCCTCGATCCGGGCGACTGGGAGGGTTTCCGTCAACTTTCCCATCGCATCGTCGACGATTCGCTCGACTATCTGCGCGACGTGCGTGAACGTGCGGTCTGGCAGAACATGCCGGATTCGGTGCGCGAGAAATATTCCGCGCCCGTGCCGCAGCAGGGCGAAGGCGTCGAGGCCGTCTACGCGGAACTGACGCGCGACCTGATGCCCTATCCCATGGGCAACATCCATCCGCGCTTCTGGATGTGGTACATGGGTTCGTCCAACGCCACCGGCGCGCTGGGCGATTATCTCGCCGCGACCGTCGGCTCCAATCTGGGCGGCGGCAACCACGCCGCCGCGGAGATGGACAAGCAAGTGGTCGACTGGTGCCGCCAGATGATCGGCCTGCCGGAGGGCTCGTCGGGCACGCTGACCAGCGGCGGCTCGATGGCCAACATCATTGCGCTCACCGTGGCGCGCAACGTCATGGCGCGCACGAAGTGCGACGTCGACATACGCGAGGACGGCGTCGCCGCGATCGCCAAACCCCTGCGTTTCTACACCTCGGACCAAGCCCATAGCTGCCACCAAAAGGGTGTCGAGATGCTGGGTCTCGGCAACAGGGCGCTGCGCCGCATCGCCAGCAAACCTGACCTGACCATGGATGTCGAAGCGCTGGAAAAGGCAATCGCCCAGGACCGCGCCGCCGGCCTGACCCCTGCCTGCGTCATCGCCACGGCCGGCACGGTCAACACCGGCGCCATCGACGACCTTGAGGCCATTCACGCGCTCTGCAAACGCGAAGGGCTCTGGTTCCATGTCGACGGATGCATCGGCGCGCTGATCGCCATTGCGCCGCAAAACCGCAAGCTCGTCGCCGGAATCGAGAAAGCCGATTCCGTCGCGCTCGATCCGCACAAATGGCTGCACGCGCCCTTCGAGGTCGGCTGCGCGCTGATCCGTGACCGCTCGGCCCATCTCGCGACTTTCGCACTCACGCCGGAATATCTGGAGATCGCGAAACGAGGCATCGCGGCATCCGACAACTGGCTGCACGAATTCGGTCCGCAGACGTCACGCGGCTTTCGCGCACTCAAGGTCTGGATGGCGCTGAAGGAACATGGCGTCGAAAAGTTCGGCCGGCTGATCGACCAGAACATCGCCCAGGCCCATCATCTGGCCGGGCTTATCGAGCGGTCCGAAAGGCTGGAACTGATCGCGCCGACGGTGATCAACATCGTCTGCTATCGCTACGATCCAGGTGGGCTGTCGCAGGGGGAACTGAAGGCGATCAACACCGAGATCATGCTGCGCCTGCAGGAGGCGGGCACCGCCGCCGTCTCCGACACCACGGTCAGCGGCGTTCACTGCCTGCGGCCGGCGATCACCAATCACCGCACGCGGCGCGAGGACATCGATCTGCTGGCTTCGGAGACGCTGCGCCTCGGCGACGAACTGATCGCCGAGGGCTTTCTCGACACGCTCGGGGTTTGAGCGCGGTTACGCTTCGTCCGGCATCTGGTAGCCGGGCGTCGATTTCATGAGCGCGATTTCCTCGTCGGTCATGTATTCGGGCACGGTCTCGAACAGCGGCGAGGACAGGTAGCGCTCGCCGGTGTCCGGCAGCATGGCGAGGATCACCGTGCCGGGTTCGGCCTTTTCCGCGATACCCATGGCGACGCCGAAGGTCGAGCCACCCGAAATGCCGGTGAAGATGCCTTCCTGGCTCGCCAGCTTCTTCGCCCATTCCATGCCCTTGGGTCCCGGAATGGGAACCAGCTCGTCGTAATAGCCCTTGTCGATGGCTTCCTGCAGGACGAGCGGAATGAAATCGGGCGTCCAGCCCTGGATCGGATGCGGCTCGAAGGCCGGATGGCTTGCCGCCGGCTCGCCTTCCGAATTGCGCTCCTGCGCCGTGCCGCTGGAGATCAGCGCCGCATTGGCCGGCTCCGACAGGACGATCTTCGTGTCCGGTCGCTCCTTGCGCAGAACACGCGCCACGCCCGCGACCGTACCGCCCGTGCCGTAGCCGGACACCCAGTAATCGAGCCGGTCGCCGTCGAAATCGGCAAGGATCTCGCGCGCCGTCGTGTTCTCGTGGATGGTGGCGTTGTCCGGCGTCTCGAACTGGTGCGCCAGGAACCAGCCATTGGCCTCGGCCAGCTCCTTGGCCTTCTGGTACATGCCGAAGCCCTTCTGCGCGCGCGGCGTCAGCACGACCTTGGCGCCCAGGAAGCGCATCAGGCGGCGACGCTCGACCGAGAAGGAATCGGCCATGGTCACGACCAGGGGATAGCCTTTGGCCGCGCACACCATGGCGAGCCCGATACCGGTATTGCCGCTGGTCGCCTCGACCACGGTCTGGCCGGGCTTGAGATCGCCGCGCTTTTCGGCTTCCTCGATGATCGAGACCGCGAGGCGGTCCTTGACCGAAGCGGCGGGATTGAACGCCTCCGCCTTCACGTAGAGGCGCACGCCTTCGGGCGCCAGCCGGTTGATTCGGATGACCGGCGTATCGCCGATCGTATCCAGCACGCTGTCATAGAGCTTGCCGCGACCCGCCGTGGTGCGGCCGCCTGTCGATGTGGCCATCGTCCTACTCCCTGCTTGCCTTGGACCCTTGCCGGGTCCGGTTGCACTTGCCCCGTCAATCGTCAGGCGTGGAGTAAACCAGCCCTGAACCGGTCTGACCAGCAATCGCGGTCCAAAAACCACGCCGGACCGTAGAAAACCATGCCTGTCAAAGCCTGCCCGCATCGCGGGCAAGCCCGTGAATCGAAAGGGCGGCACTCGCCTGCGCGAACACCGCCCCTGTAGATGAATAGGTCCGCGACGACGTGATCACGCCGTCGGCAGCGAATAGCCCTTGAACTGGTCGCGCAGCGTCGTCTTCTGGATCTTGCCCGTCGCCGTGTGCGGGATTTCCTCGACGAAAGCGACATCGTCGGGCATCCACCATTTGGCGATCTTGCCCTCCATGAACTTCAGGATGTCTTCCTTGGTCGGCTCCTTGCCGGGTTTGCGCACGATGACGAGCAACGGCCGCTCGTCCCATTTGGGATGCACGATGCCGATCACCGCCGCCTCGGCAACATCGGGATGGCCTACCGCGAGGTTCTCCAGGTCGATGGTCGAGATCCACTCGCCACCCGACTTGATAACGTCCTTGGCACGGTCGGTGATCTGCATGTAGCCATTCGGGTCGATATGGGCGACATCGCCCGTATCGAACCAGTTCTCCTCGTCGAACTGTTCGGCGCCCGCGCCGCCGTAATAGGACGACGCCACCGCCGGACCGCGCACCTTGAGCCGACCGAAGGTCTTGCCGTCCCAGGGCAGTTCGTTGTTCTCGTCGTCGGTGATCTTCATCTCGACGCCGAACGGCGCATGGCCCTGCTTTTCCTTGACGTCGAACAGCGCATCGCCGGTCAGCCCGGCATATTCGGGCTTGATCGAACCGAGCGAGCCGAGTGGGCTCATCTCCGTCATGCCCCAGGCATGGATGACCTCGACGCCGTAATTCTTCTCGAACTTCTCGGTCATGGCGCGCGGACAGGCCGAGCCGCCGATCACCACCTTCTTGAGGTCGGGCAGCAGCTTGCCAGTCTCCTCGAGATATTGAAGCAGCATCAGCCACACCGTCGGCACGGCCGCGGTGAAGCTCACCTTCTCGGTGGAAAGCAGTTCGTAGATCGATTCGCCGTCCATCTTGCCGCCCGGCATCACCATCTTCGCGCCGATCAGCGGCGCGGTCTGCGCCAGCCCCCAGGCATTGGCGTGGAACATCGGCACCACCGGCAGGATGACATCGCGCGACGAGACGCCCATCGCGTCGGGCAGCGCGGCGATCATGGCGTGCAGCACGTTGGAGCGGTGCGAATAGACCACGCCCTTGGGATCGCCCGTCGTCCCCGAGGTGTAGCACATGCCGCAGGCCTCGTTCTCGTCGAGCTCGAGCCAGGCGAAATCGCCATCGGCTCCGGCCAGCCAGTCCTCATAGGCGACGACATTGTCGAGCTTGGTCTCGGGCATGTGGGCGCCATCGGTCAGCACGATGACCTTTTTCAGGCTCTTCACCGAAGGCGCGATCGCCTCGACGATCGGCATGAAGGTCAAATCGACGAACAGGCACTGGTCTTCGGCATGGTTCATGATCCACGCGATCTGGTCGGGGAACAGTCGCGGATTGAGCGTGTGGTACACCCCGCCCATGCCCATGATGCCGTACCAGGTCTCGAGGTGCCGGCCGGTATTCCAGGCGAGCGTGCCGATACGGTCGCCGCGCTTGAAGCCGTCGCGCGCCAGCAATTGCGCGACCTTGAGCGCGCGCTCGCGCAGTTCGGCATAGGTAAGGCGCACGATCGGCCCCTCAACCGAACGTGACACGACCTCACGATGGCCGTGCTGCCGCGCGGCGTGGTCGATGATCTTGTGGCACAGCAGCGGCCATTGCTGCATCAGTCCGAGCATGGATTTCCTCCCGAGTATTCGAATACGGACCGTTTCCTGGCGGACCGTGGCTCAAGCGCATAGAACGCAATTCGCCGTCGGCCGGCAAGTCCGTAGAATTTCGCAAGGCGCTATCGGGACGAGGGAGCGGCACATTGCCGCCTTCGGGGTGCCGGAAGGAGCGTGGCGCAACGACACATAAAAAAAGAGGCCGAACTTGCGTTCGGCCTCGATTTCGCTGTCTCCTTCCCGTGCCGGTTCATCCGCGGTCACGGGTCGGGACGATAGGCGGAAGGCTTATGCAGCCTGAAGGTTGTCGGCGGCGTTCTTGCCCGAACGGCTGTCGCGCACGACGTCGAAGCTGAGCTTCTGGCCTTCAACGATGGCGCCCAGACCGGCGCGCTCGACGGCGGTCGCATGGACGAAGATGTCCTGGCCGCCATCGTCGGGCTGGATGAAGCCGAAACCGCGCGTGGCGTTGAAGAATTTTACTGTTCCGGTGGACATGACGATTTTCCTTTCAATCGGTCATAAGTTTATCGCCCGGTCCGCGACGCGCGTACCGGTGCAAAGTCAAGTCGATTTTGAAGGAGAAATTCGTCGACTCGCGCCCGTGGATATCGACAGGGTGCAAAAAACAAAGTCCGTCAGCAGAATCGATATTCACCTATAACCCGGCCATGTGTTCAAAACAAGGCGCGAGACCCAAAGGGTTCAGGCAGCCTCGCGCTGGCTGGTGAACGCGACACGGCAGAACGGCACCGGGTTGGCGAACCCGCGCAGCGTCGCGCGCTCGTTTCCGAGTGGCAGATTGGCAACGATGGGTTCGACGGCCGGATCGGCGACGATGGCCTGGGAGAGCACCAGATCGCCGCCCCGGCTCTCGCCCTGCAGCCGTGCCGCAAGGTTTACCGTCGAACCGAAATAGTCGAGTTGACCGTTCAGCGTGACGACCACGCACGGACCCTGGTGCACGCCGAGCTTGACTACGATGGCCTCGCTCTCCGCCGCCGTGACATCGTTTTCCGTGGCCTTGCTGCCATCGGCGTGATGGGCCGCATTGAACTCGCCGATATGCTCCTGGATGGCGATCGCCGCGCGCACCGCGTCAGCCGGATCGGCAAAGGCTGCCATCACCGCGTCGCCTATCGTCTTGACCAGCGCCCCGCCATTCTCGCGGACGATCCGGCCGAGATAGGCGAAATGGTCGCGCACCAGATTGTAGGCCGCCGCGTCACCGACGCGTTCGTACAGCGCCGTTGAGCCCTTCAGATCGGAGAACAGCAGCGTCACCCGGTCGACCGACGCATCGTCGCCCGGCCTCAGCGCCGCCTGCGCGAACAGTTCGCGAAACGCCTGCAGCGTGGTCACCTGATGCGCGGTCAGCGCGTCCGACACCCATTGCCGGCTTTCGATCACCATCGTGACCTCGTGATCGAGACGGTTTTCGAGCGTCAGCCCGTCGCCATCCTCCGCGACCGTGATCGAGCCTTCAGCGAGGACGACGTGCGCGTTGACGCCACCCTCCCTGACCTCGAACTCGGCACTGTCGGCCCCGCTCAGCGCCCGCGCGCGATAGGGCCCGGGATCGAGCGCGGCATCGACCCTGCGGGTCTCGCCCGGCTTCAGGGTCTGCTGCACCTTCACATGCGGCGTCGTCGCCGGGCCGGACAGGCAGTAACCGCCCTCCGGAACCGCGCGGATCGTCGCGCCGGGAAAGAAGACGAGCTCGACATTCTTCGAAAAATCGCGGCCATAGTCGATGTTGCAGGACGGGCAATGCGCCCCGGCGGGGAGCCGGTCGAGCGCGCTGACACCCTCCTTGCCACCCCGGCAGGAAGGGCACAGCAACTCCCAGCGCATCCCGAGCAGGCCGGCATCTACGGCGGCCAGGCACAGTTCGATCGCATGGCGCGACGGCACGTCCCAGGCCCGGGCCAGTTGCAGCGGGCGGATGCGCGCCACCTCGGCATCCTGTGCGGTGCGCACATGGTCGGCCAGACGCTGCGCCAGGCCGTGCGCGTAGGGGCCGGCCTCAAGCGTCGCGACGGCCGCCGCCATCCGGCTTCGCGCCGCCGCGCCCGGCGCCGGCGGCGTGTAGTCGTAAAGCCGTGCGCGCTTGCCCTTCAGGAAGTCCGCCGCCTGCCGGTTCAGCCGGTCGAAGGTCTTGGCGAAGCGGTGCATGAGTACCTTGCCCGCCGCCACGCCGATGAGATTGGCCGCGTCGACCACGAGTTCCAGCACGACCTTCGTGCCGCCCTCGGTGGGTTCCAGCCGCACATGGCTGGTCCCGGTGCGGATCGGCCCGGAGGAGAACACCCGGACCTGCGTGAACGACTGTCCGTCGATCCACTCGAACGGGCATTCTTCCCACGCGACACCGATGCCGGCGACCTTGACCGAACCGCGCCGGTCGACCGTGCCGTCGGCGCGTGGCGTTTCGCTGAGCTGGTAGGTCGGAAAACCCGCCGCCTCGTTGACCCGCGCCGTATGCGACACCACCGGCCACAATTCCTCCGGCGTCAGGTCGAAAGTCCATTCCATTTCACGACGAAGCACGGTCATGCGTTCTTTCCTGCGGCACACTCGCCGTTGCGTCTAGTTAGGTGGCACCCGCCTGCGCGGCAAACCGCATCACGCAGGTTTGAGCAGGGGTTACGGCGACGCGGGACGCTTCCACCACTGCGATGGCCGAACCCGTTTGCCCCGGCCCCTGTCGAGCCTCAAGGCGAACCTACGAAAGCGGGACAGCGCAAGTTTCAACCAGAGCCGGTGACGCAGCTTCGAATAATCGCGGTTGAACGGGCACACCCGCATGCAGATCGCGCAGTCGGAAGCCTGTGCCGCCCAGAAGGCGAAGCACTTTTCCGAGTCGGAGGTCCATTTGCGCACCCCCTTGATCGCCGAGCGGTTCGGCCCGCCCATTTCCGGCGGCCCGTAGGGCAGCGCCTTTACCGGACAGGCATCGGCGCATTTGGTGCAGATGTCGCAGAAGGCGCGAACGCCGAGCGGCTTCGCCACATCATGAGCGAGCGGCAGATTGGTGAAGATCTTCGAGAAGCGAAGGCGCGGGCCGAATTGCGGCGTGATGACGAGCTGGTTGCGGGCATATTCACCGAGCCCAGCCTTCAACGCATAGGGGATGACGAGGCCCGTATCGTTCATCGACGGCACGGCCTCGTAACCCAGATTGCGGATGAAGGCGGCGACCTGCATCACGATGGACGCTTCATGGCTGTATTCGCGCCCCGTCGCCGCACCCGCCAGCGCGGACGGATAGGTCGCCACCAGTTCCTCGTCCATCTCATGGCCCATGACGATGACCGAGGTTAGCCCGTCGGGCAGGTCGAGCGGCGCCTCGCTCATGTCGCGAACGTCGACGGCACTGGCATAGAGCCAGCGCTCGTCCATTTCGGTGATGCCGCAAAGATTGGCGCCGAAAAACGATGCGACGCGCTTGATTTCCGCGGCCATTGCCGCCGGATCGTCGATCTCCGCGCGGTCGGGCGCAACCGGCGTGTCGTAGCCGATCCTTGCCTGGAAACCCTCCCGCCTTCCCTCGCTCGAGTGCCGGTTGGAGACGACGTCGGAGATCAGCCAGGAGGCATTGCGCAGCGCGAAATCCTTCTGTGAGAAACCTTCACCACGCCGGGGCGCGGCCTCCATGCGGTAGGACGCAAAGAACGCGTCGCTCTTCGCCGATCTGACCGTGTCGTCCTATTGCGCGCGCGTGAAGATGTCGTCGCGCTGCACGAAGCGCTCGAAACCTTCGCCCGCCTCGATCCCGGCCGCCTCGTCCCCCGGTCTCGTCATCGCCGCACGATTGCTCGGATAGTTCATGAGCGCAGGCTAGCTTCCGCGTCGGGCGTTGTCATGCCCGTTGCACACGTGGCTGAATTTGCTGCAACGCGTTATTTGTTGCGAGGCAAGGGCAGCTTCCATTTCGCCGAACGGCCGAGCATCGTCTCGCGCACGAAGACGTAGAGCCCGCCGAAGGCGATCAGCGCGATGCCGATCCAGGCGATCGTGTCGGGAAAATCGCCGAAGAAGATCATGGAGAACACCACCGCCTGCGGCAGCGCGACATATTCGAACGGCGCCAGCAGGCCGGCCTCGCACGAGCGATAGGCCTGGCTGATGAAATAGGCCCCGAACGAGATGCACACGCCGATGGCGAACATCAGCATCCAGTCATGCGGCGTCGGCCATTGCCAGGCGCGCGTCAGGAATTCCAGGCTGGCATTGTCCCAGCCCGAAGCCCAGCCACTGCCGAGCACGAGCCCGACCGCGCCGCTGAACACGACAAAGGACAGGTTGATGTAGAAGGTCATGGTCGAGGCCTTCTCCGTCGTGCCCAGCTTGCGTGTCATGATCTGCAGCGATGCGTAGAAGAACGCCGCGATCGCCGGCAGGATCGCCGCCGCCTGGAAGCCGGAGACACCCGGCCGGATGATGACGATGACGCCGGCGAGCCCGATAACGACCGCCGCCCAGCGTCGCGGCCCCACCCTTTCGCCCAGGACGAAATAGGAAAGCGCCGTGATGAACAGCGGCCCGACGAAATAGATCGCCGTCGCCTCGCCCAGCGGCAGCACCGCAAGCCCGGTGAAGAAAATCATGTTCGCGGCCACCACCGTCATGCCCCGCAGCAGGTGGAACCGCCAGCGCCGCGTCCTGATGTTCGACCAGCCACCCTCGAGCGGCATGAATACGAGCAGCGAGAACAGCACGGCGACGACGCCGCGGATCAGCGTCATCTGGTGCAGCGGATAGCCGCCGCTCAGCATCTTCACCAGCACGTCGTTGATCGAGAACATCGTCACCGCCGCCATGACGAACAGGATGCCGACGAGGTTCGACACCCCCGCCGGCCGCGCGGGAACGGATGCGGTGTGGGATTGGTCTGCGGGCGGGTTCTGGCTGGACGATTGGTGCATACCGCGCCATATCATCGCCATCGCCCGGGCGAAAGCAGAACCGGGCCCGACCGGGCAATTCATGCCTTGCCGGATTCACCGCGCCTGCTACACAGGGTTTCATGACACCGGTATTCGACGGCCACAACGACGTGCTTCTTCGCCTCTGGCGACAGGGCGACCGCAACGGCGACACTTTTTTCTCCGGCAAGGCGGAAGGCAGCGCGAAGGGCCATATCGACCTGCCGCGCGCGCTGGAAGGCGGCTTTGCCGGCGGCTTCTTCGCCATCTACGTCATGCCGCGCAAGGCACCGCGCAGCCAGAAGATGATCGCCAGTTCCGGCTTCCCCGCCGAACCGCAGGACTATGCCATGAAGGTGGCGAGCGAACAGGCGTCGATCCTGCTGCGCATGGAGCGCCAGGGCGAGGGGAAGTTCCGCATCGTCCATTCGGCCAGGGAGATCGCCAAGGCCCGCCGCGACGACGCGATCGCCGCCATCTTCCACATGGAAGGCGCCGAGGCAATCGGACCCGACCTCGCCGAACTCGACCTGTTTCACGCCGCCGGCCTGCGCTCGCTCGGCCCGGTCTGGAGCAGGCCGACCATTTTCGGCCATGGCGCGCCGTTCAAGTTTCCCCATTCGCCCGATACCGGCCCCGGCCTCACCGAGGCGGGCAAGCGCCTGGTGCAGCGCTGCAACGAGTTGAACATCCTGATCGATCTCTCGCATCTCAACGAGAAGGGTTTCTGGGACGTCGCGAAACTGTCGGACGCACCGCTGGTCGCCACCCATTCGAACGTGCATGCGATCTGCCAGTCGGCGCGCAACCTGACCGACAAGCAGCTCGACGCCATCGCCGAGACGAAGGGGATCGTCGGCCTCAATTTCGCGGTGGCCTTCCTGCGCCCCGACGGGGCGCACCGCTCCGAGACCGCGCTCGACATCATGACCCGCCATCTGGCGCACCTGATCGAGAAGCTCGGCGAGGACGGCGTCGCGCTTGGCTCCGATTTCGACGGCGCCATGATCCCGCGCGCCATCGGCGACGTGTCCGGCCTGCCGAACCTCGTCGAGGCGATGGGCAAGGCCGGATTCGGCAAGGAACTGACCAGGAAAATCTGCTATTCGAACTGGGAAAACCTGCTCGCCCGCACCTGGGGCGCGTGACGGCGCGCCCGCATCATCCTTATCACACGGGGCAAGACATGAACTTCGACTTCGACAAGCTCGTCGATCTGCGCGATACGCACTCGGCCAAATGGGACCGCATGTCGCTGGGGACGGTGAGGAAGAAAAACCCGCAAGCCGGCGAACCGGTTCCGCCCGATACCATACCGATGTGGGTGGCCGACATGGATTTCGTCGCCCCGCCAGCGGTCATGGACGCGCTCAGGAGCGAAGCGGAACGCGGCGTTTTCGGCTATTACGATACCCATGTCTCATGGCGTCACGCTTTTACAGACTGGCTGTCGCGCCGGCACGGCTGGGAACCCGATCCCGAAACGCTGACGCCTGGCCCGGGCATCATCGCGATCCTTGGCGCGATCATTCAGGAATATTCGGAACCGGGCGACGAGATTATCGCCTTCTCGCCGGTCTACCACGCCTTCCGCTTCATCGTCGAAGCCAATGACCGAAAGATGTTCTACGTTCCCATGGACGAGGAACAGGGCCGTTACCGGATGGACGTCGACCGGCTGGCCGACATGATCACCCCGCGCGGCAAGATCGTCATTCTCTGCTCGCCGCACAATCCGTGCGGCCGGGTCTGGACGCGCGATGAAATACGCGCCATCGCGCAATTCTGCATCGAGCGCGACCTCATTCTGGTTTCCGACGAGATCCACCAGGATCTCGTCTATTCCGGCGCCAAGCACATCCCGACCGCGGTCGCCGCACCGGAAGTCGCCGACCGGTTGTTCACGATCACGGCGGTGACCAAGACCTTCAACATTGCCGGCGCCCATGTCGGCACCGCGATCACGTCCAATCCGGAACTGAAGAAGAAGCTCGATGCGCGGATCACCGCCAATGGGCTTCAATCGGCGAACCGTTTCGGCATGGTCGTCACCGAAGCGGCGATGCGCGGCGGCGATGAATGGCTGGACGCGCTGATCCCCTATCTGGAATCCAATCGCGACCATTTCGCCGACGGCATCGCCCGCGCCGTGCCCGGCGCCCGGGCCATGCATCTGGAGGCCACCTATCTCGGCTGGGTCGATTTCGCCGGCACCGGGCTGGCACCGGATGAAGTGATGGAACGCCTCAACAGGAGGGCGCACATCGTCGTCTCGCCCGGCCAGCAATTCGGCCCCGGCGGCGAAAATCATCAACGGATGAACTTCGCCATGCCGCGTCCCCGCCTCGACGAGGCGCTTTCAAGGCTGGCGGACGCGTTTTCTGATTTGGGGTGATCAGTTTTCCGCCTCCCCCTTGTGGGGAGGCAGGCAAAGCCAAGCGAAGCGCCGGCTGAGCCGGTGGGGGTGTGAGCCTATCGAAAATATCGATGGGTTCGAACACTCTGAGACGTTGGCTACCCCCACCCCTTACCCCTCCCCACAAGGGGGAGGGGGATCGCGAAGTGATCAATCCACGAAGGCGCGTTCCACCACATAGGTGCCGGGCGAGGCGTTGGAGCCTTCGGTCAGGCCCGCCTTTTCGAGCAGCACCTTGAGGTCCTTCAACAGGCCCATCGACCCGCAGATCATCGCGCGGTCGGTCTCCGGGTTGAGCGGCGGCACGCCCAGATCCTCGAACAGCTTGCCGCTCTCGATCAGCGTGGTGATGCGGCCCATATACGGGGAGTCTTCCCGCGTCGTCGTGGTGTAATGGGTGAGATGGTCGGCAAACTCGCCGATCAGCGGATCGTTCTTCAAATCCTCGACCAGTTCCTCGCCATAGCGCAGTTCCGCGACCTGCCGGCACGAATGCGTCAGGATCACCTGCTCGAACTTGTCGTAGGTTTCCGGGTCGCGGATCAGGCTGGCGAAGGGCGCGATGCCCGTGCCGGTCGAGAACATGTAGACCCGCTTGCCCGGCAGCAGCGCGTCATTGACCAGCGTGCCGGTCGACTTCTTGCGCATCAGCACGGTGTCGCCCGGCTGGATCTTCTGCAGATGCTCCGTCAGCGGACCGTCAGGCACCTTGATCGAGAAGAATTCCAGTTCCTCGTCCCAGGCGGGGCTGGCGATCGAATAGGCCCGGTAGACCGGTTTTTCCGCGTTCGGCAGGCCGATCATGACGAATTCGCCCGACCGGAACCGGAAACTCGCCGGCCGCGTGATCCGGAACTTGAACAGCCGGTCGGTGTAATGCTTCACCGAAACCACGGTCTCGGCGAACACATTGTCGGGTACGGGAAAGGTGGCCCCTTTCTCGATGGTCATGTCTACGATTCCCATTCCTGTCGGCCTCGCACTAGCGTTTCGGTGCGGCCCCTTACCTGTGTTCTTTCCCGTTCACGGCGTCGGTCCGGGATAACTGCAACCTCATCACCCGGCAAGGGGCCGGATCGCCACAGGTTCAGGGCCATTGAACCGTTTCTATTGTCGGCGGGCGGTTCGCGACAGCAATGGATTTCCCTTCCATCGCCGATTCACCGAAAGCAATCCGCCGGCATCACAGCCCGCTGCGCAAAATTTGTCCTGAACTGCCGCCCGCGCGCCATTCCGGCCATGATCGAGATCAATCCGCACCTTCCCGACAAGGAATTCCGGAGACCTTCCACGCCCTGTGCATTCTCGCACATGCGTTTGTCGCGCAATGTCATATCTCAGGGTCACGGCAGACGGGAAGCACTCCCCTGCCCCCAGTTTTCGAAAGGAACGGAACCATGAAGACCCTTCGCAACACCGTGATTGCCGGCGTCGCCGGTTTCGCATTCATCGCAGCCGGCGCC
>JBHIWX010000090.1:0-16298 GCA_041987205.1 Rhizobiaceae bacterium | reverse complement strand
GTGCCCATGGCGTAGCGGTTGTTCTCGATGATGTAGATGACCGGCAGCTTCCACAGCTCGGCCATGTTGAAGCTCTCGTAGACCTGGCCCTGATTGGCCGCACCGTCGCCGAAATAGGTCAGGCAGACGCGGTCATTGTCACGGTAGTTGTTGGCGAAGGCCAGCCCCGTGCCGAGCGAGACCTGCGCACCGACGATGCCGTGCCCGCCGAAAAAGTTCTTCTCGCGGGAGAACATGTGCATCGAGCCGCCCTTGCCCCTGGAATAGCCGCCGCGGCGCCCGGTCAGTTCCGCCATGACGCCGGCTGCATCCATGCCGCAGGCCAGCATGTGGCCGTGGTCGCGATAGCCGGTGATGACCTGGTCGCCCTCGCCGATGGCCATCTGCATGCCGGTGACCACGGCTTCCTGGCCGATATAGAGGTGGCAGAACCCTCCGATGAAGCCCATGCCGTAGAGCTGGCCCGCCTTTTCCTCGAAACGGCGGATCAGCAGCATGTCGCGATAGGCCTGAAGTTCCTGTTCGTCGGAGAACTTCTCCGGCGCGGGCGCATCGAAATGGGTGATGGACTCGTCGACGTCCGGCTTGGCCTTGCCACCCGATTTGCCGGAGGACGATGCCGATTTGGACTTCGACGATTGGGACCGGGCCGACCGGGATTTGGTCGGCTGGGATTTGCCCGATTGGGATTTTGCCGCTGTCGCAGCCATGCGCCTCTCTCCCTTTCTCGGCGGCTCCGCTTCATGGCGTCCGCCGTTCTTGCGTGGCGGTCTGGTTCGCCGCCACTTGTCGCTCCCGCCTCCCCCGACCCGATTGTTTCGATCGGTATCGGCGCGAACGCTCGATTGCCTATGAGTGTATTGCAGGCGTGCGGCTTTTCAATTGCAAAAAGCGCATAACTTGCCTGCGTTGAATCAACCGAAACCGGTTAATTCGTCATTATTAATCTGTATTCAGTTAATTTCCCGAGTGAGCGAGTAACGCATGCGCGGCCAAACGCGCAAGGAATGAGATATTTTCTCTCTCCCCTCCATCCCGATGGTGCGCGGCGCAAGACGTGTCGAAACACGTTTCACCCAGGCGATGGCATCGATTGTATCAGCAAATGTTGACGACAGGATAGCAGCGCATCAGCGCAGGATGACGATTTCGTCCGGCCCGACATAGCCCAGCATGTGGCGGGCCTGTTCGTCGAGCATGTCCTTTTCGATCGTACCGTCGCGCAGCAGCATGACGCGCGCATCCAGCGCGGCGCGCTTTTCCTTGACGCGCACCAGTTCGAATTCGAGCCGTGTACGCTCTTCCTCCAGCTCCCGCATGGCCTCGATGCCGTAACGGCCCGACCAGGCATGGAACAGGAAATAGGCGATCAGCAGCGAACAGATGGCGGGTACGGTCACTCTGGCGAGTGGACTGTTTTTGCGCTGGCGTGTCGGCAACTCGAAACCTCGTCGGCTTCCGTGACGGAAACTGACAGCTATCTAGCCATGGCATGATTAACGCGGGGTTTATCGCGCGTTCAAACCGTATGCGGATTGCGCCAATCGACCCATCTTCCGTGGTAGTCGGCGCGACCAAGCGCGAAGGTCCGGCCGGAACTTCCGGTCCCGTCCCAGAGCGTCAGCGAGATCGCGGCACCGGGCTCGTTGCCGTCCGCCTCGAGGCTGAGCCGTGCCAGTGGACGGCTTTCCGTCGCGCGGGTGCCTGCGCCGGCGAGTGCGGCCTCGCCTCTCGCCTTCACGGCATCCGGGAAATATTGCCAGGCGATGGTGTGCTGGACGACATGAACGGCATTTTCGAATGTCTGCGCCAGACGCTTCTCCAGCCAGTCGGCAGCATCGGCGCGCGTTACAGGCGAGGCCTTTCCGTTAGCCGTGGCGATGCCTACGGCGGCGCTGGTGCGCTCGACCCGGTCGCGCTGGTCCGGCCATACATAGGAGAGCAGCCTTGCGCGCTCGCCATCATCTGCAGCATCGATCGGTGCGAGGTCGCATCCTGCACGGTCGGCGACACTGATCCCGGCTTGTGGTGGGATGTCGCCGCGCCACTCGACCGGCAGCACGACAGGCGAATCCGCCCTGCCCCGTTCGAAACTCTCAGTCCTGAGCAGATAGCGCTCGGCGAACAGGTTGAGCCCCGCGCTCGCACCCACCTCGCTTATCACGAGTGGCATGCCGAAATGCGCGGCCAGCCACGACCAGCCGGCAAGCAGGATGCCGGAACGGCGTACCTCGTTGGTTTGCGGCGCGGATTTCAGGAACGCTGCGACGGCCGCTTCGTGCCGCTTGAGCACACCCGAGATCGCATGCCACAGCGCTTCGTCGCTACCGCCATCGCCTTGCGGCGGGTAGAGGCTTGCCAGTTCGGTGTCGTTGCCGACAACCACCAGATGGTTGAGCGCGCCGCACAGCCTGAGCGGCACGGAATCCGCGCCGGGGCCCGGATCGCCTTCCCAGCCGAACACCAGACGGCCGATCCCGCTTTCGGCGTTCAGCCGCTCCGCCAGAAGCAGGCAGATTCTGGCCGTGAAGGGCGAGCCGATTTTGTCGCAGGCCGAGGCCTGAACGCGGAAGGCGTCACGGATCAACGCTTCACCCGACGGCCCGTTCATTCAACCTGCCTTGACGACGCTTTTACCGGCATATCTGGCGATGGGGCCGAGCTCTTCCTCGATGCGGATGAGCTGGTTGTATTTCGCCAGCCGGTCGGAGCGTGACAGCGAGCCGGTCTTGATCTGTCCGCAATTGGTGGCGACCGCGAGATCGGCAATGGTGGAATCCTCCGTCTCGCCCGAACGGTGCGACATGACCGAGGTATAGGCAGCCTTGTGGGCCATGTTGACCGCGTCGAGCGTCTCGGAAAGCGTGCCGATCTGGTTGACCTTGATCAGGATCGAGTTGGCGACGCCCATGGAAATGCCGTCCGACAGCCGATCCGTGTTGGTGACGAACAGATCGTCGCCGACGAGCTGGCAGGTGTCGCCGATCATGTCGGTCAGCATCTTCCAGCCTTCCCAGTCGTCCTCTGCCATGCCGTCCTCGATCGAGATAATCGGATAGTCGGCAGCGAGCTTGGCGAGGTAGCGCGCCTGCGCCTTGGCGTCACGCGTCTTCTTCTCGCCCTCGTAGACATAGTTGCCGTCGGCATAGAATTCGGTCGCCGCGCAATCAAGCGCCAGTGCGATCTCATCGCCGGGCTTGAAGCCGGCACGTTCGATCGAGCCCATGATGAAATCGAGCGCGGCCTTGGCACTCTTGAGGTTCGGTGCGAAGCCGCCCTCGTCGCCGATGCCGGTATTGTGGCCGGCCTGGCTCAGATCCTTTTTAAGGGTGTGGAAAACTTCCGCGCCCATGCGCACGGCCTCAGCCAGCGAGGATGCGCCAACCGGCATGATCATGAATTCCTGGAAGTCGATCGGGTTGTCGGCATGCGCGCCACCATTGACGATGTTCATCATCGGCACGGGCAGGACCTGCGCGCCCGTGCCGCCGACATAGCGATAGAGCGGCAGGGCAGCGGCTTCGGCGGCGGCCTTGGCAACGGCGAGGCTGACGCCGAGGATCGCATTGGCGCCGAGGCGACCCTTGTTGGGTGTACCGTCCAGTTCGATCATCGCCGCGTCGATGGCGAGCTGATTTTCCGCGTCCACGCCGCCCAGCGCCTCGAGGATCTCGCCATTGACCGCCGCGACCGCCTTGGTGACGCCTTTGCCAAGATAGCGCTCGCCGCCGTCGCGCAGTTCCACGGCCTCATGTGCGCCCGTCGAAGCCCCCGACGGCACGGCGGCGCGCCCCATGGAACCGTCTTCGAGTGTGACGTCGACCTCGACGGTCGGATTGCCCCTGGAATCGAGGATTTCGCGGGCGGTGATGTCGATAATGGCGGTCATGGTCGGCCTCGTCGGATGAAATGCGGGAGGAAGGATGCCTTGTTCTAGTCGGCTCGCAAGACGGGCGCAATTTCCCCTGCCTTATTTATTTCCAGAAATTGCCGGCTTCCCGACAAACAGATTGGCAAAATCCTAATCTGGCGCTTGGGGGCGTTGTCACAACACGAAGAAACGTCGGAGGCCCCAATGTATGCCGTGCCCGCCAACAAGGAATCCCGGCCGTTGTCCATGCTTTCAGGCCGTACCATGCGCGCCGGACTGCCGTTCGCCGCAGCCCTGACCCTGGCCGCGCTCGTCGCCGGGTCGCCGGCACGTTCCGAAACCGTGGCTTGCGCCTCGGCTGACATCCCGGCCGAATTCGCAATCTGCAATTCGGAATCGCTGCAGGATCTCGACCTGAAACTTGACACGCTCTACACGCAGCAACTCGCCTCTGCCGCGACGACGCCGCAGCGTCAGCAGATGAGCCGCGAACATGCGAGCTGGGTCAGGGATCGCGACGCCTGCAAGATCGATCTTGCCTGCATCGCGCTACGCTATCAGGAGCGCATTCTCGATCTGGATGGCGGTGATACGTCCGGAACGTCGAACCTGCTGGGCTTTACCGGCCGGTAATGCGCAGGTAGCCAGCCTCAGGCGCGTTTGACGATGGCGTCGATCGCCATGAGCTGTTCGATGAGCGCCGGCATGTCCGACAGCTTCATCATGTTCGGCCCGTCCGACGAGATCGTGTTTTCCGGATCGTCATGAGTTTCGATAAACACGCCGGCAACGCCGGTCGCGACGGCCGCGCGCGACAGATAGGGCACCATGGTGCGGTCGCCGCCCGAAGAGCCGCCCTGCCCGCCCGGCGACTGGACGGAATGCGTGGCGTCGAAGATGATTGGTGCACCCGTCTCGCGCGCCATGATCGGCAGCGCGCGCATGTCGGAGACCAGTGTGTTGTAACCGAAGCTTGCGCCGCGCTCGGTCACCAGCACGTTCGCATTGCCGCTGTCGGTCACCTTGGACACGACGTTCTTCATGTCCCCGGGCGCCAGAAATTGCCCCTTCTTGACGTTGACGGTTTTGCCGGTGTTGGCGGCGGCGACCAGAAGGTCGGTCTGCCGGCACAGAAAGGCCGGGATCTGCAGCACATCGACATGCGGCGCGACCAGCGCGCACTGCTCTTCGGTGTGGACGTCGGTCAGGATCGGCACGCCGAACTCGGCGCGCAGATCGTCGAAGACCGGCATTGCTGCATCCAGGCCGGCTCCACGCGTCGCGCCGATGCTGGTGCGATTGGCCTTGTCGTAGCTCGACTTGTAGACGAGGCCGATGCCGAATTTCCCGGTCATCTCCTTCAGCGCACCGGCCATGTCGAAGGCGTGCTGGCGGCTTTCGAGCTGGCAAGGTCCGGCGATCAGCGAAAGCGGTGCGTCATTGCCGAATTCGACCGATCCGACGGTTACGCGGGCATTGGCGGATGTCATGGAATTCAGCCTCCTGAAGCCTCGAAGGCGAAGATGGCGCCCTGACCGGGCGCGGGGTCGACAACCAATCGCCCGGCGATCTCGCGATACGCAATGGCGTTTGCCTTGAACAATTCGCGCGTGCGCTCCAGATCGGTCACCGCGAAGACGGTGGCCCGCAGCCTCAGGCCACGGGCGTGCGCACCCTTGTCAGTGCCAAACCAGGCCTTCATGCCGGATGGCGAGTAGACGGCGACATTGGCGTTGGCCGATTGCAGTTCGATGCCGAAGGAATGCGCGTTGATCTCGCGGGTGTTGACCACTTCCTCGAGTGCATACTGGAAATCGGACGGATTGGGTTCGCTCAGCGCCACTTCCTTGAGCGCGACCACGCCATTGTCGTGATCCTGCAAGGCGTTGCGGCCTGCAGCCGGCGCACCGACGCGCTCGCAGGTAAAGAAGAAGGCGTCCGGCGCGCGCGGATCGGCGGCGAAGGCGAGCTTGAAAGACAGGCGCGAACGCTTGCCCTGCTTGTCGGTAAAGAGACGCGAAAAGCGAAGCATGCGGCCCGCCGAGATGCCGGTCTTCACGAATGCCGCGTGGTCGGCTTTGGCATCGTCCGTCGCGAACACCAGCGCGGAAAAGCCCGGCTCACCGCGACGGAAGCGATAGACCTGATCGCGCCCGGTAAAGACGTTGCCTTTCAGCGCCGTGGCCTCGCAGGTCTCGCGTTGCGCGATGCCCAGAGGCTCCAGGAACGTGCCATCGGCGAAATAAACACAGCAATTTTCCGTACCGAACGGATGGACTGCGTCCGGCGCGACCGTGAAACCAAGCGCGCCAAGGCGCTTGCGGGCAATCGACAATTCGTCGACGGGCA
Organism: Rhizobiaceae bacterium; assembly: GCA_041987205.1. GTDB lineage: Bacteria > Pseudomonadota > Alphaproteobacteria > Rhizobiales > Rhizobiaceae > BOKV01. The sequence continues at coordinate 10,078 of JBHIWX010000090.1, read as the reverse complement.
GCACCAGATGGTCGACGGCCCGGGGTCGACGAGGTCCTGTCGGGGACGCGCCCTTGCTGGCCGATGCAGTGGAGGTTTTTGCGGCGTTCATGGCAATGCGGTTTGCCCTAACCGAACGGCCTTTGCAAGCGGACCTATCGGCTCTTGCGGCGCGGGCTCGGCTCGGGCACGGGAACCCTGACGTTCCTGGTACCGAAAACCATGGGCCATTTGCCGTCGCCGGTCTCCGCGAAGGCGGTGACCGCCAAGGCGGCGCCACCGGCTTGCGTGCCGAGGAGGTTGAACGGATCGGGTCCGACGGCATCGCCCAGCGCGATCGGTTCGATGCGGGTGATCGCGACCTGCGGTTTGAGGTATTTCGCCTCGAGATCGTCCATGGTCGGCGCCTTCATGGCGAACAGCGTGTTGGCACTGGTGATCGCCTTGGCCAGCGGGACCTGCTTTTTCTTGCGCGTGCACACGGTCTCCCGGATGTCGAGCGGTTGGCGCCGGCCGAGTGCGGGCGCTTTCAGATCGTCGATCGTCGCCTTGGTGAAGAGCAGGTTCTTCTTGAACCCTTCGGTGAGCAGCACGGCGGCGCGCACATTGCGCTCCTGCCCGGTCGGACCGCCCAACACGACGGCAACGAGTTCACGGAAACCGCGCTTGGCGCTGACCACGATGTTGAGTCCGGACGCACAGGTGAAGCCGGTCTTCATGCCCGTCGTGCCGTCGAAACGGAACAGCAGCGGATTATGGTTCGACAGCCTGCGCTTGCCTGCCTTGATCGCCTGGATCGTGAAATAATTCGCGTAGTTCGGGAATTCCCTGCGAATCGCCATGGCCAGGAGGGCCATGTCGCGCGCGCTTGTGTACTGGTTCGGGTCGTGCAGGCCGTGCGCGTTGACGAAATGCGAGTCGGTCATGCCCAGCCTGGCGGCATTCGCATTCATCAGGCCGATGAAGGCTGCTTCCGAGCCGCCAACCGATTCGGCCGTTGCCGTTGCGATGTCGTTGGCAGATTTGACCATCAGGATCTTGATCGCCGTGTCGACCGTCATCACCGTGCCGACGGGAAAGCCCATCTTGGAGGGCGGTTCGGCCAGCGCGTTGGGGGTAACCTTGACCGGGGACTTGAAGCCGATGCGGCCTTTCCCGATTTCGCGGAAGACGGTGTAGACCGTCATCAGCTTGGTCAGCGAGGCCGGATACCAGCGATCCGTCGCCTGGTGCTGCGAGACGATCTTGCCGGTTTTGGCCTCCACAACGATGGACGGCGCGGCATGAACGGGCGCGACCTGGAACAGCGCGCCGCCGATCGCCAGCGCGACCAGGATCACGACAAGACGCGCCGCCGGTAAAGGCCGGAGGGCATGTGCAAGCACAGGGAAAGCAACCTTGGGAAGCATGGCGCGAGTCTTATCGATTCATGCTGTTTTTGGCTAGGGCTGGCGCACTTCCCGGTGTGAATCCGGTGAAGGAAACACGGACTATTTTACATTCGACGGTCTGGCCTAGCTTTCCTTGTCCGAAAGCAGCAGCGCCTGAAGCGTGCAGCCAAGCCGCGCGAAAGCGGTAGCCATGCCGGCATTGTCACGTTCCAGCACGTTCTCGTCGATGCGCACGGCCTCGACCGAAGCTTCGCCTTCCTCGGTCTTGAGGCGGATCGTTCCAGGCGCGCCGTCATCCAGATCGAACCGGTCGAACGTGACCGCCCGATTGCCGGGTTTCCACTGCCTGAACCTCGGACCGTTCTTGCCGGCGAGTTCGACGGTCTGTTCCCCGAGCGGCGTGCGCCGCTGTACCGTCAGCTCGTTGCCGATAACGCAGAAGCGCTCACCCTCGCGATATTGCGGCAGGAGCGCGACATGCAGGCGGAAGGCGATGTGGTCGCGCTTCGAAGGAGCGTCCGATTCGATGAGGTTGCGACCTGCCGCCAGCACTTCGTCATCACCCAGATCGAACAGGAATTCGACGATGGAACGTCCATCCGTTTCGGGCGTTTCAAACTGATGGGCAGCGAGTGCAGCCTTTTCCGCCGGGACGGCCGCCAGCCCCTTGATGACGTAGCGTTCCCCTTCGCGGTCCATCAACACGACGGTGGCGCCGTCCGGCACGAAAACGAATTCGCCTTCCTCGTAGAGGGCACCGGGCACGATGTCGCTCTCCGCCGGGTTGGCATGGAGCACGAAAAACCGGTCCTGTGCATAAACGTGACGGCCGCCAGCGAGGAAAGCCAGCAGGGTCGCTGCGAGCAGTCCGATTGCCGGCGTGATGGTCGTTGCGAGGCGAAGCGTCATCGCGGTTCCAGCCCTTGCGTCCGTCTTCAGGCTAACGCCTGCGCGCGGCAAGTCAATTCGGGACAACCGCAGACGTTGGGCATGGGTGGACCGCGATTGGCCTCAATTAATCCACAGGGCAGGCTTTCTGCCCGGCATGCGTGTCCAGCGACCCTTTTTCGTCAAACTTCCACCTTAGGTGGCGGAAACGGCGACAGTTATGCCCAGTTGGCGGCAATGCCAGTGGTTTACCTAAGGGAAATTTAATTCGCGCCGTGCTAGAGTTTGAGTCGAGAACAGGGATTAAAGTCCCGATGAAGATGCGTCGAACACCCACGAAGCCAAGCAACGCAGTTGTCGAGGCGATACTTCTGATCCCGGTGGCGATCCTTCTGATCGTCATTGCGATTCGGGTCGACGCGCTTGATCGTCTCTATGCCTATTCGCGTGCGCATGAGGGATGGGAACTCGACGAGATCGTCCTGACGGTCCTCATCGTCGGATTTTTTGGCTTCATCTATGCCATTCGGCGCGTGCTCGATCTCAACCGCGAGGCAGCGCGCAGGGCGAGTGCAGAGCACGAATCCGCCTGGCTCGGGCGTCATGACCTGCTGACACGGCTGCCCAATCGCCACAGCCTGCCCGACCTCTTCACCGAATCCCTGGAAGCCGAGAAGCGCGGCCACAAATGGTCGCGGATCGTGGTGTCGGTCGATCTGGCTGATTTTCGGAAGACCAACGACCTGCTCGGCCAATCAGGCGGCGACCAGTTGCTGGTCGTGGCGTCCGACCGCCTGCTGCACATAGCCGGCGATGAACTGGTCCTGCGCCTCGGCGCCGACGACTTTCTCATCATCGCCGACCGCAAACGCATCGCCGACCCGTTTCACTTTTCCTCCCGGCTGATGAACGCCCTGCGGGAGCCGGCCACGATCAACGGTACGCGGGTCGAGGTGTCGGCCAATCTCGGTTATGCGCTCTATCCCAGGGATGCCCCGACGCTGGAAGGCACCGTCCGCCGCGCAGAATTCGCAATGAACCAGGCGCGCAAGCAGCACCGCGCCATCGTTGCGTTCGACCGTGGCATGGAGGATATGCTCAATCGCCGCGCCGAGCTGGAACGGGACCTGACCCGCGCCGTGCACAATGACGAAATCGAACCGCACTACCAGCCCATCATCGACCTCAAGACCGGCCGCGTGCACGGGTTCGAGGCACTCGCGCGCTGGAACCGCGAGGGAGACGGCCTTGTTCCGCCCTCGATCTTCATCGATCTGGCCGAGAAAAAGGGGCTGATCGTCGAACTGTCCGAAAAATTGCTGAAAAAAGCATGCCGTGATGCGCGGGCATGGCCGGAACAAACGAGTCTGTCGTTCAACATCTCGCCCTGGCAACTTGCCGACCGCCTGCTCGGCCTGCGCATCCTGAAAATCCTATCGGATGCCGGCCTGCCGGCCGAGCGACTGGTAATCGAGGTGACCGAGAGCGCGCTCATTCGCGATCCGGACACCGCCGAGGCCGTGCTCAACGAACTCCATAACGCCGGGGTCAAGCTGGCGCTGGACGATTTCGGCACTGGCTATTCAAGCCTGTTCCAGCTTTCGCGTTTTCCCTTCGACGTCATCAAGATCGACCAGAGCTTCGTCGAGGCCTTCGAGAACGACGAGAAACAAGCGCGTATCATCCGCGCCGTCATCATGCTCGCCAACGGGCTCGGCATCGACACCACGGCCGAGGGCATCGAGCGGATGAGCCAGTCCATCCAACTCAAGGATCTGGGCTGCGTCTTCGGCCAGGGCTTTCTCTTCGGCAAGGCGCTGCCGGCCAACCAGCTCGGTGCCTTTCTCGAGCCGATCAAAACAGAAGTTGCCAAACCCGCATCCCGTCGACGCTTTACTGCCTGACGCCTCTTCTCCCTCAGTTACATCGCTGGATTCATCTCTCGCGCGGTGCTAACCGTCGCCTCCCTGAACGCCTTGCGCCAGCGTGGCGCTTGCCTTGACGGCGTTCGCCCTCAGCGTCCGGACAAATTCGATGCAGGCCTCTCCATCCCGTGACGATTCCCAGCCCACAGCGCAGGCTGAAGGTTCCGGCGTCGCGCTCTGGCTCGTCATCGTCATGGGGCTGGCCTTCGCGCTGATCTGGAGCTCGGCCTTTTCGGTCGCCAAGATCATCGTCGCCCACATCCCGCCATTCACCGTTTCGGCGGCGCGCTTCTTCGTTGCCGCCGCGCTGGCTGCCTCGATAGCTGCTGCGCTGGGCCAAAAGCTGCCGCGCGGCCGGGCCGCATGGCGCGCCATCATCATACTGGGCCTGTGCCAGAACACGCTCTATCTCGGCCTGTTCTTCGCGGCGATGACACGCATTCCCGCAGGTCTGGCCGCGATCATCGCCAGCGCCATGCCGCTCATCGTGGCGGCGCTTGCACCATTCACGATTGGTGAGCGCGTTGGACCGATCAAGGCAACCGGCCTCGCGATCGGCTTTGCCGGCGTGGTCTGGATCATGGCGACCCGCATCGCCGGTGGCATCGATCTCTTCGGTGTCGGACTGGCGCTTGCCGGCGTGCTTGCGCTTTCCGCTGCCACGCTAACGGTCAAGCGCGGCGATTTCGGCACCGGGCTGTTGATGGTCGTCGCCTGCCAGATGCTGATCGGCGCGTTGGGCTGCATCCCGCTGGCGCTGATCTTCGAGGATGTGACCGCGTTCGACCTCAACACGGAAGTGCTGGTCGCCTTCGCCTATCAGGTACTCATGCCGGGGATCGTCGCGACGCTGATCTGGTTCTGGCTGGTCAAGACGGTCACGGCGGCATCCGCCAGTGCCTTCCACTTTTTAAATCCGATTTTCGGCGTTGCCATCGCCTTCTTCCTGCTCGGCGAACCGTTGTCGCTGCGCGACGCCTTCGGCGTTGCGCTCGTCGCCGCCGGTATTCTGGTGGTCAATTGGCGCCGGGGAAAGGTGCAAGCAAAAGGCGGCAGTTGAACTACATGATCGTCATCGTCGGGATTGACCCGACGATCCATTCCGTGACGGCGATACCGGATACGGACCGCCTGGATTGACGAACTGTAACGAAATGGGTCCTCGGGTCTCGGTCTTCGGCCGGCTCGAGGATGACGAAGGAGTGAGCTACACCAGTCGGCTCTGTTCCACCGCAGCCTCGATGAAGGACGAGAACAGCGGGTGCGGTTCGAAGGGGCGCGACTTCAGTTCAGGGTGATACTGCACGCCGATGAACCAGGGATGGTCGGGATATTCGACCGTCTCGGGCAGCACGCCGTCAGGGCTCATGCCGGCGAAGGACAGGCCGCAGGCCTCGAGCTTCTCCTTGTAGTCGACATTGACCTCGTAGCGATGACGATGCCGTTCGGAAATTTCGGTGCTGCCATAGATCGCGGCGATGCGCGATTCTGGATCGAGCCTTGCGGGATAGGCGCCAAGCCGCATCGTGCCGCCGAGATCGCCGCTCGCCTTGCGCTTTTCGAGCGCATTGCCCTTCAACCACTCAGTCATCAGGCCGACGACCGGCTCTTTCGTCTCGCCGAATTCGGTCGAGGACGCATTCTCGACGCCGGCGAGTGAGCGAGCCGCCTCGATGCATGCCATCTGCATGCCGAAGCAGATGCCGAAATAGGGGATCTTCTTTTCGCGCGCGAAGCCGGCGGCGGCGATCTTGCCTTCCGAGCCGCGCTCGCCGAATCCGCCGGGCACCAGGATGCCGTGCACCTTTTCGAGCCAGGGCGCGGGGTCTTCCTTCTCGAAGACCTCCGATTCGATCCAGTCGAGCTTGACACGCACGCGGTTGGCCATGCCGCCATGGTGTAGCGCCTCGATCAGCGATTTGTAGGCGTCCTTCAGGCCGGTATACTTGCCGACGATGGCGATGGTCACCTCGCCTTCGGGATTGTGGACGCGATCGGCGACCTCGTTCCAGCGCTCCATCTTGGGCAGCGGCGCCGGGTCGATGCCGAAGGCGGACAGCACCTCCGCGTCGAGGCCTTCCTCGTGATAGGCGAGCGGCACGTCGTAGATGTTGGCGACATCGAGCGCCTGGATGACGGCCGAGGGGCGCACATTGCAGAACAGCGACAGCTTGCGCCGTTCTTCTTCCGGAATTTCGCGGTCGGCGCGCACCAGCAGGATGTCGGGCGCGATGCCGATGCCGCGCAATTCCTTGACCGAATGCTGGGTCGGCTTGGTCTTGAGTTCGCCCGCCGCCGGGATGAACGGCATCAGGGTGAGATGGACATAGACCGCGCCGCCACGCGGCAAATCGTTGCCGAGCTGGCGGATCGCCTCCATGAACGGCATCGCCTCGATGTCGCCCACCGTGCCGCCGATCTCGCACAAAACGAAATCGTAGTTCTCATTGCCCTCGAGGACGAATTCCTTGATCTCGTTGGTGACGTGCGGGATCACCTGAACGGTCGCGCCGAGATAGTCGCCGTGGCGCTCCTTCTCGAGAATGTTCTGGTAGATGCGGCCCGTGGTGATGTTGTCGCGGGCATTGGCCGAGCGGCCGGTGAAGCGCTCGTAATGGCCGAGGTCGAGATCGGTCTCCGCCCCGTCATCGGTGACGAAGACCTCGCCATGCTGATACGGGCTCATCGTGCCCGGATCGACGTTGAGATAGGGGTCGAGTTTCCTCAGGCGAACGCGATAGCCGCGTGCCTGCAACAGCGCGCCCAGCGCTGCCGATGCGATGCCTTTTCCAAGGGAGGAAACCACGCCGCCGGTAATGAATACGTATCGCGCCATGGGAATTAAGCCCTATCCCAATCGATCCGATTCGCAAAGCCAAAAGCCATGTCGTCTTTCCCGGATGTCCACAGGGCAAATGCCGGCGGGACGTGCATGCCCGCGCCGATCGGTCCGGCCCCGATTCAAAAGAAAGCGCCCGGCGTTTCGGCCGGGCGCTGTGACTGTGCCGTGGCGACGCTTACTGGCCGCTCGGTACCTGCGGTTCGCTCGGCGTCTCAGCGCCACCCTCGGGGATCTGCGTGCCGCCCTGCGGCGCGAGCTGGTCGAAGATGCCGCCGCCCGTGCCGGTCTCACCGCCGCTCGTCGAGGGCTGGGTCTGTGCCGGAATGCGGTCGAGGATGTCTTCGGGCTGCTCGTTGATCTTGGCGATGACGCCGAGTGCGATCGAGGTGATGAAGAAGGCCGCCGCCAGGATCGCCGTCGTGCGGGTCAGCGCATTGGCCGCGCCGCGCGCCGACATGAAGCCGCCGCCTCCGCCGCCCATGCCCAGCGCGCCGCCTTCCGAGCGCTGCAGCAGGACCACTCCGACGAGCGCCACGACCACCATCAGGTGGATGACAATGATTACCGTTTCCATGCTTCTTCCAGAGATTTTGTGTCGCGCCCTGCCCTGACGGGCCGCGCAACCTTCAAAGTTGGCGGGTTTCTACACGATGGTCCGTATCAAATAAAGCCCTGTTCCCCTGCCTTCCGACCCGTGTTGCCGACTATCCATGATCGGCCTTTCCGTCACCGGCTTTTCGCCTTCTCAGCAGGATGTGAAAGAAGAACGGTGCCGAGGGGAAAATGAACCAGGGCGTGGCGATGCCTGAGAAGAACAGGTTGATCGCGAAAAAGAAGCCGATCATCATCACCGAAAACCGGACCTTGCGGTCCTGCTGGTCGAACCAGACGCGGAATTTCTCGTAGCGTGCCTGAAGCTGTTCCCATGCGGTGGGGCCGTCGCGCTGCGGTTTGGCACCGGCTGACGCTGCGAACGCAGAAAAGCCCGCTCCCGCCACTTCCTCTTCCGGCGGTCGGTTGGCGCCGCCGATACGAACGCGGTAACCGGAGACGGGGTCCTCGCCTTCCTTGACCTGCTTCGTGCCGGCGAAGTCGAAGCCGACAGCCAGTTGCTTGTGGGCGAACTCGTAGACGCTTGGCGAGACCATGACGCCGCCGGGATCGGCGATGGCCTCCAGCCGGGAGGCAACGTTGACGCCATCGCCATAGATGTCGTCGCCCTCGCTCATCACATCACCGAGATTGATGCCGATGCGGAACCACATCTGCTGGTCGTCCGGCAGGCTGCGGTTTTCCGCGCCGAGCGCGTCCTGGATTTCGACCGCGCAGCGGACAGCTTCCACCACGCTGGAGAATTCCGCGATGATCGCGTCGCCCCAGGTGTTCACCATTCGCCCTTCATGCACGGCGAACTGGCTTTCCATGATCGAACGGTAACGGTTGAGGCGCTCGAGCGTACCGCGCTCGTCCCGTGCCATCAGCTTTCCGTAGTTCTGGGCGTCGGCACAGAAGACGGTGGTCAGTTTGCGTTTCAAAGTGGCCGCCTTCCCGAATAACAGCGGACGAGGTCCCTCGGATATTCTGCACTTTGGGGACGCTGGACAGCCGCAATATAGGATCGGCAGGCCTTAAATCCAAGGCGACCCTGCAAGTGTGAAGGGGAAGGATTGTCGCATCGCCGGAGCGAAGCGGCGTCTGGTTTCCGGTCTGTCCGCATCAATCGGCGACTCGCAGCACCACGCTGCCCGTCTTGTGGCGGGTTTCGACGCGGCGATAGGCACCGACAACGCCCTCAAGCGGAAAAGTGGAGTCGATGACCGGTCTGAGGGCGCCCTGGCCCATCAGTTCGCTCACCGTTTCAAGGTCTTCCATGCTGTCGCCGCTGACGCGCAGCAGCATCCGGGGGCCGCCCGAAATCTTCGCCGCCAGCGCCCGGAAGGCATCGGCCAGGCCGAATTCGAGCGGCAGGAAAATGCCGTGCGGCTTCAGTGCCTTTTGGGCGCGGGCGAAGCTCGTCGTGCCGGCGGTGTCGAAGATCAACTCGTAGCGTTCATCCTCGCGCGTGAAATCCGTCGCGCGATAGTCGATCAGGTGGTCGGCACCCAGGCTTTCGACCAGTTGGTGATTCGACGCGCTGCAAACCGCCGTGACCTCGGCGCCCAGATGTTTGGCGATCTGCACCGCATAGACGCCGACGCCGCCCGAAGCACCGGCGATCAGCACCTTCCAGCTCTTCTGCACCTTTGCGAAATCGCGCAGGAAGACGAGTGCACAAAGCGCGCCGAACGGCATAGCGGCAGCTTCCTCGAAACCGATCCCGTCGGGCTTGATGCCGATGCATGCCTTTTCACCGATCGCCAGAAATTCGGCATGTGCGCTGAAATCGGCACTCATGCCGTAGACAGCTTCACCAACCTTGAAGCGTGTGACACCCTCGCCCGTTTCCACGATGCGACCGGCAAACTCGCTGCCGAGCACCCTGTGGCGGGGGCTGAACAGCCCCATCATCAAGCGCCCCATCAGCCACATGCCGCCCGGAAAGGCGGAGGCGCGAATGCGCAAGTCTGCGGTGGTGACGGAGGTGGCAGCGATTTCGACCAATACATCTTCCGGCTTGATCGCCGGCCTGTCGATGTCGCGCAAAGTAACGACCTCGGGCGGGCCATATCGGTCGTATACCGCAGCCTTCATGGTTTCCCTCCCCCGCGGTCTGCGCCTGTTATGCAGGGCAAGCCTGGCAGATGCCGAGGAAGTCGGCCGCCTTCAGGCTGGCGCCGCCGACCAGGGCGCCGTCGACATTGGCGACGCCGAGGATCTCCCCGGCATTGGCCGGCTTGACCGAACCGCCATACAGAAGCCGGATCGTGGCGCCCGGCTTGCCGTAGCGCGCCTCGACCTGCTCTCGGATGAAGCGGTGCGCCTGTTCGATATCGTCCGCCGTCGCCGTCAAGCCGGTGCCGATCGCCCAGACCGGTTCATAGGCAACGACGATGTTGGCGTCGTCGGGCAGCGAACCGTCGAGTTGCGCCTTCAAGACGTCGAGCGTCTTGCTG
>JBHIWX010000089.1:0-16377 GCA_041987205.1 Rhizobiaceae bacterium | reverse complement strand
GCGGAACATGCCGGCGGCCGAAGCGGTTGCGGGAACGAATGCGGTGGCGATGATGGCTGCTGCGATGGCTGCGGAAACGGTTTTCATTGGAGTAGTCCCTTCTCTGACGACCCTCTGCCGGGTCAGATTTTCCGGAAGCGACACCCCGCCTCTTCCATGACCTTAAGATGGACCATCCCGCCGCCGGGTGACGTGCAGAAATGCACAGGATGAATTGGAAGTGTTCTTGAGCGCCCGAACCAACTGGAAAAAGCCGCGATAGCGTGATGTCAGACGTTGCCGCACGACGCTGGCGACCGAAGAGGTCGCCTTCCGGTCAGGCCGCCCTCACGGAGCCGTGATCGGAAAAGCGAAGGCGTCAGGAAGAGCACCCGCGAGCCTCTCCATCGCGAGCGAATAGCGAGCCGCGCCTTATGGCGCACGCGATCGCAGGCCCGAGCGAAGCGAGGAACGTCCGTGAGATAGGGAGAATGCTGGTACTGGGTGAGAAGCGACCGCGTGAAATCAGACAGCGCTGCGCAATAGTAGCGACCGAAGAGGTCGCCGGCCGGTCAGGCCGCCCTCGCGGAGACCGTGAGCGAAGCGAATTGGTCGTGAGCGGAAAGATGGTGGAGCTAGGCGGAATCGAACCGCCGACCTCTTGAATGCCATTCAAGCGCTCTCCCAACTGAGCTATAGCCCCGTCCGTTGCGGTTCAGATGCCGTTGGCGGATCCGCTGGATGGTCGACGGCGTTGGGGTTTCCTGCCGTCGTGTCGGGTGCTTCTAGAGCATTTCCCGGGAAAGTCAAAGCCACTTTCGTCGGGAAATCGCTTCTTCCGGGCAGCCCTCCGGATTTGTTCGGGCCGGCTGCGCGAACGCGCTTCCGGCCCTCGCTGATCAGCTCTCTTCGTCTTCGCCGCCACCGCTGATGACGTCGGAAAGGTCGTCATCTTCCTCATCGTCTTCGAGGAAGGTGTCGTCATCCTCGTCATCATCGTCCTCGACATCGATGTCGACATCGGGAAGCGCGGCAATGGCCTCCTCGTCATCGTCCGAATCGTCGTCATCGTCGGAATCGTCGTCGGCGTCCTCCAGCGAGACGATCTCGACGTCCTCGCTTTCTTCCGTCTCGACCTCGGATTCCTCCGTGGTTTCCTTTTCAGGCTTGGCTTCAGCCTTCTCCTTCTCCTTCTCCGCCTTGGCAGGCGTTTCCTCGAAGAAGGACAGCGGATATTCCTTTCCCGTGAAGGGCGAGACGATCGGGTCCTTGCCCAGATCGTAGAACTTCTTGCCGGTCTCGGGACATTCGCGCTTGGTGCCCAGTTCCGCTCTTGCCACCGCATCAACCTCTTGGATTTGGGGAAATTTGGCGCCTCCCATAACCGCATGCGGGCGCGCTGTCAAAACCCAATTTTAACGACTGTCGACAGGCAGGCAAGCCCCGTTCCGCCATTGCCGGTCCTGCTGGCGGGTTCAGTAGCCGGCCTGCCGGTCGACCACGTTGCGCAGCGGCCTGCCAGCCTCGAAATCCTCGATCTGCCGCACGATCAGCGGCACGAGATGGCGCGGCTCGGAACTCGCCGCCACATGCGGGGTGACGGTGACCCGCGGATGCGCCCATAACGGGCTGGCCTCGGGCAGGGGTTCGGTCTCGAACACGTCGAGGCTTGCCGCCATGAGCCGGCCCGAATCGAGCGCTTCTAGAATGTCGGTCTCCACCTGCAGCCCGCCGCGCCCGGCATTGACCAGCACCGGCCCGCCGAGCGGCGTCTCGCGTTTCATCCCCGCGAGCATGTCGCGGTTGATGATGCCTTGCGTCTCTGCTGTCAGCGGCAGCAGCACGACGACGATGTCGCTTTCGGCAAGGAAATCGGCCAGGCCGGCCTTGCCGGCATGACAGGTGACGCCCTCGACCTGCTTGGGCGACCGGCTCCAGCCGGCGACCCTGAAGCCCATCTGGAGAAGTTTCCGCGCGGCGTCGGATCCCAGTTCGCCGAGTCCCATCATGCCGACGGTCACATCACTCGCCGCCGGCTGCGGAAGCTCACGCCACACGCGTTCGACCTGTTGCCGGCGGAAACAGTTTCCCTGGCGCAAATGGTCGAGTACCTGCCAGACCACATACTCGCTCATCCGCATGGTCAGATCGTCGGCGACGATGCGCACGATCGGCACGTCCGGCACCTCTGGGTCGTGAAAGATGTGGTCGACGCCTGCACCCAGCGAGAAGATCACCTTGAGACCCGGAAGGCCGGCCAGCGAGCCGGGCTTCTGCTTCCAGAGTGCCGCATACCTTATGCTCGCGTCGTTCGGGACGTCCGGATGCGTGGTTACTTCAAGCCCGGGCGCCAGCCTTGCGAAAGCGTTTATCCAGAGTTCGGGATCCCAGCCGGTTACCGCACACAGCATGCGACCCCGGGCGCCGCGCTTTTCGTGCGCATTCGCCATCATTGGTCGACGGCACCCGCGGGCGCGGTCTTCAGTTCGAAGGCCGCTGCCATCAGCGCCTTGGTGTAGTCGGTCTGCGGGTCCTCGAAGATCTGTTTCGCCGGCCCCTGTTCGACGACCACGCCGTTGCGCATGACGATCACCTCGTTGGCGAGCGCGCGCACCACCCTGAGATCGTGACTGATGAACATGTAGGCCAGCGAATGGCGCACCTGCAGGTCGCGCAGGAGATCGACCACCTGCGCCTGTACGCTCATGTCGAGCGCAGAGGTCGGCTCGTCCAGCATGATGAAGCGCGGATTGAGCACGATGGCGCGCGCGATCGCGATGCGCTGGCGCTGGCCGCCGGAAAATTCGTGCGGATAGCGATGGCGCGCTTCCGGGTCGAGGCCGACCTCCGTCAGCGCCGAGCGCACTCGCGCGTCACGCTCTTCGGCGGTGAGGTCTGGCTCGTGCACGCGCAATCCCTCGGCGACGATCTCGGCGACCGACATGCGCGGCGAGAGCGAACCGTAGGGGTCCTGGAAGACCACCTGGATCTGGTTGCGAAGCGGCCGCATCTGCTTGAAGGAATAATCGTCGATATCCTTGCCGACGAAGGAGATGCGGCCCTGCGACGAGATCAGCCGGGTGAGCGCCAGCCCGAGCGTGGTTTTGCCCGAGCCCGATTCGCCGACAATGCCCAGCGTCTGACCCTCGCGCAACGTCACGTCGATGCCGTCGACGGCCTTCACATGGTCGACGGTCTTGCGCATCAGGCCGCGCCTGATCGGGAACCACACCTTGATGTCGTCGCCCTGCATGACCACGGGCGCGTCCTTGTCGGTCTCCGGCGGCGAACCCTTGGGCTCGGCCGTCAGCAGGTGCTTCGTGTAATCGTCCTTCGGCGCGGTGAACACCGTTTCCGTCGGCCCCTGTTCGACGATCTTTCCGGACTGCATCACGCAGGTCCGGTCCGCGATCCTCCGCACCACGCCGAGATCATGGGTGATGAACAGCATCGCCATGCCGCGTTCGCGCTGCAGTTCCGCGAGCAGTTCGAGGATCTGCGCCTGTACCGTGACGTCGAGCGCCGTCGTCGGCTCGTCTGCGATCAGCAATTGCGGGTCGTTGGCGAGCGCCATGGCGATCATCACGCGCTGGCGCTGGCCGCCCGACAATTGGTGCGGATAGGCGCCGAGCCGGCGTTCCGGTTCGCGAATGCCGACCTGGTGCAGCATTTCAAGCGTGCGCTCGCGTGCCTTGGTGGAACTCATGCCCTGGTGGATCGACAGGATCTCGCCGATCTGCCGCTCGATCGAATGCAGCGGGTTGAGCGAGGTCATCGGTTCCTGGAAGATCATCGCGATGTCGTTGCCGCGTACCCGGCGCAGATCGCGCTCGTCCTCGTCGATCAGGTTTTCGCCCTTGAAATGGATGGAACCGGAGGGATGGCTCGCCGCCGGGTAGGGCAGGAGCTTCAGGATCGAAAGCGCGGTGACCGACTTGCCGGAGCCCGATTCGCCGACCAGCGCGACCGTCTCCCCCTTGTTGATGTCGAAGGAAACGCGGTCGACGGCAAGACTGGTCCTGCCGCCCTGGGTGAAGGCGACGGAGAAATCCTTGACCGAGAGGAGAGGGACGTCGGACGTCATGACAGCACGAATACTCCCGTGATCGCCGCGGCATAGAGCCCCGCCACCGACCAGCCCTCGAAGCCGATGCCCCGGGTTTCGCGCCTGAGCAGGCCGAGGATCAGGGTTCCGGTCATGGCGGCGACCATCGCGGTGAGGAACAGGTCGGATGCCTCGATCGCGTGAAAGATGGAGCCGTCGCGATAGGCGAGATCGGCAAAGGAGACGAACAGCGTGTCGAAGGCGTTGCCACCCAGAATGCCGCCGACGGCCAGTTGCAGCGCGCCGGCGCGCACCGCCGCGACCGTGGTGACAAGTTCCGGCAGAGAGGTGACAGTGGAGGTCATCAGCGTGCCGACCAGGCTTTCCGGGATGGCAAGCGTCGACACGATCGCGGTGGCCGACATGGCGATGGCATAGCCCGCCGCCGCAACGGCCGCCAGGCAAAGGGCGAAGATGGTGAGCGTTTGCGACAGCGATGTCCGGCGCGCGGCCTTGTCCGGAATGTCGGGTTTCGTGTCCCGGGTCTCGGTCGCCAGCCACATCGGCTCGGCATGGGCCGATTGGGCGAATTTCAGGCCGAAAAGATAGGTCGCGAAACACAGGAGCGAGACGGGATGAATGCCGAAGATCGAAATCTCCGGCCCGGTCGCCGCCGCCAGGATCAGCGCCAGAAGGACGATCAGCAGCGTCGCGTTGAACATGTTCACGAGGCTCGCGGCGGCATGTTCGAGATTGGCGTGGCGATAGGCCATGTCGGCGAAGATGAGGAACAGCGTCTGCGCGGCGATGCCGCCGATGGCGTTGGAATAGGCGAGCGAGGGATAACCCTCCGCCGCCGTCACGACGGACGTGATGACGCCGGGAAGCGAGGTCGCCGCGCCGAGCAGGACGGCGCCTGTGATCGCCTCGCCAAGTCCGGTCTGGTCGGCGATCCGGTCGGCAACGAAGGCGAGCTTCGAGCCCGCAGCCACGATGACGATCCCCGCTGTCACGAAGATCGCGACCTGCACGAAGGGGCCGAAACTCGCCACCGCCGCGCTCATCGGAACGTCTTCCTCGGGTCAAAGGCATCGCGCGTGGCCTCGCCGACGAAGATCAGCAGCGACAGCATGAGCGAGATGACCACGAAGCCCGACAGGCCGAGCCATGGCGCCTGCAGATTGTTGCGGCCCTGGCTGAGCAGTTCGCCAAGCGAGGCGGAGCCTGGCGGCATGCCGAGGCCGAGATAGTCGAGCGCGGTCAGCGTCGTGATCGAGCCGTTCAGGATGAAGGGAAGGAAGGTCAGCGTCGCGACCATCGCGTTGGGCAGCAGATGGCGGAACATGATCGGCCAGTTGCCGACGCCGAGCGCCCGCGCCGCGTTCACATATTCGAAATTGCGCGCCCGCAGGAATTCGGCGCGCACCACACCGACAAAGGCGATCCACTGGAACAGCAGCATGATGCCGAGCAGCACCCAGAAGCCCGGCGGCAGCACGGCGGCGATGATCAGCAGGATGTAGAGCGTCGGCATCGACGACCAGATCTCGATGAAGCGCTGGAACAGCAAATCGATCCAGCCGCCGAAATAACCCTGCACCGCGCCGGCGGTGACGCCGATGATCGCCGAGGCCGCCGTCAGGATCAGGCCGAACAGCACCGAGATGCGGAAGCCGTAGATGGCGCGCGCCAGCACGTCGCGGGCCTGGTCGTCGGTGCCGAGCCAGTTCCAGTTGCCGAGATTGCAGGCCGGATCGTCGGGACCTTCAATGTAATTGGCGCAGCGCTCGGCCTTGGAATAGAGCCATGAAGGCTTCGACGGCGCCGGCTCGGGAATTTCGTTGTTGACCGTGGTGTAGGTGTAGCGAATCGGCGGCCAGATCGCCCAGCCATTCGCCTCGATGGCCTCGGTGATCTCGACGATCTTGTAGTCCGTCGTCGGCAGGAAGCCGTCTTCGCCCAGAAAGGTCTCTTCGGGATAGTCGGTGACCAGCGGCGAATAGAATTCGCCCTTGAAGCGGATCAGGATCGGCCGGTCATTGGCGAGGAATTCGGCGCCGAGCGACAGCACGAACAGGACGAGAAAGAACCACAGCGCCCAGTAGCCGCGCCGATTGGCCTTGAAACTGGCGAGCCGGCGCTGGTTGAGCGGCGACAGGCCGAGCCAGCCGCCGGTGCGCGTCCGCGTGTCGGGCTCGTCGGCCCTTTGCAGCGTGTCGGCCACCTAGACCTCCCTCGATTCGAAATCGATGCGGGGGTCGATCCAGGTGTAGATCAGGTCTGACAGGAGCCCGACCAGCAGGCCCATCAGCGAGAAGATGTAGAGCGTGGCGAAGACTACCGGGTAGTCGCGTTCGATCACCGATTTGTAGCCGAGCAGGCCGAGCCCATCGAGCGAGAAGATCGTTTCGATCAAAAGCGAACCGGTGAAGAAGGCCGAGATGAAGGCGCCGGGAAAGGCGGCGATGACGATCAGCATCGCATTGCGGAAGACATGGCCGTAGAGCACCTGCCGCTCGTTCAGGCCCTTGGCGCGCGCCGTCATGACGTATTGCTTGCGGATTTCGTCGAGGAACGAATTCTTCGTGAGCAGGGTCGTCGTCGCGAAGGACGACAGCGCCAGCGCGGTCAGCGGCAGCGCCAGATGCCAGAAATAGTCGGGCACCACCGTTGTCGCGCAATAGGCGAGGCGGAAGGTCTCGCCGGGCATGCAGGCATTCGCGTCTACCGTTTCGGAGATCAGCCCGCGCAGCGGGAACCAGTCGAAATAGGAGCCGCCGGCGAACATCACCAGCAGCAGGATGGCGAACAGGAAGCCGGGGATCGCGTAGGCGACGATGATGATGCCGCTGGTCCAGATGTCGAAGGCCGAGCCGTCCTTCACCGCCTTGCGGATGCCGAGCGGGATCGAGATACCGTAGGACAGCAGCATGATCCACAGGCCGAGCGAGATCGATACCGGCATCTTCTCGACGATCAGGTCGATGACGCTCACCTTGCGGAAATAGCTCTCGCCGAAATCGAAGCGCATATAGTTCCAGATCATCAGCCCGAAACGCTCCAGCGGCGGCTTGTCGAAGCCGAACTGCTTTTCGAGCTTGGCGATGAATTCCGGGTCCAGCCCCTGCGCGCCGCGATATTTGCTGTTGACGCCGGCGGCGCTGTCGACGGTGTTCTCCTGTGCGAAATCCGCGCCTGCGCCCGAGATGCGGTCGGTCGCCGAGCCGCCCTGACCGGTCAGTTGCGCGATCACCTGCTCGACCGGCCCGCCCGGCGCGAACTGGATCACCGCGAACGAGATCGCCATGATCCCGAGCATGGTCGGGATCATCAGCAGCAATCGTCTGAGGATATAGGCTCCCAAGGGTTCCGAACCGCTCCTGTGCTCTCAGCCGCGTGACGGGCTCAGCCCCGTCCGATCGCCCGGGCCTTGTCTTCCTCATACCACCACAGGCGCTCGACGGGGAACAGGTAGTCCGGCTTGGGATCGCGCCAGCCGAACATGTCCCAGTAGGCGACCCGGTGATTCGTCGCGTGCCAATTTGGAATCCAGAAATGGTTTGCCCGCAAGACCCGGTCTAGCGCGCGGATGACGACGATCAGCTCCTCGCGCGTCTCCACCCGCTCGACATGGCCGATCAGCGTGTCCACCGCCGGGTCGGAAATGCCGGGCCAGTTATGCGAGCCGTTTCGGTCGGCCGACTGCGAATGAAAGGTCTGTTTCAGCGCCTCGGTCGTCGGATTGGGCTCGAAGGTGAAGTTCATGCCGACGAGATCGAAATCGAACGCCTCGGTGCGCGCCTGGAACTGCGAGGCGTCGACCAGCCGGATGGACGCCTCGATCCCCATGCGCTCCATGTTGAGCACAAAGGGCCCCAGCATGCGCTCGAACACCTGCGAGCGGATCAGCACCTCGACGGTCAGCTGCTCGCCTTCGGCATCGACCAGTTTCGCGTCCTGCTTGCGCCAGCCGGCCTCGGTGAGAAGCTTGTTTGCCTTGACGAACATCGCGCGATCCCTGCCCGTGCCGTCGGTGACGTTCTGCATCACCGCTTCGCCGAACGTCGCTTCCGGCACCTGGCCGCGCAGCGGTTCCAGCAAGGCGAGTTCCTCGGGCGAGGGCATGCCCTGGGCGGCGAGGTCCGATCCCTCGAAGACCGAATTGGTCCGCGTATAGGCATCGTGGAACAGGTTGCGATTGGTCCACTCGAAGTCGAACAGCATGCCGAGCGCCTGGCGCGTGCGTGGATCGGCGAACTTGCCTCGGCGCGTATTGACCGCCCAGGCCTGCAGCGAGGGGATGAGTTCGTCGGGAAACAGCGTCCGCTTGACTTTGCCCTCGCGCGCGGCGGGAAAATCGTATTCGTTTGCCCAGAACTTGGCCGTGAACTCCTCGCGCCAGCCGACAAGGCCTTTCTTGAAGGCCTCCATCGCCGCCGTGCGTTCGCGGAAGAAATCGATGCGCAACCGGTCGAAATGGTCGAGCCCGCGCGCGAAAGGCAGATCGTTGGCCCAGTAATCCCTGACGCGCTCATATTCGATATGGGTGCCGACCCTGAAATCGCCGACCCGCCAGGGGCCGGAGGAAAGCGGCGGAGTCAGCGTCGCCTCGTCGAACGCGTTGGCTTCGTACCATGCGCGCGCCAGGATCGGCACGGTGTCGGCGACAGACAGGATCGCGCGCGGCGATTGCCGGCCGTTGTAGACCAGTTCGACCACGTCGGGCGCCGGGGCCTCGATCGTTTCGAGGTCGGAAAGATCGTTGGCGATGTTGGGATGCCCCTTCTCCTTCATCAGGAGAAAAGAGAAGACGACGTCCTCGGCGGTCACCGGACTGCCGTCATGGAAGCGCGCTTCCGACCGGAGTTCGAACCGGTAGCGGTTGCGGTCTGCCGAGATCGTCAGGTTCTCCGCCAGCGCGCAATAAAGCGCGTCCGGCTCGTCCCAGGCGTGCACCATCAGCGTGTCGAAGCAGTACTGCATGCGCGGTGGCGCCGCGCCGCGCAGCACGAACGTATTGAGCGTGTCGAAGGTCTGGTAATTCTGGTTGTACAGCCAGTTTGATGGCTGAAAGGCGAAGGTTCCGCCCGTCGGCGCGTCGGGCACGGCGAAGTCGAAATGCCGGTAATCGGGCCCGTATTTCAGGTCACCGAAGGAAGAGACGCCGTGCAGCTTTGTCTCGACCGGGTTCCGGGCGAAGGCAGCGGCCGGACACAGCGCGGCGAAGGCCATGCCCGCCCCGGCGCCCAGCACCTGCCGTCGGTTTGGCCCGACGATCGGCCCGAGGGATGCGTAACCTCGGCCCTTGCTCATTGCGCGGTTCCCGCCTCGTCGATCCACAGCGAATAGGGATCGATCCCGGAATAGCTCGGCTGGGTCGGCGGGAATTTCACCTTGCTCCACCACGCATACCAGATGTCAGGATTGTGCCACATCGGGATCGCGTAGTAACCGCTGAGCAGGATGCGGTCGAGCGCGCGGGTCAGTGCCACCAGTTCCTCGCGGTCGGAAGCATGGATGACGCGTTCGACGAGTTCGTCGATGACCGGATCGCTGATGCCGGCATAGTTGCGCGAGCCGGGCTTCTTGGCGGCAGACGTCGTCCAGTATTCGCGCTGCTCATTGCCGGGCGAAAGCGATTGGGCGGACAATCCCATCGTTATTTCGAAATCGAAATTGTCGATCCGGGTCTTGTACTGCGATGTATCGACGATGCGGACCGTCGTCGCGATTCCGAGCTTGGCGAAATACTGGACCGTCGGAATACCGACACGTTCGTCGGTCGGGCCGTTGCCGAGCAGTTCGACCTCGAACGGCTTGCCGTAGGGATCGAGCATCTTGCCATTGGCGAAGCTGTAGCCCGCTTCGCGGAACAGTTTCAGCGCCTCGCGCTGGTAGCGTCGTGTCGCCGTCGGCGTGTCGTAGACCGGCAGTTCGAACGCCTCATCGATCGCCGCGTCCGGGATCTTACCGCGATAGGCTTCCAGGATTTCCTTGACGCGTCCCTCCGGCGGGCCGCTTTCGTGCTGCAGTTCGCCGCCTTCGAAATAGCTGTCGGTGCGCGTGTAGAGGTCGTAGAACAGATTCTTGTTCATGCTCTCGAAGTCGAACAGCAGAGTCAGCGCCTTGCGCACCCGCGCATCCTGGAATTTCGGATTGCGCGTATTGAAAAAGTAGCCCTGGAAGGTTTCCGGAGAGGTGGTCTCGAACGCTTTCCTGACCACGTCGCCACGCTCGAAGGCCGGAAAATTGTACTCGGTCGCCCAGCGCCGCGACACGTTCTCGGCACGTGTGTCCGATACGCCACCCTTCTTGAAAGCTTCCCAGATCGCGTTCTCGTCGAGGAAATAGGTGTATCGGATCTGGTCGTAATTGAAGCGGCCGACGCGTACCGGCAATTCGGCGCCCCAATAGTCCGGCACGCGCTCCCAGGTCACCGTCTTGCCGAGATCGACCTCGGCGATGCGATAGGGGCCCGAGCCGAGCGGAATTTCCACCGTCGGTTGGCCGATGTCGCGTTTCTTGCCGTCCGGGTCTGTGCCCTCCCACCAGTGTTTCGGCAAGACGGGCAGGTCGCCCATGATCTGCGGCAGTTCGCGATTGCCTTTCACATCGAAAGTGAAGGTGACTTCGCGCTCGCCGGTTTTCTCCGCCTTGGTGACGTTGTGGTAGTACTGGGTGAACAGCGGGTGATTGTCCCTGAGCGCCTGCAGCGACCAGATCACGTCTTCCGGCGTGATCGGCGTGCCGTCATGGAACTGCGCTTTCGGATTGATGCGGTAGGTCGCCCAGGAGAAATCCTCCGGATAGCGGAACGCTTCGGCGACGAGTCCGTAGGAGGCGCTGGGCTGGTCGACGGACTGCTCCATCAGCGAATCGTAGAGGAGGCCGCCCGTATAGGCGAGGCCGGCTGCGGCGCGGCCGCGCACGATGAACGGATTGAGCGAATCGAAGCTGCCGGACGCGTCCTCGTTCAGCGTGCCGCCCTTCGGCGCATCCGGATTGACATGGTCGTAGCGGGTGAAATCGGGTCCGTATTTCAGTTCGCCGAAGAGCGTCGAACCATGTCGCCAGGGCGGCTCGTCCGCCGATGCCGGTCCCGCAAGGGCTGCGATTGCGATGAGGGTGGCCGACACGGCTGCGAGCAGTCGAATGGCTGAGGGCATGCGTTCAACGCCTTCCTTGTCCAATTGCACCATGGGCTGGTTCTGAGGGGAAAGGATAGCGGGACGATGGCATCAGGCAAATAAAAAGGCCGGCATCAGCCGGCCTTTCGTCGAATTCGGGGTCGATTGGGCGCCTGGCAGACGCTTACTGCGCGGCCGGTGCCTCTTCCGTGCCCGCCGGCGCTTCCTCGGCAGGCGCCTCTTCGCTCGCGGCCGGGGCTTCTTCACTGGATGCCGGCGCCGCTTCGGGCGTCTCGGCGGTCTGCTCGGTGACTTCCGGCAGCGGAACCGGAGTGTCGGCGAAGGTGCGCAGATAGACGAGAAGATCGGCGCGGTCCTCGACCTTCTTCAGGCCGGCAAAGCCCATCGCGGTGCCCTTGATGTGCTTCTTCGGGTTCCACAGGAAGCCGTTCAGCTCCTCATAGGTCCAGGTCTTGCCTTCGCCATAGGCCTGCAGGGCCGACGAATAGGAGAAACCCTCATGGCTGGCGATCGGGCGACCGACCACGCCATAGAGGTTCGGGCCGACCTTGTTCGGACCGCCCTGCTCGACGGTGTGGCAGGACTGGCACTTCTTCTCGACCTTCATGCCGTCCTCGATGCTGGCCGAGGCCAGCAGCGGTGCGACCGGATCATAGGCCGGGCCGGTATCTTCCTCGGCGCCGCCGCCGGAAGGTTCGACCGCGGCGATCGCATAGCCCGGCGTTTCCGGCGCCTCACCATGGAAGATGCCTTCCGAGATGATGCTCACGCCGAACATCACGAACACCGTGCCCAGCACGGCCATTGCGATCTTGTTGAACTGAAAGGAATTCATGGTTCAGCAGCTCCTGCCCATCCCCGGCCCAATGCCGGAGGCCTCGCCCGTCGGCGGGCAAACTATTTGGTTTGCGCGTGCGTTACAACGCCTGTAAGGCTGGTTCAAGTGAGACTTTTTGACACTTTGTGAATGTGCCGGAACCAGACCCTCCCATGCCAGCAAACGAATGCGTCGGGGTCAAGGTGGCGCGACGACCGCAATCTCGGGACCTTCGACAATGAATGACGGGCAGACGCTGGTTCTCATCCCCGCGCGCATGGCTTCGACCCGCCTGCCGAACAAGCCGCTGGCCGATATCGCCGGACTGCCCATGATCGTCCACGTCCTCAATCGCGCCGCCGAGGCAGGCATCGGCAGGCCCTTCGTCGCCACCGACAGCGAGGACATTCTCGCCGCGGTCAAGGCGCATGGCGGCGAGGCGGTGATGACGCGGACCGACCATGAATCCGGGTCGGACCGCATCTTGGAAGCGGTCGAAAAGCTCGATCCCGAGGGTAGGGCGCGCTTCGTTTTGAACATCCAGGGCGATCTGCCGACCGTCGATCCGGCGACGATCTCCGCCTGCCTCGCGCCGCTGCTCGACGGCCCCGCCGACATCGCGACCGCCGCCGTGGTAATCGACCGCGAGGAGGAAAAGACCAACCCCAACGTGGTCAAGGCGGTCGGCACGCCGATTGCCGACAACCGCCTGCGCGCGCTCTATTTCACCCGTGCCACGGCGCCCTGGGGTGACGGGCCGCTCTATCACCACATCGGGCTTTACGCCTATCGCCGCGAGGCGCTGGAGAAGTTCGTCTCGCTCAGACCGTCCTCGCTCGAGCGCCGCGAGAAGCTCGAACAGCTTCGCGCGCTCGAGGCCGGCATGCGCATCGATGTCGCTGTCGTTGACACCGTGCCGCTCGGGGTCGATACACAGGCCGATCTCGACCGGGCGCGGGAAATTCTGGCCCGGTGAGCGTTTGGTAAGCGTTTCAGACGCAGCAGCTTTCAGGCATCCACATCATGTCCAAGAAAACCGGTGAAACACCGACCGGAAAGATAGCGTTCCAGGGCGAGCCCGGCGCCAATTCCGATACCGCCTGCCGCAACATGTATCCGGAGATGGAGCCGCTGCCCTGCGCCACCTTCGAGGACGCGTTCAACGCGGTCGAGACCGGCAAGGCCGATCTGGCGATGATCCCGATCGAGAACACGCTCGCCGGACGTGTCGCCGACATCCATCATCTGCTGCCGGAATCGAAGCTGCACATCATCGCGGAGTATTTCCTGCCGATCCGCTTCCAGCTCATGGTGCTGCCCGGCACGAAGGTTGCCGACATCAAATCGGTCCACAGCCATATCCATGCGCTCGGCCAGTGCCGCAAGATCATCCGCAAGCACCGCTGGAAGCCGATGGTCGCCGGCGACACAGCGGGCGCGGCGCGCCTCATCGCCGAGGAAGGCGACAAATCGCAGGCGGCCCTCGCGCCGGAACTGGCCGCCGGCCTCTACGGTCTCGACATACTCGAACGTGACGTCGAGGACGACGCCAACAACGTCACCCGTTTCGTCGTGCTTTCCAGGACGAAATCATGGGCCGACCTAGGCAGCGCGCCGCTGATGATGACGACCTTCATCTTCCGCGTGCGCAACATTCCCGCCGCGCTCTACAAGGCGATGGGCGGCTTCGCCACCAATGGCGTCAACATGACCAAGCTTGAGAGCTACCAGCTCGGCGGCAAGTTCTTCGCCACGCTCTTCTATGCCGATATCGAGGGCCATCCCGAGGATCCGGCAGTCAAGCGCGCGCTGGAAGAACTGGAATTCTTCTCGCGCCACATGCGCATTTTCGGCGTCTACCCGGCGCATGAATTCCGCGAGCGGCTGAGCGAGCAGGTCGAGGAAGACTGACGCTGGAACGTCAGCCTAGCGCCCAGGCGCTGACCAGCGCGTAGGCGATGGCCTTGCGCGGCGGGCAGCGAATGCCCTCCGGATGCGTGCCGTCGATCATCTGGCGCACTTCCTCGCGTGTGAACCAGCGGCAATCCTCCAGTTCGTCGTCGATGTCGATCTCATGCGATAGCGCCTCGCCGAACGCGCCGATCATCAGCGAATGCGGAAACGGCCAGGGCTGGCTGGCATGGTAGCGCACGCGCCCGATACGGATGCCTGATTCCTCGAAGGTTTCGCGCCGCACCGCATCCTCGATCGTCTCGCCCGGCTCGATGAAGCCGGCCAGCGTTGAAAACCAACCCGGCGGGAAATGCGGGCTGCGCCCGAGCAGGCACCGGTCGCCATCGACCGTGAGCATGATCACCACCGGGTCGGTGCGCGGAAAGATCGTGCTGCCGCATTCGGTACAGTCGCGCCGATAGCCGCCAATGGCCGATTTGCTCGGGCTGCCGCACTTGCCGCAGAAGCGGTTCATCCCGTGCCAGGCCATCATCGCTCCGCCATGGGCGATCGCCGCGATGTCGCCCTTTGCCGCCTGCTTGGTATAGAGCACGGCGCGCAGATCGATCGCCTCGTGACCGCCGTCGAGCGCCTCTTCCTTGATGTCGAGACGCACCGCCAGCCGCGGTGACCCTCCCTCGTGGCCGAGCAGGATCGCTTCGCCGAGCAGCCCGCCCAGCATTTCGGCTTCCTGCGTCGTGAACAGGATCTTCGGCGTCTCCTCTTCCGATTCCGTTTTACCGAAGACGGCCTTGCCCGAGGCGAACAGGTAGCAGCGGCAGGCCGGATCGGCGATCGCCTGCGACAGGCTCTCGTCGCTGCGCTTTTCGGAATCGCGGATGATGGTATTGCCGGTGAAGCCCGTCAGCGAGCTGGGTTCGGGCAGCGGCAGGGTATCGAAATCGATGCTCACGTCGGAAGGTTTCCTCTTTGGTTCAGCGCGGGGTTAAAGGCCGAGCGCCGTTTTCACCCTGTCGATGAATGCGCGCATGTCGCCGGGATCCCGTTCGATACGCGTGCCGTACCCCCAGACCGGGCCCGGCCAGTTCGGATCGCCCGCGCTGCGCGCCACGACATGGATATGCAATTGCCGCACGATGTTGCCGAGCGCCCCGGTGTTGATCTTCTCGCAGCCGCTCGCCCGCTTGAGCGCGGCGGCCACGCGGTCGGTCTCATCGTGGACGAGGCGGGCCATGTCGGCGTCGAGATCGTGCAGTTCGACGGCGCCCGGCACCGCCGGCACCAGGATCAGCCAGGGCCAGCGGCTGTCGTTCATCGCCAGCAATGGCCCGCTTTGAAGGTCGGCAACCTTCGTCGTGTCGGCGGCGAGCCGCCCGTCCAGTTCAAAACCCGTCATGCGCTTGGCTCTAAAGCAAATCCGGGAAAAGTGGAAACCGGTTTTCGGATCGCGATGCCGGTGCGCACGAAATCAGGCGCCTTCCCTTGCATTTTTGCCCTCAAAGGCAGATATGTGGCCTCGGAAGGCTGGCGGCGGACGGGCTCCTCGCCAACCGGGTCAGGTCCGGAAGGAAGCAGCCCCAACGAGTTTCGGTCCGGGTCGCCTTAAACCAGCCTTCCACCTCGACCTGTAAATCCCCCAAACATTACCGGTGATTTGATCGCGCGCGGTGTTTCCCGGCCGCTCAAACCCGCTATAGTCCCGCCATGTCGGAACCCCAGGAAAACGCGGTGCCGAAAGCGGGCACGAAAGCGGGCGAGAGCTACCGTGTGCTCGCGCGCAAATACCGCCCGCAGAGCTTTGACGATCTGATCGGCCAGGAGGCGATGGTGACCACGCTCACCAACGCCTTCCACACCGGCCGCATCGCGCAGGCCTACATGCTGACCGGCGTTCGCGGCGTGGGCAAGACGACGACGGCGCGCATTCTGGCGCGCGCGCTCAATTACAAGCGCGGCGACATAAACCGCCCGACCATCGACCTCACCGAGGAAGGCGAGCACTGCAAGGCCATCATGGAAGGCCGCCATGTCGACGTGATCGAGATGGACGCCGCCTCCCACACCGGCATCGACAACATTCGCGACATCATCGAATCGGTGCAGTACGCCCCGGCGATCGCCCGTTACAAGGTCTACATCATCGACGAGGTGCATCAGCTCTCCAACCATTCCTTCAACGCGCTGTTGAAGACGCTGGAGGAGCCGCCGGCGCACCTGAAGTTCATCTTTGCCACCACCGAGATCCGCAAGGTTCCGGTCACCGTGCTGTCGCGCTGTCAGCGCTTCGATCTGCGCCGCGTCGACGCCGGCGAGATGGCCGCCCATCTCGGGCGCATCGTGGCCGCTGAGGGCGTCGAGGCAGAGGACGATGCGCTGGCGCTGATCGCCCGCGCCGCCGAGGGCTCGGTGCGCGATGCGCTGTCCATCCTCGACCAGGCGATCGCCCACGAGGCCGGCAAGGTCGAGCCGGCCGG
>JBHIWX010000088.1:0-16449 GCA_041987205.1 Rhizobiaceae bacterium | reverse complement strand
TCGCTGGTGCGCGATCACGCCGGCTCGCCTCAATCCCACTTCAAAAACACGCCAGATTTGCCATTTTCGGCATACGTAACCGGGCTTTCCGGTGGCCCTCCAGCGAAGTTGGATCGAAGAAATTCGAGCCGGCACCTTGTATTATTTCCCAATCGTAACTATTTGATGCCTATCGATTTTGCTTGTCGAACTTTGTCCGGGCGCACAGCGCCTTTCACGATATTCCTCTTTCAACATCGATTGCATTGCCTCGCCGAGCGATCTGCGGCGATCGATGTTCATCGAATGTGTGCAGGGATATCGCCATGGCTTCGGCCATCGTGAGGTTCTTCAACACCACCAAGGGCCAAGCCGTCATCGCGCCCGATGATGGCAGCAAGGTCGTCAGCGATACGGTTCGGGACCGCAGGTCCGGAAAGCGTGCCGCTGAACGCCTGCAGCCTGCACGAGATTTCAGCTCTGGCCGGTGACCACGGATGTACTGGCACCGGTTGTCGAGTTGAATGGAAGGCCGGGCAAGTTCCCGGCCTTTTCAGTTTCACGGAACGAAAGGAGGCATCATGAATACGCCCGTCAAAGCACAGAACCTGTTTCGGCCCACGAAGTCCGCGGCGAAGCCGGCGACCAGGGCCGAGATGACCGATCTGCATGCGCGCGAGATTCTTCAGGCCGAGGAGAAACAGCGCATCGCCAAATCCGACAGGCTGCGGCGCGAAAGGTTGCGCATGGAAGCTACCGCGGCGGCGACCGTACAAGCGGATAAGCCGCGACGCGCGGCGCAGCCGAAAATCAGGCGGGCCGTTTCCTCCATGTGAGGCGGCACGCCCCGACAACCAACACAAGTGAGGTGACCCTTTGAAGGTTCTCGTCAGAGAAAACAATGTCGACCAGGCGCTGCGCGTCCTGAAGAAAAAGCTCCAGCGCGAAGGCATGTTTCGCGAAATGAAGCGCCGGCGGGCCTATGAGAAACCCTCGGAAAAGCGCGTGAGAGAAAAATCTGAAGCCATTCGCCGCCGCAGAAAGCTCGCGCGAAAGCAGATGCAGCGCGACGGCCTGCTCCCCGCGAAGAAGAAGCCGGTCGGTCGCGGTCGCTAGCTTCAAGACCCTCCCCATTCGACCATTGGGACTGGCGCCCGGCCGCGTACGCGCCGACGATTGACGCGCGGCGGCGATGCCTTGATGGTGTGGCAACTCCCACGCCACGGGGCAAGCTACGGACGGGCGGATGCATATCGACGGACAATGCCATTGCGGCGCCATCGCCTATGAGGCCGAGATCGACCCGTCCAGGGTCTCGATCTGCCACTGCAATGCCTGCCAGTCACTCACCGGTTCGCCTTTCCGCGTGACGGTGCTGGTCGAGCACGACGCGCTGCGGATCACGCACGGCGAACCGAGAACCTATGTTCGCCTGGGCGACAGCGGCCGCAAGCGTTTCCAGCAATTCTGCGGCGATTGCGGCACGCCGCTTTTCGTTTACGGCGAGGACGAGCACGCGAAACGCGGCATCCGCTGGGGCAGCATCATACAGCGCAAGCAATTGACGCCCGTGCGCCAGATCTGGTGCGAGGAAGCCGTTGACTGGCTCGGCGCGCTACCGGATTTGCCGGCAAATCCTAGAGACGTCTAGGCTAGCCAACCCTTGCGGGTTTCGCCGCATCCAGTATCCGCAATTGCACACGGCGTGCGCCCTGCCAGAAATCGGCATCGATCGTCCCGGCCAAATGCAGATTGGGCGGCGGGTCGAGCAGCAGGCGGCCGAGATCGTTGTCGGCCGAGCGGAAGGCGATTGCCTTCAGGCTGGCGCCGTCACCCGACCGGATCTGCGTCGAGACGTGGTGATCGCCGACAATGCGCGTGTTGCGCAGCGCGTGCGCCGGGAAGGCGAAGACCGGGGCGGAATGACCCTGCCCGTACGGACCGGCGCGTTCCAGCATCTCGTAGAGCTGCAACGTGGCGCTTCTGGCCGTCAGCGCGCCGTCGAGCTTAAGCACGTTCTCCTGCCGGCCGGCGGTGACGGCCTCGCCCAGCGCGTCCTCCAGAAAGGCGCGCAGATCGGCGAGCTTCGACTTGTCGATGGTCAGCCCCGCCGCCATGGCGTGACCCCCACCCTTGATCAGCAAACCCTCCGACACGGCGCGGCGCACCGCCGAGCCGATATCGGCGCCCGGTATGGAGCGACCCGAGCCCGAGCCCCGACCCGAGGGATCGAAGGCAATGGCGAAGGCCGGCCGGCGAAAGCGTTCCTTCAGGCGCGAGGCGACGAGGCCGACAATGCCCGGATGCCAGCTTCGGTCGTCGGGGCTGTTGTTGGCGATCAGCACGGACGGCCCCTCGCCGTCGCCGATTTCGGCATCGGCCTCGGCGACCGCCTGTTCCAGCATGCGCGCTTCCTCGGCCTGCCGGGCCCGGTTGAGATGTTCGAGCTGGGCGGCGATCTCGGCCGCCTCGTGGTCGTCCTCCGTCGCCAGCAGGCGCGCACCGAGACCGGCATTGCCGATACGACCGCCGGCATTGATGCGCGGTCCCAGCAGGAAGCCCAGATGGTAGGGGCGCAGCGGCCCGTCCATGCGCGCCACCCCGGCCAGCGCCGCCAACCCGCGATTGCCCCGCCCGTGCATGGCGATCAGGCCCTTGACCACGAAGGCGCGGTTGAGCCCCCTCAACGGCACCACGTCGCAGATGGTGGCGAGCGCCACGAGATCGAGCGAGGCGAGCAGGTCGGGCGGTGTCCTTTCGCCCTTATAGAAGCCCGATTTGCGCAGTTCGCGCGTCGTCGCGACCAGCGCAATGAAGACGACGCCCGCGGCGCACAGATGGCCCAGCCCGGACAGATCGTCATGTCGGTTGGGATTGACCAGCGCCACGGCAGGCGGGCCGGCATCGTCCATCAAATGATGGTCGAGGACGACGACGTCGACGCCGATTTTCTTCGCATGCTCCAGCGACTCGAAGCTGGTCGCGCCGCAATCGACGGTGACGATCAGGCTCGCCCCGCGCCCGGCCAGTTCGTCGATGGCGTTTGGGTTGGGGCCGTAACCCTCGAAAATGCGGTCGGGAATATAGACTTCGCAATCGATACCGTGATGGCTGAGGAACCGGTCGAACAGCGCGGCCGAGGCGGCACCGTCGACATCATAGTCGCCAAAGATCGCGACGCGCTCGCCCTTTTGCACCGCGCGGGCGATGCGTGCGGCGGCGGCGTCCATGTCGGTCAGCACGGAGGGGTCGGGCATCAGGTCGCGGATCGTCGGCGACATGAAGGCCTGCGCGTCTTCGGCCGGCACCCCCCTGCCGGCCAGCACGCGGGCCACCAGTTCGGGGATGTCGCTCGTCTGCGCGATGGTGAGCGCGGTATTGCGGCCGCGCTGATCGAGGCGCTCGCGCCAGACCTTGCCGAGCGCGGAGCGCTCGACATCAAGGAAGGCCCGTTCGGGATCGCCGGTCAACATGGCCATGTTTGTGACAGGCCTTCGGCCCGCCCGCAACTCACCCGGCCGCGTCCGTCAACAGCCGAAACGGCCGTCAGCCGAACTTTTCCATGTCCTTGTGGACTGCCTTGATCTCGCGGATCGTACGCGAGGAGGAGCGCATGACCACGGTGTGGGTGGCGATCGCGTCGCGCATGAAGCGCACGCCCGACAGCATGTTGCCATCGGTCACGCCCGTCGCGGCGAACAGCACATCGCCCGAGGCCATTTCCGACATGTCGTAAATGCGGTTTTCATCCTCGACGCCCATGCGCTTGGCGCGGGCAACCTTTTCCAGCGTGTCGAGGATGAGCTTGCCCTGCATCTGGCCACCGGTGCAGCGCAGTGCGGCTGCCGCCAGCACGCCCTCGGGCGCACCTCCAATGCCGATATAGATGTCGATGCCGGTCTGGACCGGATCGGTGGTGTGGATGACGCCTGCGACATCGCCGTCGCCGATCAGGCGGATCGCAGCGCCCGTGGCGCGCACTTCCTCGATCAGGCGGGCATGGCGCGGCCGATCCATGATGCAGGCGGTCAGTTCCGAAACCTTCACGCCCTTGGCCTTGGCGACGCGCGCCAGGTTTTCGGCCGGCGGCGCGGCGAGTTCGATCGTACCTTCGGGATAACCCGGCCCGATGGCGATCTTGTCCATGTAGACGTCGGGTGCGTAGAGCATGTTGCCACGCTCGGCCATGGCAATGACGGCCAGCGAGTTGGGCAGGTTCTTGGCGCAGATGGTCGTGCCTTCGAGCGGATCGAGCGCGATGTCGACGGCCGGGCCGTTCTTCTTGCCGACTTCCTCGCCGATATAGAGCATCGGCGCCTCGTCGCGCTCGCCCTCGCCGATGACGACACGGCCCTCGATGTCGAGATTGTTCAGTTCGGAACGCATGGCGTCGACGGCGGCCTGGTCGGCGGCTTTCTCGTCGCCATGGCCACGCAGCCGCGCGGCGGCAACGGCGGCACGCTCGGTGACGCGGGCAAGCTCGATGGTCAGCACGCGGTCGAGCCCGGTATGCGACGATTCCTGCGGCGAAGCCTCTTTCGACACGGTGACGCTCATCTGACTGCTCCTGAATCAAGATTGCCGGACCCTATCGGCCATCGATGTCGCAAATGCAATGTCGGCGACCGGCCGAACCACAATAAAATCGTTTAGAATGAAGGGTGTGCGGGCGAAAGCGCGACATGTGGTGGTATTCGCGGCGCTTTCACGCCTGCCCTGCCGCGATCTTCAGTCCGTCGATGTATCTGAGCAGGTCGTTGGAATTGAGATAGGGAACCCTCGCCTGCTCATTGAGGATCGTGAAATCGGGAAGGCGCACAAGGACTTCCTGATATTCCCACTTGGCGTCGTCGATCCTGCCCAGATGCGCATAGGCCGATGCCAGCCCGAGCCTGGCCGGAACGAAGTCCGGGTTCTTGACCAGCGCCGCCTTCAGCGCCTCGACCGCTTCCTCGAACCGTTCGAGGTGAAAGAGCGCCATCCCCCTCGTGTACAGGTAGAAGAAGGGGTGGTCCGGATTGCGCAGCATCGCCTCGTCGATGGCCTCCACCGCCTTTTCGGACTTGCCGACGAAGACATAGGTGAGACTCACCATGGAATATCCGTCGGCACTGTTGGGCGACAGCTCGATCGCTTTCTGGAAGGCTGCGATCGCCTCCTCGTAGCGGCGCTGGCTGCGCAACGACAATCCGCGCGCCAGATAGGCCTGATCGGTCAGCGGGTTCAGCCGCAACGCCTTCACGACCAGCTCATCGGCCATTTTCAGGTCGCGTTCGGGATCCGGCGACCAGCCGAAGGCCACCTCGAGCGCGAGCGTGAACGCGGTGATGGCGTATGCGCGGGCGTAATCGGGATCGACTTCCATCGCCTTTCGGAAGTAGTCGCGCGCAGAACGGACCTCGGAAGGCGTGAACCGGGCGAAGCGAACATTGCCCTGCAAAAGCAGGTCATAGGCCTCGGGGTCAGGGAAATGTGGCGTCGCCTGACCATCATCGCGCCGTGGCAGAGCGATATTGCCCGGCAAGGCCGAAACCACCTCGGCAGCGATGTCGCGACTGAGCGAAACCACCTCATCACGGTCGCGGTCGAAGACGCTGGCCCAGACGCTGGCGCCGGACGCCGCGTCGCTCAAACGCATGTTGAACCGGATGCGTCCGCCATTTTCGCGCACATTGCCGACCAGCGCATAGGCGATCCCCAATTCGCGGGCCGTCTTCAGCGGTGCGCCGGCGCCCGTGTCCGTTGCGCCGTCGCTTGCCGGCGTGACGACCAGAAGATCGGGCACAGCGGACAGTTCGGCGATCAGATCTTCACGAACACCCTGCCCCAGATAGCTGTTCGCACCCTGCGGTCCGAGTGTGGAGAACGGAAATACCGCGATCGACCATTGCGCCTTGCCATCGCCCTGCGGGTCAGCGCGACGTTGCGCCATGTCATCGACCGGCCATCGCAAATAGGCGAACGCACCGCCAACGCAAACGAGGACGAGTGCCGCGACCAGAATCAGCGTCCTGCGCCGGCCGGGCGCCGCCGACTCCGTCCGACCGCGCCCTGCCATGGACCGGGGCGCTGCATCCGGGCCACCATCCGTAAGCACGTTGTAGGCTCTGATGGTACGGTTCAGGTTCTTGACGCGTACCTCACCCAGCGATTCGTAGCCGACATCGATCTGCGACCGGAGATGGTCGTAAACCGTGCCCGATATGCAGATCCCGCCCGGTTCGGCCAATTGCTCCAGCCGGGCCGCCACGTTAACGCCGTCGCCGTAGATATCACCGTCATCGGCGATGATGTCACCGAGATTGATGCCGATCCGGTAGCGGATGCGCTGGGTTTCCGGGACGGTGTCCTCGCGATCGGCCATGCCGCGCTGGATTTCCACGGCGCATTGCACTGCATCGACGACGGAAGAAAATTCGACCAGAACACCGTCGCCCATTTCCTTGATGATGCGGCCGTGGAACTTCCCGAACAGGGGATCGATGAGTGCCTGCCGATGCGCCTTCTGACGCTCCAGCGTGCCGATCTCGTCGGCTTCCATCAGCCTCGAAAAGCCGACCATGTCCGCAGCGAAAATCGTGCTTAGACGGCGTTCCAACGCATCCGGCCTCCCTGATCAATCAGAGACTATCAAATCAAATGGCCGAGGCAATGTATGCCGTTTGCCGGCAAAAGCGGATACTGTCAGGCCCGGATGTTTGCCAGTAAGCACGCTACCGGGCCGAGGAGGAGCGCATGAGGGGTTTCAAACCATCGACGTTCGGGGAACTGAACGCGGACGAATACGACGCCCTGCACGATCCGGGCACCACGGACGAAGCTGTCCAGCTCATTTCGGAGATTGCCGATGGCGGCAGCATCCTCGAACTGGCGATCGGAACGGGCCGCATCGCGCTGCCGCTGATCGAGCTCGGTCACAAGGTATCGGGTATCGAGGGCTCGCCCGACATGGTCCGGAAGTTGCGGGAAAAGCCCCGGTCCGACGAAATCGACGTCGTGATCGGCGACATGGCCGATGTCGAAATCGACGGACCGTTCGACCATGTCTGTCTGGTCTTCAATACGCTGTTCAACCTGCAGTCCCAGCGCGATCAGGTCAGGTGTTTCAGGAACGTCGCCGACAGGCTCGCCGATGGTGGCTCGTTCCTGGTAGAAGCCTACGTGCCGGAACTGTCGGGATTTCGTGAACACCAGTCCATCCGCACCAAGGCGCTGGACATGCAATCGGTCTGGATCGAGGCGGCGATACACGATCCGGTACGCCAGCTGATCGAGTTTCAGCGAATAAGGATCACGCAGGACGGCACGAAGCTCGTTCCGCTGCCCATGCGCTATGCATGGCCGGCAGAAATCGACCTGATGGCGGAACTGGCCGGGCTGCAACTCGAATCGCGATGGGGCGGCTGGAAACGCGAGCCATTCACAGCCTCGAGCACCATGCACGTATCGGTCTACCGCAAGCTCGCGCGCTAGAACGCTTCAGCTTTCGGCAGAATCGAAACGCACTAGTTCTCGATGCGGATCATCTGCGCCTCGGAGACGAGGTGCCCATCGGCGGCGATCTTTTCGAGCGCGTTGCGTATGGCGAGTTCCGTCGTGGTGTGGGTGACCAGGATGATGGTCTGCTCGCCACTCTCCTTCGCCGCGGAGGCCGCCTTCGCGCCATTCGGCCGGTGTTGCACGATCGAGGCGAGTGAAATGCCCTCCTCGGCCATGTGACCAGCCACCGAGGCGAATACGCCGGTGCGGTCGTGCACATCCATGCGGATAAAGTAGCCGCCGGCATGGGCCCGCATGCGCGCCTGCTTGTAGGGCTTGAGGTGGGCGGCCGGCGCACCGAAGGCCGGCGCGTATTGCTGGCCGGGCTGCGACTTGGCGATGTCGGCGATATCGCCGGCGACGGCCGAAGCCGTTGCGTCGCCGCCCGCGCCGGGGCCGGACAGCACCAGTTGGCCGACAATGTCGCCGTCGATCGCGACCGCGTTGGTCACGTCGTGGATCTGCGCAATGGCCGAGTCGACCGGGACCATGGTCGGGTGGACACGCTGCTCGATGCCGGTATCGGTCTTCTGCGCGACGCCGAGCAGCTTGATGCGGTACCCCAGGTCGTAGGCCGCCTGGATGTCGGCCGGCGTGATGTTGGAGATGCCTTCGACATAGATCTCGTCGACGGCGACCTTCGTGCCGAAGGCGATCGAGGTCAGGATGGCGAGCTTGTGGGCCGTGTCGAAGCCCTCGACGTCGAAGGTCGGGTCGGCCTCGGCATAACCCAGACGCTGGGCCTCGGCGAGGCAGTCGCCATAGGAGATGCCCTCGCGCTCCATGCGGGTGAGGATGTAGTTGCAGGTGCCGTTCAGGATGCCGAAGACACGGGTGACGGCGTTGGCCGTCAGCGCCTCGCGCATGGTCTTGATGATCGGGATGCCGCCGGCGACCGCCGCCTCGAAATTGAGGATCAGGCCCTTCTCCTCCGCCTTCAGCGCCAGTTCGGTGCCGTGATGGGCGAGGAGCGCCTTGTTGGCGGTGACGACATGCTTGCCGGCCGCGAGCGCGGCGGTAACGGAGTCCAGCGCCGGGCCGGCTTCGCCGCCGATCAGCTCGACGAAGATGTCGATGTCGGGATCGTTGGCGAGCTCGACCGGGTCGTCGAACCAGCGCATCGACGAAAGATCGACGCCGCGGTCACGCGCGCGGTCGCGCGCGCTGACGGCGACGACTTCGACCGCGCGGCCGCAGCGATCGGCCAGGAAGTCGTGCTTTTCAGCGAGAATGCGGATGAGCGCGGCGCCGACGGTTCCAAGCCCGGCGACGCCGAGGCGCAACGGTTCGGCCATGGCAACAATGTTCCTGTCAGTACGTGCGGTGCGAAAAGATCAGCGCCTGGCGGCGATGGGGATGACGTTGTGCAATGTTTCGTCCGCAGTGGCAAGGAAGCGCTTGATATTGCGCGCGGCCTGGCGAATGCGATGTTCGTTCTCGACCAGCGCGATGCGCACGTAATCGTCGCCATATTCGCCGAAGCCGATGCCGGGCGAGACGGCGACATTGGCCTTCTCGACGAGCAGCTTGGAGAATTCCAGCGAGCCAAGCTCCTTGAACTTCTCGGGAATCGGCGCCCAGGCGAACATGGTGGCCGGCGGCGGCGGTACGTCCCATCCGGCGCGCGCGAAGGATTCGACCATCACGTCGCGGCGCTGGCGATAGATTTCGCGGGCGTTCTCGATCTCGGCGTCCTGCGTGTTGATCGCGAAGGCAGCGGCGACCTGGATCGGCGTGAACGCACCGTAGTCGAGATAGGATTTGACCCGGGTCAACGCCGAGATCAGGCGCTCATTGCCGACCGCGAAGCCAATGCGCCAGCCGGGCATGGAATAGGTCTTCGACATCGAGGTGAACTCGACGGCCGTTTCCATTGCGCCGGGCACCTGCAGGATGGACGGCGGCGGCTCGCCCTCGAAATAGATTTCCGAATAGGCGAGATCCGACAGCACGATGATATTGTGCTTGCGCGCGAAGGCGACCACGTCGCGATAGAAATCGAGCGTGGCGAGGCGCGCCGTCGGATTGGACGGATAGTTGAGAATCAGCGCGGTAGGCGCGGGAATGGAATGGCGCACGGCACGTTCGAGGGCGTGGAAGAAACCGTCATCCGGCTCGGCCTGGATGGAGCGCACCACCGCGCCCGACATGATGAAGCCGAAGGAATGGATCGGATAGGTCGGATTGGGGACCAGCACGACATCGCCCGGCGCGGTGATCGCCTGGGCCATGTTGGCGAAGCCTTCCTTGGAGCCCAGCGTCGCGACGACCTGCGTGTCGGGATTGAGCCGGACGCCGAAACGCCGGCCATAATAGGCCGCATGCGCCTTGCGCAGCCCGGCAATGCCCTTGGAGGCGGAATAGCGATGGGTGCGCGGGTCCTGCGCGACCTCGCACATCTTGTCGACGATCGCCTGCGGCGTCGGCAGATCGGGATTGCCCATGCCGAGGTCGATGATGTCCGCACCGGACGCTCGCGCGGTAGCCTTGAGCCGGTTGACCTGCTCGAAAACATAAGGCGGTAGGCGCTTGATCCTGTGAAATTCGTCCATCGTCCTGTCCGGAATTGGGTCAGGCGCGGACCATCCGCGCCGAATGCCCGGTGTGAATACGCTAATTCTCGATCGAACTCAAAGCATCGTTGTAATGGGTTCGAGCCTTTCTGAGCATGCGTTCGGTGTCCTGCTGGCGCCGCAGCGCCTCTTCCTCGGTCACGCTGGCCGCGTTCTCGTCGGCTGCCGCCTCTAGCCGGCGGCGCAGCGCCTCGCGCTCCTCGGGCGAGAGTTCCTTCAGACGCGATTCGGGAATGTCGAACACGTTGGGCGCCGTCTTGTTGGCGCCGGCGGCCTTTTCGCGCATCTGCCGGATCGCGACGTCACGCGTTTCTCCCATTTCGGGCTGCGGCACGAAACGGTCGCTGGCGAGCGGCGGTGGGGCCACCGATTGCAGGGTCGTGGCCGTATTCGGCGAGGTTTGCGGCTGGATCGCCGGCTGAGCCGGCGGCCGGGGCTGCGTCTGGGCCACCGGCAATGGTTTGGGCTGCGGCTGGGGCGCGGGCTGCGCCACGGCAATTGTCGCGGGCTGGCCCGGCTGGACCTGCGGCAGCGCCTGAGGGGCGCCGTCAGCCGCCAATTCCTGGCCCGCGGGTGTTGAATCCGCTTCGGTGAATTCCGATGTCACGACCTGAGGCGCGGGAGGCACTTCGGAAACGGCCTGGCGCGAAGGTGTGCCGACACCGCGCATGCCGGAAAGCGAGCACCCGGCGAGCGCGAACGCGGCGATACATGCGAGCACCAGCGGCCCAGCCGAGAGGGCATGCCCGCGGGGCGCAGCTGTCCGGTCGGGCGCGATCGCGCGAATGTTGCCTGACGTGCCGATTTTTCGGGTTCCCGTGTCCTTGCCCGGCGCCCATGCCGGAGAGGCGGGCGCACATCGCGTCGTCACCTTGATGTGCCACGATTCTCCCGCAATGACGCCGGAGCCATCGCGGCTTTTTGCTACGTGACGAATGTGGTTGAATTCAGGTAAAGGTGTCAATCGGAGGAGTGAGATGGCAGGCGAGGGAAAGGACAAGGCCGGCGGAGGCGGCAATGGCTCCGGCGGACCATCGCTGCAGAACTATGTGCTGAAGGATCCGGAGGCCTTCGCGCGCAATCTCGCGCGCATGGTCGAACAGGCCGGCCACGCGGCCGCGGCCTGGGTGGCGCCGCGCGAGGAAGGCCGCCGCCAGGACGACATCGCCGATTCCTTTTCCGACTTCTCCAAAACGCTGGGCAAGGTCACCGAATACTGGCTGTCCGACCCCGAGCGCGCACTCACCGCGCAGACCCATCTTTTCTCGCGTTATCTCGATTTGTGGAACAATTCCGTGCGGCGCATGGCCGGCGAGCAGGTCGATGACGTCGTCAAGCCGGAGCCCGGCGACCGGCGTTTCGCCGATCCGGAATGGACGCAGAACCAGTTCTTCGATTTCCTGAAGCAGGCCTATCTCCTGACCTCGGGTTGGGCCGCCGATCTGGTGGACAAGACCGAGGGGCTTGACGAGCACACCAAGCACAAGGCGGTGTTCTACACCCAGCAGCTGATCAATTCGCTGTCGCCCAGCAATTTCCCCGCGACCAATCCGGAAGTGCTGCGCGAGACGTTCAGCAGCGACGGCGAGAACCTCGTGCGCGGCATGAAGATGCTGGCCGAAGACATCGTCACCGGCGATGGCGACCTGAAGCTGCGCCAGTCCGGCTCGGCCTTCCAGGTCGGCAAGGATGTCGCCAGCACGCCCGGCAAGGTGATCGCGCAGAACGATGTCTGCCAGGTTCTGCAATATGAGGCGTCGACCGAGAAGGTGCTCAAGCGGCCACTGGTCATTGTGCCGCCCTGGATCAACAAGTTCTACATTCTGGATCTCAACGCGCAGAAATCCTTCGTCAAATGGTGCGTCGACCAGGGCCACACGGTGTTCGTGGTGTCCTGGGTCAATCCCGACGAACGCCAGGCGGGCAAGAGCTTCGAGCATTATGCGCGCGAGGGCATCATCAACACGCTCGACATCGTCGAGGAGGTGACGGGCGAGAAGGAGATGAACCTGGTCGGCTATTGCGTCGGCGGCACGCTGCTGGCGGTCACGCTGGCGCTGATGGCGCGCTGGGGCGACGACCGGGCCAAGTCCGCGACCTTCCTCACCACGCAGGTCGACTTCACCCATGCCGGCGACCTCAAGGTCTTCGTGGACGAGGAGCAGATCGCGCGTGTCGAGAAATCGATGGAGACGAAGGGCTATCTGGAAGGCGCCAAGATGGCCTCGGCCTTCAACATGCTGCGCTCGCGCGACCTGATCTGGCCCTATGTCGTCAACAATTACATGAAGGGCAAGGATCCCCTGCCCTTCGACCTGCTGTACTGGAATTCGGATTCGACGCGCATGCCGGCGGCGAACCATTCCTTCTATCTGCGCTCGTGCTATCTCGACAACCGGCTGTCGCAGGGCACGATGGAAATCGCGGGCGAAACGCTCGACCTCGCCGACGTGACGATCCCGATCTACAATCTGGCGACGCGCGAGGACCATATCGCGCCGGCGCGCTCAGCCTATCTCGGATCACAATTCTTCGGCGGCAAGGTCACCTTCGTGCTGACCGGGTCCGGCCACATCGCCGGCGTGGTCAATCCGCCGGCGGCCAAGAAGTACCAGTACTGGACGGGCGGCAAGCCGGTCGGCGAGTTCGAGACTTGGCTTGAAAAGGCCAAGGAACACCCCGGTTCCTGGTGGACGCACTGGGACAAATGGATCCGCGACAATGACGCTACGGAAGTGCCCGCGCGCAAGATCGGATCGCGCAAGCACAAGCCGGGCGAGAACGCGCCGGGCTCCTATGTCATGGTCAAGGCCTGATCATTAACGTCATGCGCGATCAAACCTGCGTGAACGAGGGTGCGACGGAAGTGCCGGTTGTTGCAATATTGCCATTGCGGTAACATTGATTTTGCGCGACCATTGGCGCGTGGCGCAGCTGTTCGAGTCCCGCATGCGCGTGAGTTACCGGGACGCTGACGAGATTGACGGCAGCATCCCATTTCCAACAGGGAGACATGAAATGAAAAGCGTAATCACTGGTCTTGGTTTGGCATCGCTTCTGGCCATCGGTTCGGCCGGCATCGCCAATGCCGACCCGATGACGATGGCAACGGGCTGGGTCGCCTGCAACACGCAGTACGGTCAGTGCCTGGCGGCCTCCGACTACACGCTGGCGATGACGCCGGCCGAAGGTATGTCCAAGCTGCAGATGAATTCCATGCACGCACAGGAATGCGCCTCGGCCCTCCAGGCCTGCTATTCCAGCGTTCAGTAAGCGGTCAAACGCAAACCTCAACCCGGCAACAAGCGATGGCTTTTGCCGGGTTTTGGCGCATCATAGTACGGTATTATAATACCTTATTTTTAAGCCATTGTTTTTATTGATTTATTTTTGGCGCGCCACAAACAAAGCGCTTGACGCCCGAAATGCCCCACCCTATAGAAGCGGCGACCGCGCCCTGCCGTGCCTCGATACCGTCGGGCATGGCGAAGGGCAGTCGGTCGGTACGCCCGGCAACACACCGATTGCGGCATATGGCTGAAATCGTGCGGGTGCCGCGAACCGCCGATCGTGACGATCCAAAGGAAACAGACATCATGACGACCTTCTCGCAGAAGCCTGCAGAGGTGGTGAAGAAATGGGTGCTGATCGACGCCGAGAACGTGGTTCTTGGTCGTCTGGCAACCATTGTCGCCAACCGCCTGCGCGGCAAGCACAAGCCGACCTTCACCCCGCATGTCGACGACGGCGACAACGTCATCGTCATCAATGCCGACAAGGTGAAGCTGACCGGCAACAAATACGCCAACAAGAAGTATTACTGGCACACCGGCTATCCCGGCGGGATCAAGGAGCGCACCGCGCGCGCCATCCTCGAGGGGCGCTTTCCCGAGCGCGTGGTCCAGAAGGCCGTGCAGCGCATGCTGCCCGAAGGCCCGCTCGGCCGCCGTCAGTTGAAGAACCTGCGCGTCTATCCGGGCGCGGAACATCCGCACGAGGCCCAGCAGCCCGAAGTGCTCGATGTCGCCAAGATGAACGCCAAGAACAAGAGGAGCGCCTAACCGATGTCAGGCCTCGAATCGCTTGAAGCGCTGGGAAGCGGCACGGAAGAAACGACCGAAAACGCCGCTCCCGTCCACGTCCAGAAGCTCGATGAACACGGCCGCGCCTATGCCACCGGCAAGCGCAAGGACGCCATTGCACGCGTCTGGGTGAAGCCCGGCTCGGGCAAGATTTCCGTCAACGGCAAGGACTTTGTCGCCTATTTCGCGCGGCCCGTGCTGCAGATGATCCTGAAGCAGCCGATCATCGCCGCAAGCCGCGACGGCCAGTACGACGTCGTCGCCACGGTTACGGGCGGCGGTCTGTCAGGCCAGGCCGGTGCGGTACGCCACGGCATCTCCAAGGCGCTGACCCATTACGAGCCGGAGCTGCGCTCTGTGCTGAAGAAGGGCGGCTTCCTGACCCGCGACAGCCGCGTGGTCGAGCGCAAGAAGTATGGCCGCCGCAAGGCACGCCGTTCGTTCCAGTTCTCGAAGCGCTGATCTCCAGCCATCATCCGGAAACAGGAAAGCCCGCGGTTCGCTGCGGGCTTTTTTGTTGCGTGTTTTTTGATCCAAGCATGCCCTGCCATCAGGCGTAAGCGGGCATAGGGTACAAAAGAAACGGGGCCCAACCCGGGGCCCCGCTTCCAGACTTTGATGATCACACCTGGGCGTCAGGTATTCCTGTGCTCGTGCGACAGCCCCTTCCAGAGCGACCACATCATCAGGACCAGCACCACGGCGAACGGGATGCCGGTGGTGATCGCCGCCGCCTGCAGGGCCGAGAGCCCGCCGGCGATCAGCAACACGATGGCGACCGCGCCTTCCAGTACTGCCCAGAAGACACGCTGCGTGACCGGAGCGTCGATCTTGCCACCGGCCGTGATCGTGTCGATCACCAGCGAGCCGGAGTCCGACGAGGTGACGAAGAAGACGATCACCAGCACGATGCCGACGAAGGAGGTGATCGCGGCAAGTGGCAGGCCGTCGAGCATGACGAACAACTTGAGCGGCAGTTCCGCGTCGGAGATCGCCGTACGACCGCCCTCGATGATCTGGTCGAGCGCGGTACCGCCGAACACCGTCATCCACAGCACGCAGACGAGCGAGGGGATGAGCAGCACGCAGGTGAGGAACTCGCGCACCGTGCGACCGCGCGAGACGCGGGCGATGAACATGCCGACGAAGGGCGACCAGGATATCCACCAGGCCCAGTAGAACGCCGTCCAGCCATCGTAGAAATTGGTGTCGGTGCGTCCGACGAAGTTGGACAGGGCCGGCAGGTGCTTCACATAGGCCCACAGATACTCGAAGAAGCCCGTGACAATCGCCAGCGTCGGACCGACGGCAAAGACGAAGACCAGCAGGATTGCCGCCAGCACCATGTTGATCTCGCTGAGCCGCTTGACGCCCGCATCCAGGCCGGCGACGACCGAGAGCAGCGCCAGACCGGTGATGCAGGCGATCAGGATGATCTGGACCGTGTTGGACTGGGGAATGTCGAACAGATAGTTCAGCCCTGCATTGGCCTGTTGCGCACCGAAGCCGAGCGAGGTGGCGAGGCCGAACAGGGTGGCGAAGACGGCCAGCGTGTCGATGGTGTGGCCCATCCAGCCACGTACCCGATTGCCCAGGATCGGATAGAAGGCAGAGCGCAGCGTCAGCGGCAGGCCGTGATTGTAGCCGAAGAAGGCCAGCGCCAGCGCCACGATGGCGTAGATCGCCCAGGGATGCAGCGCCCAGTGGAAGATCGTGGCGGCCATGCCGAGTTCACGCGCAGCGGCCGTATCTCCGGCAGCGCCAGCGAGCGGCGCCCAGCTTTCCGCCGTTCCCGCATTGTCCGCGACGGAAGAGGAGAAGTGCGAGATCGGCTCGGAAACGCCGAAGAACATCAGGCCGATGCCCATGCCCGCGGCGAACAGCATGGCGAACCAGCCGGCGTAGCCGTAGTCCGGCGTCGCGTCCTTTCCGCCCAGCCGGATCTTGCCGAAGGGCGAAACGATCAGGACAAGGCAGAAGATGACGAACAGATTGGCGGAGATCGCCAGCAGCCAGTCGAAATATCCGGTCGCGGCCGGACGCAGCCAGCCGAAGAACTCGCTGGCACCCTCCTGGAAGATGGAGGTGAGGATCACGAAGCCGACGATGATTAGTCCCGATATGATGAATACTGGATTATGGACGTCGAGGCCGGCGAACTGGACATTGTCCTGTCCCGCCTCGAGATCGTGGTCGGTGATGTCTGTCATGGGTGGTCTCCCCGGTTTCTAATTTCATTCCCGTCTACCGGAATGTTCGCGCTGTCGGGCCGAACG
>JBHIWX010000087.1:0-16663 GCA_041987205.1 Rhizobiaceae bacterium | reverse complement strand
ATCCGAACACCGCGGTCGCCGCGATGGAGAGGCGGGCGATGCCGGCGGCAAGCGCCGGATCGTAGAGCCCGAGCCCTGCAAGCCCCGCCAGCGTCAGCACCCAGGCGATCGCGCCATAGCTCAGATGGTCGTTCCAGCGGTTGAGGTTCAGATAGGTGAAGAGGAACAGCGCCAGCGTCGCGGCGAGCGACACCTCGCTCATCCCTCGCCATGTTCGGACATCGGCGGGCAACACGTCGAAGAACCGGTCGATAAAGCCGAAATCGATGCAGATATAGGCGAGCACCGCCCAGGCGAGCGCGGCGGCGGCCGGGAACATCGACGTGCCGCGCACGACGAACAGGATCGTCAGGAACAGCGCCAAGAGGCCCGAAATGCCGAGCACGATGCCGCGATAGAGCGTGTAGGAGTTGACCGTATCCTTGTAGGCGTCCGGGTTCCACAGGATCAGCCGCGGCAGTCGCGATGAACGCAGCTCGGCGACGAAGGTGACGACGGCGCCGGGATCGAGTGTGACGAGGAAGGAATCGGCCTCGCGGTCTTCCGTCGGCTCCAGCGAGAAGCCCTCGCTCGGGGTGATCGCGGAGATGCGCGAGGAATCGAGGTCTGGCCAGAAAATGCCCGACCCGACGAGGCGGTAATGCGGCGCCACGATCAGCCGGTCGAGCTGCTCGTTCGTGTTGTTGACGAGCGCAAAGACGGCCCAGTTGGTGATTTCTTCCGGATTCTTGGCCCGTACCTCGACACGGCGCACGATGCCGTCATGGTCGGGTGCTGTTGAAACCTTCAGGCTTTCGGAACGTTCCGAATAGAGTTCCACGGCCGCCGTCAGGTCGATGGCAGGATCGTCGCGCGAAACGCTGACCGGTTCGAGCGCGCGCGCGCCGGACGCAAAGCCTGTCACTCCGCTGACAAGAAGCAAGCAAAGCAGCAATAGCCGGAAGGGTTTTGTTCGTGTCTGCACGCGTTGTGGGCCAGACGTTTTCGTTATGCGTTAGAGCAGTCGGTTTAGAACACGAAAGCGCATGATTTTCCAGCGCAATTGCCTTCCCCCGCATGCCCTTGGGTTAACAGGACTATCCCCCATCCCCGTTCCCGTCGCGACCGTTTTTCGCGCCCGGGAAACACTCCGCCGGGAATGTCAGGATGGTGAGACTAGGCGCCGATCCGGGCGGTATTCGGGCGGTCGCCGGGCCGCGTGATCGCGTCAAAATCCCGGCGCAGCATGGCGAAAAGGATATGGTCCTGGCGTCGCCCGTCGATTTCCAGATAGCCGCGCATCAGCCCTTCGCGCCGGAAGCCGACCGATTCCAGCACCCTGATCGAGCGCATGTTGCCGGGAATGCAGCCTGCCTCGACTCGCTCCAGGCCCATCGTTTCGAATATCTCCGGCAGAACGAGCATGACCGCGCGGCGCATGATGCCGCGCCCGGCATGACGTTTGCTCATCC
This sequence comes from Rhizobiaceae bacterium, assembly GCA_041987205.1. Taxonomy (GTDB): domain Bacteria; phylum Pseudomonadota; class Alphaproteobacteria; order Rhizobiales; family Rhizobiaceae; genus BOKV01. Next base: position 15,212 of record JBHIWX010000087.1, on the reverse strand, counting down.
AGTAGCCGAGCGAGCACGAGCGCGCCGCCCCCATGCGGATGTTGGAAAGGCTCAGGCCCCCCAGCAATTCGCCGGTGTCGGCGCCGAACAGGAAATAGGTGTAGGCGACCCGCTCGACGGCGTCGCGACGATAGCGCAACAGGCGACGCCGGAATCCCGTTCGCGTCAGGTCGTCGGCCGGCCAGCGCGGCTCCCATGGTCTCAGGAAATCGTTGCTTTCCTCGCGCACGGCGCGCCATGCCGGATAGTCGCCCGATTCGGGCAGTCTCAGGACAAGGCCGTCGCCCTGAATGGCACGTGGCTGTGGAGCCTGCTCACCGAACAGCCGCAGCCTCATCGCCAGCCTACTCCGCGGCTGTCGCCGCGCTGTAGCCCAGCCTTTCGGCAATGGCTTCCTGGCGCATGACGCCCGACAGCGGGCCAACGGCGGCCAGCGTCGGGTTGGACTGGTGGAAGATGCGGCCCGCCAGATCGCGCAACCGCTCCGTGGAGATCGCCTCTAGTCGCTCGGTCAGTTCCTCGTTCGGGATCGGCCGGCCGTAGAGCAGGATTTGCCGGGCGATCTGCCCGGCGCGTGCCGCGGGGCTTTCCATGCTCATCATCAGGTTGGAACGGATTTGCGCGCGCGCCCGGTTGACCTCGTCGTCGCCGATCGTCTCGCTCGCACGTTTCAGCTCGTCGATGATCACGGGCATCAGCCGGCCGAGATCTTCCTCGCCGGTCGCGGCATGAATGCCGAACATGCCCGTATCGGCAAAACCCCAGTGGAAAGCATAGATCGAATAGCACAGGCCGCGCTTTTCCCGCACTTCCTGGAACAGGCGCGAGGACATGCCGCCGCCAAGCACGGTCGCCAGCAATTGCGAGGCGTAGAAATCACGGACGTGATAGGCGCGTCCCTCAAAGCCGAGCACGATCTGGGCTTCCTGGAAACTGCGATCGAGCATCGCCTCGCCGCCGCCGTAATAGGCGGGTTGCGGCGCCGCCGGCATGTCTTTCGGAAACGCGCCGAACAGTTCGTCGGCCTGGCGCACCAGCGCATCGTGATCGACCGCGCCGGCCGCCGACAGAACCATGTTGGGGCCGCGATAATGCGTTGCCAGATAGTCGCGCAGATCGTCCGACGTGAAGCCGGAGACCGTTTCCGGCGTGCCGAGGATCGGACGCCCGATGGGCTGGCCGGCAAAGGCGGTATTCTGGAAGATGTCGAAGACGAGATCGTCGGGCGTGTCGTTGGCCGCGCCGATCTCCTGCAGGATCACATGCTGCTCGCGCTTGAGTTCCTCGGCGTCGAAGGTGGAATTGGCGAGGATGTCGTGCAGCACGTCGACGGCCAGCGGCACGTCTTCCTTGAGCACCCTGGCGTAATAGGCGGTGGTTTCGACGCTGGTCGCCGCATTCACCTCCCCGCCGACATTCTCGACCTCTTCCGCGATCAGCGCAGCCGATCGTTTCGTTGTTCCCTTGAAGGCCATGTGCTCGAGGAGATGCGCAACGCCATGTTGCTCGCGCCGCTCGTGGCGCGCCCCCGCTTTGACCCACACTCCCAATGCCGCACTTTCGAGATGCGGCATCTCCTCGCTCACCACGGTCAGACCGTTGTCGAGCTTCGTTACTTGAACACGCATCCGACCATACTACAGGTCGATGACACGCAAGTCATTCCCCGATTTCGCATAGGTCGTCGTAGAATGAACGAGGCGGCCATTGCCGTAAGGAAAACAGCATCCGGTTAAGGATGGAAACTCAGGGGATCGTGGCGACATCTGTCGAACGGAACTCGTCCGCAGTAGACAGGATCGGGATGCCGAGTGTTTTCGCGCAAGCATAGTGAAAGCAGTCGGCAAGATTGAGCTTGTTGCTGCCCTTTCGAAAGCGAGCGGCAGCATCGATCGACAAGGTCAACGCGTTTTGTGGATCCGGAAGATTGACGAAATTGACCCCGCGCTCTTCCAGGAATTGCGTGACCAGCGTTTTGGCGACGTCGAGAGGTAGTCCGAGCTTTCGTGAAATCGCTATGGCCGCCTCCCAGGCTGCTACCGCCGAAGTCACCGGTTCGCTATCGAATCCGTCGAGCGCTGCCGTACATCGATCGGCCTCAGGCTCATCGCTCAATATTGCAACGACGGCTGCGGCATCGACAAACATTATTCTTCGCCGCCGATCTCGTCATAGAAGGATCTCGGCAGGGGTTTGCGAGCTTCGGGTGTGAGCACGATGCCCAGTTCGGCGCGAAGTCGGGCAGCCGTCTGCTTTGCAGTCTCACGCTTCCGGCGGCGCGCAACCGCTTCGCGCATCGCAATGGCCACGGCTTCCGTAAGACTGACGCCTTCCATGCGAGCAAACTGCCGGGCAAGCTTGTCGACTTCCGGATTGGTGATGTTGATCGTCATGGCGTTTCCGTTCGATGATATGAACAAATATACATGTAGGCGATCTACATCAAAAAATCTACATTCGAGCCCGTTCCTCGATGAACGCCTCCACCGTGTCGAGATCGTTGGCGATCGTCTCGAACCGTTCCTCGCGATCCATCAGATCGCCCAGCCAGTCGGGCAGTTGCGGACGGATGCCGCTGGCCGCCTCCACCGCGTCGGGGAACTTCGCCGGATGGGCCGTCGAAAGCGTGATCATCGCCTCTTCGCCGGCCAGCCTTGCGGCGACATCGACGCCGACCGCCGTGTGCGGATCAATGAGATAGCCGTCTTCGCCCAGCATAGCGGCGATGCGGGCCGCGACGGCTTTCTCGTCGGTGCTGGCGGCGGAGAAATCGGCGCGGATCGCCGAAAGTGCCGTCTCCGACAGGGTGAAGGCACCCGATTGGGAAAGTCCCGCCATCAGCCTGCCGACCGTCTCCGCGTCGCGTCCGCTCGCCTCGAAGATCAGCCGTTCGAAATTCGACGAGATCTGGATGTCCATCGACGGCGAGCTGGTGGCACGGACCCCCGCCATCTCATAGCGGCCGGTCGCGAGCGTGCGCGCCAGGATGTCGTTTTCATTGGTGGCGACGATCAGCCGCTTGATCGGCAGCCCCATGCGCTTGGTCGCGTAGCCGGCGAAGATGTCGCCGAAATTGCCGGTCGGCACGGTGAACGAGACCTCACGCTCCGGCGCACCGAGGCTGGTCGCGGCCGTGAAGTAGTAGACGATCTGCGCCATGATCCGCGCCCAGTTGATCGAATTGACGCCCGAAAGCGCCATGCGATCGCGAAAGGCGTGATCGTTGAACATCGCCTTGACCAGTGCCTGGCAGTCGTCGAACGTGCCTTCAACGGCGAGCGCGTGCACATTGGCGTCGGCCACCGTGGTCATCTGGCGCTGCTGCACGGGCGAAACCTTGCCACGCGGAAAGAGAATGAAGATGTCGGTGTTCTCGCGCCCCCGGAAGGCCTCGATAGCCGCCCCGCCTGTGTCGCCCGAGGTCGCGCCGACGATCGTCGCCCGCTCGCCCCGCTCGGCCAGCACGTGATCCATCAGCCGCGCCAGCAATTGCATGGCGACATCCTTGAAGGCGAGCGTCGGCCCGTGGAAGAGTTCCAGCACCCAGTCATTCGCGCCCGTCTGGACGAGCGGCGTCACCGCATTGTGCCGGAACGTCGCATAGGCTTCGTCGACCATGGTACCGAAATCGGCCTGCGATAGCTCGTCGCCGATGAAGGGTGCAAGCACCGTCCTGGCAACCTCCGCATAGGGTTTGCCGGCAAGCGCCCTGATCTCGCCTGCGGAAAAGCGTGGCCATTCGGCCGGCAGATAAAGACCGCCGTCGCGCGCCAGCCCCGCCAGCAGGACGTCGCGGAATCCGAGTACGGGGGCGCTGCCCCGGCTGCTGATATATTTCACGTCAATTCCCTGATATTCGCGGGCTTCGTGGCGCGCGGAAAAATCCGCGTGCGCGGTGTAGCCCGGTTTGCCGGCGATTTCCATAATTGGTGCGCAATTGCGTCCTATTCGCCCAGTCGTTCGCCGAGATAGGCGTCTGGCTATTCGCAATGCGGTTCGGCTCCTGCTATAGAGCCTCCGATTTTGCAGGCATTCGCATGAGACAGGGGACTATGAACGTAATGCGTGATGGGGATCTGGCGCGGCGCCTTGCCGGTCTGGCCGCGCTGTTGGCGGCCGGGCTGTTTCTGGCGGCGTGCAATTCGTCCGGTGGCAACACTGTCGAGAACACGCTGGACCCGCTTCAGGTGACGGGGAACGAGCGCTCGAGAGCGGATGAGTTCGACGATATTCGCGGCTACTGCCCGAAGGTCGTCATGCGCGCCGGTACCGAGACCTACAATCTCTACCCCGACAAGATGAAGAAGGATGATCCCGAGGCCGAGAAGAAGCTGCGCTTCCGCGCCACGATCACCGACGCCGTCCGCGAGTGCAATTACAACGGCAATGTCCTGAACATCCGCGTCGGCGTCGCCGGCCGGCTTCTTTCCGGGCCTTCCGGAGAGTCCGGTGCTTTCAAGCTGCCCGTTCGCGTCGCGGTTACGCAGGGCGATGCCGTGCTTTATTCCAAACTGCACGACGTCACCGCCGAAATTCCGGCCGGTCGGCCCAACGCGCCGTTCTCCTTTGTCGACGGCGCCATCGCCATTCCGCGCCCGACGCGCCAGAACATCATCATCTACACCGGCTTCGACGAGTTGCGGGTCGACCTGCCAAACGCTGTGCCGGCAAGCCAGGGGCTCGAACCGATCGACTGATCGCGGGCTCACATAAGCGGGGGACAGGCCGATGCGAAGCTTCGACGAGATGTTGGACATCGCCCGTTCGCGCCATGGCGAGGCGGCAAGCCATGGTCGCCACGGCGCGGCCAGCCCGAAATCGGCCGACGAACTCGCCGCCATTCCCGACGACCGCTACCTGTCCATGGCGACGCGCTGCATCTTCCAGTCGGGCTTCAACTGGAAGGTGATCGAAAACAAGTGGGACGGCTTCGAAGCAGCCTTCGAGGGCTTCGACCTCGGCCGCTGGGTGTTGTCGAACGACGACGACATCGCCGAACTCGTTTCCGACAAGCGCATCGTCCGGAACGGCCAGAAGATCGCTTCCGTACCGGCCAATGCCCGTTACTTCGCCGAAATGGCGTCGAAGCACGGCAGTGTCGGCCGCTGGATCGGCGACTGGCCGGTGACCGACCAGATCGGCCTGATGGATGCGCTCGCCAATGGCGGTTCGCGCCTCGGTGGCGCGACCGGGCAGTATTTCCTGCGCTTCATGGGCAAGGACAGCTTCATCCTGTCGAGGGACGTCACCGCCGCGCTGATCCGCGAAGGAGTCATGGACAAGCCGGCGACCTCGAAAAAGGCGCTCGCCGCCGCGCAGGACGCATTCAATCGCTGGCACGAGGAATCCGGCCAGCCCATGATCGTGATCTCGCAGACGCTGGCGCGCTCGATCGACGGCTGACAAACGATTGGAAATGGGGTCGATGCACGCCGATTGCCTGTTCTGCAAAATCGCCGCCGGCGAGGTGAAGGCGTATGAAGTCCACCGCGACGAGCGGCTTGTCGCCTTTCTTGACATCGGCCCGATACGACCCGGCCACCTTCAGATCATTCCAAGAGCGCATATCGAGACATTCGACGAGTTGCCGGCTGACCTTGCTGGCGCGATCCTGCAGCTTGGCCAGCGCTTCGCCAGGAAGCTCAAGGATATCTACGCCGTCGACCGGGTGGCGTTCATGTTCACCGGTGGCGATATCGCCCACGCGCATGCCCATGTAATCCCACTCGTCGAGAAAACCGACATTACGTCGAGGAGATACATCGCGGAGCCCGATCTTACCTTTCGTGCGCTCCCCTTCCCGGGCGACGAGAACATGCGCAAGCTGGCCGCTGATCTGGCCCGCTCGATCGACGGCTGACGGCGATGCCGTCGATTGCTGCTACTTCATCAGGATCGTTGAAGTGTGTCCCCTTAGAACGTGCGTTCCGTTGTAACCGGAGCCGTTCCACTGGAATGACAGCCGCGCGGGTCCCCAGGTGAATCTCACCGTGCTTTTCTGCCCCCCGGCATAGGGTCGGATCACGCACTGCGCCTTGTAGCAGTATTTCACGCGCTTCCCGTCCATGAAAACCAGGGTCGAATTCGCAATCCCGCCCCATCTTCCCTTCCAGGTTTTCGCAGAAGCGTTGGTGGTAGCCGCAAGCAATGCGAGATTTGCAAGTGTAAGTGCCAGTAAAATCCGTTTCAAAACAATCTCCATCAACAATCAATACTAGAATATGAAATCAAATACATCCTAAAGACGCAAGCGTGTTTCTGAATAAGTTGGCCCGCCCGATCGGCGGCTGAAGCCGCTGCCAACCGATCGGATCATTTTTATCCGATCGGGCAACCCTTCCTTAACCCTGCTCGGTAACCATAAGCGCCAGTTAGAGTTTAGCGTAAATGGTGTGCCATGAGTGTTTTGAGTCTGGCAGAACTGGGCCGTTCGGGGACCGTTTCAGATGCGCCTTCCTGGCGCGATTCCATCATCAAGGGCGATTGCGTCGCCGCGCTCGAGGCACTGCCCGAGCACTCGGTCGATGTCATCTTCGCCGACCCCCCCTACAATCTCCAGCTTGACGGCGATTTGACCCGTCCCGACCAGTCGAAGGTCGACGCTGTCGATGACGACTGGGATAAATTCTCCGATTTCGCCGCCTATGATGATTTCACCCGTGCCTGGATGCTGGCCGCGCGCCGCGTGTTGAAGCCGACCGGCACGATCTGGGTGATCGGCTCCTATCACAACATTTTCCGCGTTGGCACGGTGCTGCAGGATCTGGGCTTCTGGGTGCTGAACGACATTATCTGGCGCAAGACCAACCCGATGCCGAACTTCCGCGGCCGCCGCTTCGCCAATGCCCATGAGACGCTGATCTGGGCCTCGCGCAGCCAGGACGGCAAGGGCTACACCTTCAATTACGATGCGCTGAAAATGGCCAATGACGAGGTGCAGATGCGCTCTGACTGGCTGTTCCCGATCTGCACGGGTGGCGAGCGGCTGAAGGACGAGACCGGCGCCAAGGTCCACCCGACGCAAAAGCCCGAGGCGCTGCTGCATCGTATCCTGATGAGTTCGACCAAACCGGGCGACGTCGTCCTCGATCCCTTTTTCGGCTCGGGTACGACCGGCGCGGTCGCCAAGAAACTCGGCCGCCATTTCGTCGGCATCGAGCGCGAGCAGGCCTATATAGACGCCGCCACGAAGCGCATCGCCGAGGCCGAGCGCATCGACGGGCCGGTGCTGGCGGTGACCACCGGCAAGCGCGCCGAACCGCGCGTCGCCTTCGGTGCACTGGTCGAAAGCGGCATCGTCGCGCCCGGCGCGGTGCTGACCGACAACAAGCGCCGCTGGCGCGCGCGAGTCCGCCTCGACGGCTCGCTGGAAGGCGAGGGCCAGATCGGCTCCATTCACAAGCTGGGTGCGCTCGTCCAGGGGCTCGACGCCTGCAATGGCTGGACCTTTTGGCATGTCGAAGCCGATGACGGGCTGACCGTCATCGACGCCTATCGCAAGACCTATCGTGAAGAGATCATGGCGGCGGAAGCCTGAACCACTTCCCGCCATTAGAGTCGGCCGCAATCGTCTCCAGTCAGCGGCTGAAAGCAGGAACGCCCGGGTCGCCGCCCGGGCGTTTTCTTTTGTCAGGCGCGCCAGTTTACGAGCAGAACTGTGGCAACGAACAACCAGCTCAAATTCAAACCGATCAGATGCGGCCAGCGCCGATCGAAGAGTTCACCCCAACGTATGCCAAATGATACCGCTTCGTCGTAATATCGACGTCCGGACAGTTGCTCGAGCAAGCGCTGTGCCCACCGGTTCAATATCAGTGTTTCCAGATCACGTCTTTCTTTCAGCGAAACATCGCGAAAGTCGTAGATTATCTCTCGTGCAAGATTGAACAAAGTAAGCTTGCAGAAAACAATGGTGACCGCCGCAATGGCAATCCAGTCAAAAATGTGGCCCATGCCTAGTCCAATTGGATTAAGATTAAAGCCATTCTACCCCTAAGCGGACTGCCGCAATAGCGTTTCAACAATTTTGCGGGTTATCGGGTGTTACTGTTGAAACGCACTTTCACACCATCACGTCCAGCCGCGCCAGATCGTTGGCGAGTATGGTTGCGTCGGTGAAATGCACCGCCTGCCAGCCGGCTACCTTCGCGCCTTCGACATTCTTCTCGCTGTCGTCGATGAACAGCGTCGCCGAAGGCTCCAGTTCGAAGACGCTGACGTGATGGTCGTAGATTTCGCGCTGCGGCTTGAGCAGGCCTACCTCACCCGAAACGGTCACGCCGCGTGGGGCCTTCAGGAACGGATAGCGCTCGCTCGCCTCGGCAAAGGTGTCGGAGGCGAAATTGGTCAGCAGCGTCACGTCGCGGCTGGCCGCGATCATCGCCTCCATCATCGCCACCACCTCATCCTGCGCATGCGGCACCATCTCGTGCCAGTTCTGCCGGAAGGCGCGGATATGCGGTTCATGGTCGGGATGATCGGCGATCGCCAGCGCTTCGCCTTCGGACCAGCTTCGGCCGCGATCCTGCTCCAGGTTCCAGGCAGGCGAGCAGACATTGCCGAGGAACCAGGCGCGCTGATCGTCGTCCGGGATCAGCCGGCGGAATGGGATTTCGGGGTCCCAGTGCAGCAGCACCTTGCCGACGTCGAACACGACATGCCGTATTTCGCTCATGAACGGGATTTCCTGCGTGAGGTTTTGGTCGCGCCCGGTATAGCCGCTTCGAGCGCCTTTTTCATGACGGTGGGCAGCGCCTCGCCCGCGAGCGCGTCGGCCTCGGACCACCAGCCCTCAGCCTCGGGCCGTTGTGTGATGCGCGCCTGCCAGACCGTGAGGTCCAGCGCGAAATGGGTGAAGACGTGGCGCACTGTGCCGGCCTCCCGCCAGTCTGCGGGAAAGGGCGCGGCCTCTGCACCCGTTTCGCCGTCGCGTGCGGCGGTCCAGCCGCTGGTCGGCACCTCGCTCATGCCGGCGAGCAGGCCGCTGTCGCCGCGCTTGCGCAGAAGGACGGCGCCATCGCCGTCGACCGCGACGAAAGCCGCGCCGCGCCGCAACGGCTTCTCGGCCTTGGCCTCGCGCAGCGGGTAACGCTCCGGCTCACCTTGCGCATAGGCCGTGCAGTCTTCCGAGATTGGGCAGAGCATGCAGGACGGCTTTTTCGGCGAACAGATCGTGGCGCCCAGATCCATCATGGCCTGTGCAAAATCGCCGGGCCGTTCTCCAGCGCCTTCTCCCGGATTTCCCTTGGCCGACACCATCGCCTCGACATGGGCGCGGATCAGCGGCTTGGCGCTGCGCACCGGCTTCTCGATGGCGTGCAGGCGCGCGATCACGCGCTCGACATTGCCGTCGACCACGGCGACCGGCTCGTCGAACGCGATTGCCGCGATCGCCGCAGAGGTATAGTCGCCGATCCCCGACAGGTCGCGCAGCGCTGCCGCATGGTCCGGAAAATGGCCGCCATGGTCGTGCCAGACGGCCTCGGCGCAGCGTTTCAGATTGCGTGCCCTGCGGTAATAGCCGAGCCCGGCCCAGGCCTTCAGCACGTCGTCCTCGCTGGCGAGCGCCAGATCGCGCACCGTTGGCCAGCGTTCGAGAAAGGCGAGGAAATAGTCACGCACCGTGGCGACCTGTGTTTGCTGCAGCATGACTTCCGACAGCCAGACATGGTAAGGGTCCGGACGAACACCTTCGCGTCGCGCCTTCGGGCCGGTGCGCCAGGGCAGCACGCGGGCATGGCGGTCGTACCATTCGAGCAGTCGGTTTCCCGCCGAAAGGTCTGCGGGATCGACGACGCCGGTCGTGCCGGCCGGACTGGAAAGCGCTTCGCGTGGCATCGCCGACAGGGTGGTCAGGGCGCGGGCAAAATCAAGGGTCTGATTGTGATGGCCACAGGAGATAGCGGTTCGAAGCGGCGCCGTGCCGATGCGATGCCGGTCGCCGAACTGGCCGGCAGGGTGCTGGAACCTGTTATCGCGCGCCGCGCCGGCATGAATCTCGACCTTGTCGCCGCCTGGCCCGATATCGTAGGCCCGCCCCATGGCGACTACACTCGGCCCGAAAAGATCAACTGGCCGCGCCGCGCCCACGAGGACGACCCGTTCCAGCCCGGCACGCTGGTCGTCGCCTGCGACGGTGCCCGCGCCGTCCTGTTCGCTCACGAACTCGACCAGTGCGTGGAACGCGTCAACGCCTTCTTCGGCTTTCACGCCGTCACCCGCATCCGGATCGTCCAGAAGCCCGTGACCCGGCATGCGCCACCGCGCCGCCGGACGGCGCCCGAGCCCGGTCCCGAAGGGCGCGCCCGCATAGACGCAATCGTCGCCGGGATCGAGGACGAGGAATTGCGCAAGCGGCTCGAAAAGCTGGGCCGTGGCGTGTTCGGTGCTTCCCGCCGATAGGCCGATGCCTCTCGGATAAGGCCTGGTTCAGGCCCGGTTCAGCTTGCCGCCATTATTGCTGGCTAACGATGATTTGATTCACGCCTAGTGGCATGGCCGCGTTTCTGCGCTATGACGCTGACGGACACGAGAAACCCATGTGAATCGCCAACCCCGGGCGCTGCAAGATACGCGACGCCCTGGCAAGCAGGAGTAGTGTAACGATGACGATCAATCGACGCAGGGCAATGGCATGGATGGGCACGAGCGCGCTGGGCGCGACAGCCCTGTTCGCAACCACGTTCGCGCCTGTCGCCGTCACTCCGGCATTTGCCCTGTCGGCCGAGGACCTCATGGTGCCCCAGGCACTGCCCGACATGGTCATGGGTGAGGAAGACGCGCCGGTTACCATCATCGAATACGCCTCGATGACCTGCCCGCACTGCGCCCATTTCCACGAGACGACCCTGCCGGCGCTGAAGGAGAAATATGTCGATACCGGCAAAGTGCGGCTGATCTTCCGCGAATTCCCCTTCGACCCGCGCGCCACGGCCGCCTTCATGCTGGCCCGTTGCGCGCCGAAGGAGCAATATTTCCCGCTGGTCGACGTTCTCTTCAAGCAGCAGCGCGAATGGGCCACGGCCCAGGATCCGCGTCCGCCGCTGCTGCAGCTCGTCAAGCTTGCCGGTTTTACACAAGAGTCCTTCGAGGCGTGCTTGAAAAACCAGCAGGTGCTCGACAATGTGATGGCGGTCAGGGAAAAAGCGGCGAAGGACTACAAGGTGGACTCTACCCCCACCTTCTTCATCAATGGCGAAAAGCACTCTGGAGCACTCTCCATCGGGGACATGTCGGAAATCATCGACAAATTCCTTTGATGGCTCCGGCATCGGCCGGCTGAACGTGCGCGCTGAACGGCGCGCCGCGCCGGCTGGCGTCTTGCATTCTGCCCTGTTCGTCGGGGAGGCCTCGCGGTGAAGTTCACCAAGCTGCGCCTCCTCGGCTTCAAATCCTTCGTCGAACCGACCGAATTCCTGATCGAGGACGGGCTGACCGGCGTCGTCGGCCCCAATGGCTGCGGCAAGTCCAACCTCGTCGAGGCCCTGCGCTGGGTGATGGGAGAAAACTCCTACAAGAACATGCGCGCCTCGGGCATGGACGACGTCATCTTTTCCGGGTCCGGCAACCGCCCTTCGCGCAACACCGCCGAAGTGGGTTTGTTCCTCGACAACACCTCGCGCGACGCGCCATCCGCCTTCAACGATGCTGACGAATTGCAGGTATCGCGTCGCATCGAGCGCGAGGCGGGCTCGGTCTACCGCATCAATGGCCGCGACGTGCGTGCCAAGGACGTCCAGCTTCTCTTCGCCGACGCTTCCACCGGCGCGCGTTCGCCCTCCATGGTCGGTCAGGGCCGGATCGGCGAACTGATCTCGGCCAAGCCGCAGGCCCGCCGTGCGCTGCTGGAAGAGGCCGCCGGCATTTCCGGCCTGCACACGCGCCGCCACGAGGCCGAACTGCGCCTGCGCGCCGCCGAACAGAACCTCGAACGCCTCGAGGACGTGCTGGCCGAGATGGAATCACAGCTCGAAAGCCTGAAGCGACAGGCCCGTCAGGCCAATCGTTACCGCGTGCTGTCAGCCGACATCCGCAAGGCCGAGGCACTGTTGCTGCATCTGAGATGGTCGGCGGCCAAATCGGCCGAGGCCGAGGCCAATTCCGCGCTTGCGCAGGCGACCGCTTCGGTCGGCGAGAAGGCAGAGGCGCAGGCCGAGGCCGCCAAGCAGCAGGCGATCGTCGCCTCCAAGCTCCCCGGCCTGCGCGAGGCGGAGGCAAAGGCTGCCGCCGCGCTGCAGCGCCTGTCGATCGCGCTCGGCCAGATCGAGGAAGAAGCCCGTCGCGCCGATGCCCGCAAGGGCGAACTGGAGCGCCGCCGCGCCGATCTGCAGGGCGACATCGAACGCGAAGAGCGCCTGATCGGCGACAACGAGGCCGCGCTTGAACGTCTCGGCGCGGAACAGGCGGAGCTTAACGAGGCCGCCGCCGGTCTTGCCGCGCGCGAGGCCGAAATCGGCGCACGCCTCGAACAGGCCAATGCGAAGCTTTCCGAAAGCGAAACCCGTTTCGCCGAAACGACGTCCGGCACCGCCGAGCAGCGCGCCCGCAAGAGTGCGCTGGAACGCTCCATCCGCGAGGCGGAGGAACGTCGCGCGCGGCTGGCCACACAGGACGAGCGCATCGATCAGGAACTTGCCGGCATCGCGCAGAAGCTTGGCGAACTGGACGAATCGGCTGATCGCCGTGCCCGGGTGGAGCGCCGCGAAAGCGAGGTGACGGATGCCGAGGCCGGCACTGTTGCCGCTGAACAGGCGACCGAACAGGCGCGCGCCCGCGAGCAGGAATTGCGCGTGCCACTCGAAACGGCCCAGGCCGAGCTCGCCCGCATCGACACCGAGACGCGCACGCTGAATGCCGTCCTGAACCAGTCCGGTCAGGACCTGTTTCCCGCCATCGTAGAGAAGGTCGGTGTCGAGGCCGGTTTCGAGGCGGCGCTGGGCGCGGCGCTTGGCGAGGATCTGGACGTTTCGACCGACACCAACGCGCCCGCCTACTGGTCGCTGATCGAACCCGGGGCAGCCGATCCGGGCTTGCCGGATGGCGTTCGCGCGCTGGCCGAGGTCGTACGCGCCCCGGCCGAACTCGCCCGCCGGCTGGCCCAGATCGGCATTGTCGACCGCGATACCGGCGCGAAGCTCGCGCCCGCGCTGAAGCCCGGCCAGTGCCTGGTCAGCGTCGAGGGCGATCTGTGGCGCTGGGACGGCTATATCGCCGGCGCGGAGGCGCCGACGGCGGCAGCACAACGCCTTGCCCAGAAGAACCGCCTTGCCGAGCTCGACGCCGAGGCCGTCTCCGCAACGAAGACATTGCGCGCCGCCGAGGCGGAGTTCGAGGCGGCGAAATCGGCCACCGCCGCCGCAGCCGAAGCCGAACGCGCCGCGCGTGAGGCCTGGCGCGCCCGCCAGAAGGAACTGGCCGGCGCCCGCGACGAGCTTGCCGCCGCCGAACGCGCCGTGGGCCAGTTCGTCAGCCGCCGCGATTCACTGACCGAACAGCGCGAACGCGTCGTTGCCGACATCGAGGAAAACGCCGCGGCGCTTGCCGAAACGCAGGGCCAGTTCGAGACGCTGCCTGACATCGCCGCGTTGGAAGCGGCGCTGGAGGAGCAGCGTCGGACGCTCGAAACCGACCGGGCCGAGGCGGCTTCGGCGCGTGCCGAGGCGGACGGCCTTGCCCGCGAGACGCAGGTGCGCGAACGGCGTCTGGCGGCCATCGAGGCTGAAATGAAGGGCTGGCGCGAGCGCGCCGCCAATGCCGGCAGCCAGATCGCCACGCTGAAGCAGCGTCTGGCCGATTGCGTCGCCGAACTGGAGGCAATCGCGGAATTGCCCGACGAGATCGCGACGCGCCGCCGTGCGCTGACCGGCGAAAAGGAAAACGCCGAACAGGCGCGCTCGACCGCTGCCGATGCACTCGCCACCGCCGAGAGTGCGCTTGCCGAGGCCGACCGCACCGCCAAGGAGGCGCTGGGTGCGCTGTCGGAGACCCGTGAGGTCCGCGCCCGTGCCGAGGAGCGGCTGGCGGCCTCTCGCGAGCGTCGCGCCGAGGTCGAGGCCCGCATCCGCGAAGAACTCGACTGTCACCCGGCCGAGGTGTTGAAACGCGCCGAGATGGAGCCGGACGCCGAACTGCCCGAGGCGAACGCCGTCGAGACAAGGCTGGAAAGGCTGAAGGCCGAACGCGAGCGTCTGGGCGCCGTCAATCTGCGTGCCGAGGCGGAGCAGACCGAAATCGCCGAACGCCGCGACGCGCTGATCGCCGAGCGCGACGATCTCATCGAGGCCATCGGCCGTTTGCGCACCGGCATACAGAGCCTCAACCGAGAAGGTCGCGAGCGCCTGCTGGCCGCCTTCGAGGTTGTCAACGAACAGTTCCAGCGGCTGTTCACGCATCTGTTCGGCGGCGGGACGGCAGAACTGCAACTCGTCGAATCCGACGATCCGCTGGAAGCCGGCCTCGAAATCCTGGCGCGCCCGCCGGGCAAGCGCCCGCAGACCATGACGCTGCTTTCGGGCGGCGAGCAGGCGCTGACCGCCATGGCGCTGATCTTCGCCGTTTTCCTCACCAACCCCGCGCCGATCTGCGTGCTCGACGAGGTCGACGCGCCGCTCGACGATCACAATGTCGAGCGCTTCTGCAATCTGATGGACGAGATGGCCGCGACCACCGACACCCGCTTCGTCATCATCACGCACAACCCGATCACCATGTCGCGCATGAACCGCCTCTTCGGCGTCACCATGGCCGAGCGCGGCGTCTCTCAGCTCGTCTCCGTCGACCTGCAGGAAGCCGAGCGGCTGCGCGAGGCGGGGTAGGTAGGCTTGCGTTGGTCGGCAGTCAATCGTTTGTCGATCAATGCGCTGTACTGAACGCCGGTCAAGCTGGTCTCATATAGGTACATCCTGCTCTTCATAGCTTTGCGGAGTAGCGCAACTCATCAATACGCCACGTGAAATTTTCCAGCTGTACTCAGACTGGTGATATTCGGTTCATTGTGATTATAGTTTCTGAAATAGTTTTCTTGGATGAGTGAAGGGGGCGTGAGCATAAAAATGGACATCGGAAAAGATGGCTGCCCTGAAAGCCAATGAACTGTTCAAATTGCGGAGAAGAAGTACCTGATAGTCACCGAGAATGCCTTGCTTGCGCGCCCCTGTTCCGGGACACCGAATGCCATGCCTATCGTCGGCGTGACGGCAGCATCCTGGCCCGCA
>JBHIWX010000086.1:0-16665 GCA_041987205.1 Rhizobiaceae bacterium | reverse complement strand
CGGAAGGCTTCGCCCTTTACGACGAGGACGACCGGCTGGTCATTTTCAACGATCGCTATCGCGAAATGAACAAGGCGGTCGAGGACATCGTCCAGCCGGGGCTGAGCTGGGAAATGCTGATGCGCACCTCGGCCCGGCGCGGCGTCTACAAGGAAGCGATCGGGCGCGAGGACGAATGGGTTTCCGAGCGGCTGGCCAATGGTGTGGAATACATCAGGGACTACGAGCTGCGCCACACCGATGGCAGCGCCTTTCTGGTTTCCGTGCATCCCACCAAGCTAGGCGGTTTCGTGGTGACCCGGACCGACATCACCGCGATGAAACAGGCCGAGGCCGTGGAGCGCGACAGCGATCTGCTGGTGCGCAAGGTGCTCGATTCGTCGTCCGCTGTGGTCATCATGGCGCGCATCGGCGACGGCAGCATCCTCTACCAGTCGCCGGCGGCAAACGAGCTTTTCGGCGAGGCGAAGGACGCGACCGGGCTCTACGTGCACCAGACCGACCGCGCCGACTACGTCACCGAAATCCTGGTCGACGGACGCGTCGACGATTTCCGGGTCGAGGCCTATCGGCCGGACGGTGAAATCTTCAACGCGTCACTTTCCGGCAGGATCGCCGAGTTCAAGGGCGAGGAAGTCATCGTCTCGCATATCCGCGACCTGACACCCCAGCTCGAGACCGAGGCGATGATCCGCAAGGTGCTCGAGGCCTGTCCGGTGCCCGTCCAGATGACGCGCGCCGACACCGGCGAGACGCTGTTCAGGAGCCCGGACGCCATTGCGCTGTTCGGCGATGTCGGCAATGCCCACCGCTATTACGCCAATCCGGGCGATCGCGAGCGCTATCTGGAACTGCTCTATCACGATGGTTACGTCGAGAATTTGAAGATCGAGATGATCAACGGACGCGGCGAGAAGTTCTGGGGAGCGATCTCGTCGCGCCTGATCGATTTCAGGGGCAACAAGGTGATCGTCTCCAACACGCGCGATCTCACCGACGAGCTGGCGTTGCAGGAGGAACTGACGCAGCAGCGCGAATTGCTGTTCCAGAACGAGAAGATGTCGGCGCTGGGCGAACTGCTCGCCGGTGTGGCGCACGAACTCAACAACCCGCTATCCGTCGTCGTCGGCCATTCGCTGATGCTGCGCGAGGAAACGGACAATCCCTCCACGCTGGAGCGCATCGAGAAGATCAGCCGCTCGGCGGAACGCTGCGCCAAGATCGTCAAGACCTTCCTCGCCATGGCGCGCCAGCGCCCGGCGCGGCTCGAACCGCTCGATGTCGACAGCCTGCTCAAGACCGCGGCCGACGTGATGGGCTACAGCCTCGGCGGCCAGGAAATGGCGATCACCACAGAAGTTGCACCGGACATTCCCGAGATACGCGCCGACCCCGAGCAGATTACCCAGGTCATCATCAACCTCGTGATCAACGCGCAGAACGCCATCGCCGATTCCGGTAAGGGTGGGGCGATCGCCATGGAAGCCGGGTTCAACACGAAGACGAGAATGCTGGAAATCAGCGTCACGGATGACGGGCCGGGTATTCCCGAGGCGATTAAGCCCAGGATCTTCGAGCCCTTTTTCACGACCAAGGATGTCGGCAAGGGTACGGGGATCGGCCTCGCTTTTTGCCACCGCACCATGCACTCCCACAATGGCCGCATCTGGCTCGACGCCGACCACCGCGACGGCAGCCGCTTCGTCATCGCGCTGCCGGCGGGAGACGACAAGCCGGCGGCGCCCGCCGCCGACTCGGACAAGGCGGGCAGCCTTTCCGGGGTTCGGGCGCTGGTGGTCGACGACGAAGAGGATGTCGCCGACCTGATCGCCGAAATATTGCGGCGCGATGGCTGTGCGGTGATGATCGCTACCTCGGGCACTAAGGCGCTGGAGCGGCTTCGGGAAAGCGCTTTCGACATCGTGCTGAGCGATCTCAACATGCCGGAAATGGATGGACGCGGCCTGTTCGACGCGATCAGGGCGAACCATCCGGAGATGGCCGGGCGCATCGCGTTCATCACTGGCGATTCCATGGGACCCGCCTCGCAGAAATTCCTCGGCGAGGCGAAAAGCCCCTATCTGGAGAAGCCGATTTCACCGATCGAGCTGCGCGAACTCGTGCAGGGACTGCTCAAAGGCAACAGGCGGGACGGGAATGCCGAACGATAACACGCGTATACTCGTATGCGATGACGAACTGGATGTTCGCGAGATGCTGCAGGAATATCTGCGCAAGCGCGGCTTCGACGTGGTTTCGGCGGCCAATGCCGAGCAGTTGCGGGTGATGCTGGAAGCGGGCGATGTCGATCTCATCGTGCTCGACATCAATATGCCGGGCGAGGACGGGCTGAGCGCGCTGCGTTCGCTGCGCAAGGAAAACAATGTTCCCGTCATCATGCTGACCGCCGCCGGCGAGCCGGTCGACCGCATCATCGGGTTGGAAATGGGCGCGGACGATTATCTGGGCAAGCCGGTGGATCTGCGCGAGCTCGAAGCCCGTATCAAGGCGGTACTCAGGCGCGGCATCGGCGCGGCCGCCGACGAGGTCCAGCGCACCGGACGCGCCAAATTCGGCAATCACTATCTCGATCTGGAAGCCGCCAAGCTGATCGGCGAGGATGGCGAAGAGATGCCGTTGACGGCGATGGAGTTCAATCTGCTCAAGCTGTTTGCGCAAAATCGCGGTCGTGTTCTCAATCGCGACCAGATCCTCGAACAGGCGCATGACCGTTCCTGGGATCCGTTCGACCGCTCGATCGACATTCGGATTTCGAGGCTGAGGCGCAAGATCGAGCCCAATCCGGAAAAGCCGGCCTTCATCCGTACCGTGCGCGGAATCGGCTACATCTACGATCCCGATAACGCCTGAAGTGGATGGAGCCTGAAGTCGATGGGATCTGAAATCGAAGCGGCCCGAAGGTAACGCCGGGGCCCGAAGGCGGCGGCCCTTGAGTGGGACCGCCTTCAGGCTACTTCGTCGAGGGTGGCTTCGTAGGTGCGGTTGGCCGGACGATCGGAGCGCATGCATCTGGCCATGACCTGCATGGCGATCCGCGTGCCGTCTTCGTGCCGCGAGGTGCCGGCTGGCGCAAAGGCCGCCGGGCCCGGTGCCGGTGCTGCTGCACCGTTGCGAAATCTGAAGTCGAAGGTCGTGTTCATTGCCGTGGTTCCATTGCTGGTTTGTGTGAACCGCATATGGCGTTCCAGTGTTTCAGCAAGGCCGCCTCCGGCCGGATTAGTGTTTCAATTGTTTCGCGGGGGGGAAGGGCACCGCAAAAAAAAGTGGGCCCGAACTCGGTTCGGGCCCAGTTTGGCGGAGAAACGCCATGGGGGAGGCAGGAACTGGAAGGCGGAAAATCAGTCCGCCGGGTTGGTCGCGGAAATCAACCAGGACGAGGAAGCCATCATGATGCCGTCGGCACCGATGGCCTGGCGGGCGATCTCTCTGGCGAGCGCGGCCTCGATCTCGGGTCGCCTTTCCTCGGCCAGTTCGCCGGCCTCGCGGAATACTTCGCCGGCCGGGCCGATCGCAAGCTGGAAGGCGATGGCGTCGGCCACGTCCCTGCCGACCATGACCGGCGCATCGACGCGTTCGAAGGAAATGTCGGTATAGCCCGCGATCTCCATCTGCTTGGTGACGATCTCCTGGTTCGACATCGAGAACGGGCCTGGCCCGCAGGTCGAGGCGTCGTCGCCCGGCTGGGGCAGGAAATCGAGCACGACGTCCTTGGCCATCGAAAGCCACGGATTGGCGGCACGCTCGCGCCAGACGATGTGGACCATGCGGCCGCCCGGCTTGAGTGCCTTGCGCATGTTGCGCAGGCCGGCGACCGGATTGGCGAAGAACATCGTGCCGAAGCGGGCGAACACGAAGTCGAACTCCTGTTCGGGCAGGGCGATTTCGGCGTCGGCCCGGATGAAGCTGACATTGCCGGCGCCCCTCGCGGCGGCATCGTTGCGGGCAAAGTTGAGGAAGGCATCGGCACAGTCGACCCCCACGACGCTGCCCGTGTCGCCGACGATGTCGCCGAACTTGATGGCCGTGTCGCCGAAGCCGCAGCCGACATCGAGGACGCGGTCACCCTGCTTGACCGGCAGGTTCGGGAACACCGCTTCGGAGTGATGCGTCAGGCCGTCGACGAGGATGTGCTTGAAGCGGATGAATTTCGGGGCGAGCACGTCGTTCCAGAATTGCACGAACGGCGTGTCTTCGATCGGTTCAGGCTGTCGGGCGACAATGTTCATTCGAGGGCTCCATCGGATCGCCGCGCAGGCTTTGCGGCTGTTGCATCTGGGGCATATGTCGACCCTGGATGTTTCAGTCGCGTGCTGGAACCGGGGTGGATGTGTTTCAGTTGTTTCAGCCGGCTCCAACGCCGGCGGTCCGCGCGAAACGCGTCAGAAAAACGGGTGGCGGAAAAATATCGGGCGGACTGATCCATTTGCCGCCCTGCCGCGTATCGGTTACGCCTGTCATCAAGTGGTGAAACCAAATGGCGCTGAGCGCGATCCGATTGAAAACGCCGGAGCAGGACGAAACAACGGACTTCATCGCGCTCATGGCACGGGTTGGCGAACGGGATCGGCTGGCATTCCAGCAGATCTTCACGCATTTCGGACCACGGGTGAAATCGCTGATGATCAGGAGTGGCGCCGATCCGGCGCTGGCCGAGGACATCATGCAGGACGTGTTCGTCGCGGTGTGGCGCAAGGCCGGTCAGTACGCGCCTGAGCGCGGTGCGGTCGGCACCTGGATCTTCACCATCGCGCGCAACACTCGAATTGACCGGCTGCGGCGCCATTCCTCGAGGCCCTATGAGGATATCGCGGCGATAGAACTGGTCGATGACAACGCCGATGTCGAACAGGAAGTTGATGCCGCCCAGCGCGCGGAACTGGTGGCCGGCGCGCTGGCCGAACTGCCCGAAGATCAGCGCGAGGTGATCGAGCTGGCCTATCTGCAGGACCTGCCGCACAGCGAGATCGCCAGCCGCCTTTCGGTGCCGTTGGGCACCGTGAAATCCCGCATGAGGCTTGCCTATGCGAGGCTGAAGCACAAACTGGAAGCAAAGATATGACGATCGCCCATCATCTGGATGATGCGACCTTGATGCGGTACGCGAGCGGAGACCTCGACGAGGCTTTCCTCGTTGTCGTGGCGTCGCATCTGGCCATGTGTGACCACTGCCGGCATGCCGCCAGCAGGGCCGAGGAACTCGGCGGCGAATTGCTGGAACAGGCCGACGCCGCGCCCTTGGCGACGGCTGCCTTCGACGCGCTCATGGCACGGCTCGACTCGACCGGGCCCGAGACGGAGAAGCCTGCACCGGCAAGACCTGTCCGCGCCGATTCCGACGTGCCCGCACCCCTGATCGATCGCATTGGCGAGCGGCTTGAGGACATCCCCTGGCGCACGATCGCGCCGGGCGTGAAGAAGCACGCGATCCCGACGGATCCCGACACGCCCTCGTCGCTCTACATGCTGTGGGTGGCGCCCGGAAAGGCGGTGCCCGAGCATGGGCACGGCGGTGCCGAGATGACGCTCATCCTGTCCGGTGCTTATCGCGACGAGTTCGGCATCTTCGGTCCCGGCGACATCGCCGATCTCGATGAGCATGTCGAGCACCAGCCCCATGTCGAGGCCGGCGCGCCGTGCATCTGTATCGTCGCGGCTGAGACGCCGATCCGGTTCAAGGGGCTCGTCAGCCGCCTTCTCCAGCCCTTTACCGGCATCTGAGCAAATTGATGTCAGAAGAAACGCTTTGGAACGTGGCCTGGGTGGTCGGTGCCAGCTCGGGAATCGGCCGTGAACTTTCACGCTTGCTCGATGACCGGGTGCGGGCCGCCGCCGTTTCGGCGCGCTCCGCCGAAAAACTCGATGCCCTTGCCGCGCAATGCCGCAATGTGAGGCCGTATCCGCTCGACATCACCGACGAAGCGGCGGTCTCCGATTGTGTTGAGGCGATAGAGGCGGATTGCGGACCCATCGACCTGGCAGTGCTGAGCGCCGGCGCGTGGACCATCACGAAGTCTGGCGAGATCGACGTCGAAGCCATGCGCCGCGGTGTCGAGGTCAACTATATGGGCGTCGTGCATGCGCTCGCCACCCTCGTGCCGCGCATGCGCGCGCGCGGGCGCGGCCATATCGCCATCGTCGCCTCGATCGCCGGCTATCGTGGCCTGCCGAGATCGGCCGCCTATGGTCCTACCAAAGCCGCGCTGATCAACCTGGCCGAAGGCCTCAAGTCGGAACTGGAACCGCACGGCATCACAGTCTCGCTGGTAAATCCCGGCTTCGTCGACACGCCGATGACGCGCGACAACGACTTCCCGATGCCGTCGCTGATGAAGGTGGAGGATGCCGCGAAGCGCTTCCTTGAAGGGCTGGAGCGCAAGCGCTACGAGATCATCTTCCCGCGCGGCTTCGTTTATGCGCTGAAGACGTTGCGGATCGTGCCGAACTGGTTGTTCTTCTGGTATGTGAACACATTCGTCCTGGGCCGCCGGCGCAAATCACGCGGCTGACGGTTTTTCCAGCCGATAAACCCCGACATCGATCGAGCCGTCGAGAAAGCCCGCCTCGCAATAGGTCAGGTAGTAGCGCCACATGTTGCGGAATTTCTCGTCATAGCCGAGCGACGCGATCCGCTGCCAGTTCTCGTCAAAGCGTCGGCGCCATTCGCGCAGCGTCAGCGCATAGCTCTTGCCGAAGCACTGCCTTCCGGCCGGCTCGAGCCCAGCCATTTTCGCCTGCTCGTCGATGCTTTCCTTGGTCAGCAGCATGCCGCCAGGAAAGATGTAGCGCTGGATGAAATCGGCGGATCGGGCATAGGCGTCGAACCGGCTCTCATCGATCGTGATCGCCTGGATCGCGGCGATTCCACCCGAACGAAGCCGGTCGTGAAGCGTCGAGAAATAGGTTTTCCAGTAGGACTGGCCCACCGCCTCGATCATCTCGACCGAGACGATGCGATCGAACTGCCCCGTCACCTTGCGGTAGTCCTGGAGCATGAAATGGTTGCGTTCGCCAAGGCCCTGGCGTTCGGCTTCGGCCTGCGCATGCGCCAATTGCTCGCGCGAAAGCGTGATGCCGGTGACCTCGGCGCCGATGCCGGCGAGATGGCGCGCCATCGCGCCCCAGCCGAAACCGATTTCCAGAACCCTGTCGCCGGCTTTTACGTCGGCCATCTCGGCGACGAGTTGGAGCTTCGCCTTCTGCGCGGCTTCCAGCGTCTGTTTCGGATCTTCGTAGACACCGCTCGAATAGTTCATGTCGGGATCGAGCCAGAGCTCGAAGAAGTCATTGCCGAGATCGTAGTGCTCGGCGATGTTGCGCCGGCTGCCGCTCAGCGAATTGCCGCGCAGCAGATGCGCGATGCGATCGAGTCCGCGCACCTTGAAGAAGCCGCGCCCGGCCCGCGCGAAGAGTTCCTCATTGCGCGTGAAGAAACGGAACACCGCCAGCAGGTCCGACGTCTCGAAATCGCCGTCGATATAGCTTTCGGCAAAGCCTATGGCGCCGCGCCGCAAGGCTTTTCGCGCCAGTGCGAAATTCGCGAACCGGATCTCGGCTTCCTTGTCGCCGGTGTGCTGGCCGATACGAACGCGTCTGCCCGAAGGAAGCGTCAGGAGCAGCGACCCGTGCACTTCGCCGGTCAGAAGGCGTTTGCCGGCGCCGATGGCCAGCCGTTCGAACAGTTGCCCGACTGTCGATCGGTGGGCAATTGCGGGTGCAGCAAGTTCCTGGATCATCTTTTACT
Organism: Rhizobiaceae bacterium; assembly: GCA_041987205.1. Lineage (GTDB taxonomy): Bacteria > Pseudomonadota > Alphaproteobacteria > Rhizobiales > Rhizobiaceae > BOKV01. Next base: position 8,903 of record JBHIWX010000086.1, on the reverse strand, counting down.
GTTCTCCTCCCGTAAACGGGAAAAGTTTGTAGCACGATCCGGCGCGTCGGGGCGAGGCTGCAAGGGCAATCCCTTGAGCCACAGCTTCGCGGCCTCCCAGTGAATGCCGGCAAACACCTTGACCGTCATCCAGCCCATCGCCGCAAGCGCGCGCAGTAAAGATGCATCGCTGAGGGGCTGCCGGTGCCCGCGAAAATGTGCCTTCAGCACCGGTCCGTCCCGGTCGCGGAGCGCCACGCCGACCACGAGATCGTCCGCCGGCGGCGTGAGGTGGAAGCTGTAATCGCCGCGCGCCGAGTTGAAGGGCGAAACATAGAGCGTCTTGGCGCAGGACTGTGCGATGATCCCGTCCTCGCCCGTCTCGCCGACCGGTAGCACATAGGTCTGGCGCTGGCCGAACGTGTTGTTCACCTCGTAGGCCACGAGCTTGACCTGTCCGTCACGGGCGAGGCCGTAATAGACGGTCAGCGGATTGAAGGCGTAGCCGAGGATGCGCGGGTAGCAAAGCATCATGAAGCGCTCTACGGTGTCTGCCATGCCGGCCTTGCGTGTCAGTTCGCCGAGATGGGATTGCAGGTCGCCGCCCTCGCCATGGTCGCGATCATGCAGACTGAACAGGTTGAAGCGGTTCCTGGAGAACAGGCGCAGACGCCGGTCGAGCGCGTCCAGTGCCGAACAATCGAACAGCACGGCGAAGACCCTGTAACGCAGCCTGTGCCGCACGGGCCGCACGCGGCTGTGCACCACCGTCCCGCGATAAAGACCTGCTTCGGGAGTGCTCACTCCGCGGCCTCCAGCATCGGCGGGGCTGCCGTAGCAATGCGTCCGGACTCGTCCTTCACCTTCCACGGCCGACGCACGCCGCCCAGTTGCTCGGCGACGGCCAGGCCCGACTGGATGCCGTCCTCGTGAAAGCCGTAGCCGAAATAGGAACCGCAGAACCAGGTTCGCCGCGCCCCCTGGATCGACCAGAGACCGCTTTGCGCGGCCATCGCCGAGGCATCGAAGACCGGATGGCGGTAGTCGAATTCGGCATCGATCGCCTTGGCGTGGATCGGCGCGTCCGGATTGAGCGTGACGAACAGATTGGTCCGGCCGGGCAGGTTCTGCAGACGGTTCATCCAGTAGGTCACGCAAAGCCCGCCATCCGGCCGGTCCGACTTCAGATAATTCCAGCTTGACCACAGGCGCCGCCGCTTCGGCATCCAGCGCAGATCGCGGTGCAGTACGGCGCGATTGGTCTGGTAGGAGAATTTCGACAGTACCGAAGCCTCGTTCTCGTCCGGATTGTCGAGCATGCGCAGCGCGTCGTCAGCATGACAGGCGAGCACGACATGGTCGAAGGGCCGGGAAACGCCCTGCCGGTCGGTGACGTGGACATAGTGGCCGTGCCGCACCACGCGCTCGACCGGGCTGTCGGTCAGCACCAGCATGCGGCTGTCTTCGGCCAGCTTGCGCACATAGTTGCGGCTGCCGCCCGACACGGTCCGCCACACAGGGCGCCCCTCGAATTGCAGCATGCCGTGATTGGCGTAGAAATCGATAAAGGCTCGCGCCGGAAAGGCGAGCATCATGGCGGCTTCGGTCGACCAGATCGCCGCACCCATCGGCACGATGTGATCGTCGACGAATGCGCTGCCATAGCCTTCCGCCGCCAGGAACGCGCCGAGGCAGGTGTCGTCGGGATAGGACGAAACGCGTGCCCGCGAAGTAGAGAAGAAGCGCGACAGGTCGCGCAGCAATTGCCAGTGTCGTGGCCGGGCGACATTGCGCCACTGCCCGAAGAACCCCACCGCGCCCGATCCGGAATACTCATAGGCTCCGCCCCCAAGGGAAAGGGCGAAGCTCATTTCCGTGTCTTCGGTCGGAACGTCCAGATACTTAAAGAGCGCGGTGAGGTTCGGGTAATTGGCTTCGTTGTAGACGATGAAGCCGGTGTCGACGGCGATACGGCCGTCCGGTGTGTCGACATCGACCGTATTGGCATGCCCGCCAAGCCGGTCATCGGCTTCGTAAAGGGTTACTTCGTGACGTTTCGAGAGCAGCCATGCGGCGGAAAGCCCCGAGATGCCCGAGCCGATGACGGCGATTTTCAAACTGCTCATGTCCGTTCCGCGATGCATTTCGTTGGATCGGATACGCAGCCTGCTATGGCTTGGATCACAAGCAACTGTTGGCGGTCGTCGTTGCGCGAGGTGATCCGCCTGGCCATGCCAGTCGTAAAGGGGGAAAGAACAGGAGTGGGCACGATGATCCAGTATGCCATTGCCTATGTCGCGAGCGCCGTCGTGTTTCTGGCGCTAGACTTCGTCTGGCTGTCGCGGGTCGCGCGGGACTTCTATTTCTCGCGCCTCGGCGAACAGCTTCTGGCCCAGCCGCGCCTCGGCGTGGCGGCGGCCTTCTACCTCGTCTACGTGATCGGAGTGGTGGTTTTCGCCGTCAGCCCCGCGCTCAAGGCGGATTCGGCGAGGCTGGCAATCGGCCTCGGCGCCTTGTTCGGGTTCATCGCCTATGCGACCTACGACATCACCAATTATGCGACATTGAAGAACTGGCCGCTGGCAGTCGTCGTGGTCGACATGGCCTGGGGCGCGGTCCTGACCGCCGTTTCCGCAGTCGCCGGATACTATGTGGTGCGTTTGGTTGCCGGCGCAGCCTGATCGTGGGCCATCGGCCGATCCGGCCGTAACAGGGCAACTCCGACATTCGCCAGTGTGGCAGGCGCGCGAGCCAGTTCGCGGTGGACGCATCCGGCGGGGAGGTGAATTGCCCGATCCGCGCGTGTAGTCTGGCGCTTCCGGACGAAAGAATGCGCATCAGCCCGATGGCGGGTTGTGTTCTTCTTTTCGGCGGCGAAACGGGAGGACGGCTCGAACAATCGGATGCGCGGGCCGGCGGATGAAGTGGCAAACATGGATACTGCCCTGATAGCGCTCGACTGGGGAACCAGTTCGTTTCGCGCATGGAAGATGACGGCCGACGGCACCGTAATGGATCGCGTGTCGCTGCCGATGGGCATTCTCGCGGTGTCCGAAGGCGATTTCGACGCTGCCTTCGAATCCGCGGTCGGCGCCTGGCTGACGGACCAGCACGAAGTGCCGATCCTCGCTTCCGGCATGATCGGCAGCGCCAATGGCTGGTGCGAGACGCCCTATCTGTCGCTCCCGCTTGATGCAGGCGGACTGGCCGGATCCCTGACGAGCTTTGAAACCAGCAAGGGCCACAGGATCAGCTTCGTCCCGGGCGCTGCCAGCAATCCGATAAACGGTCTGCCGGACGTCATGCGCGGAGAGGAGACCGAACTGGTCGGCAATCTCGTCGCCGGGGGGCGGGATGGCGGGCTCTTCGTGCTGCCGGGCACGCACAGCAAATGGGCCCTTGTGGAGAACGGCAGGCTCACCCGCTTCGAAACCTACATGACCGGCGAACTCTTCGCCCTGCTCAGCCGGCACTCCATTCTCGGCCGTCTGGTCCCTGACGAGCCGGTGCGTTCGTCGCAAGCGTTCCGGCGTGGTGTGGAGGTGGCACGCCAAGCGCAGCTTTCCATTACCGCCACCATGTTTTCGGCCCGCACGCTTGCCCTGTTCGACCGGCTCGACCGTGCGGAAATCCCCGACTATCTCTCCGGATTGCTCGTCGGTGAGGAGATTCGGTCGGGCGTTTCGGCGCATTCCGATATCGACGATGTCATGCTGATCGGTCATGGCGATCTCGCCGACCGCTACGCCGACGCCTTCGACGTGTTCGGCATCGCGACGACACGTGCACCGGCGGACATGGCGCGGCTCGGCCTTCTCGAGATCGCGAGGCGGGCCGGACTGGTCGCGGCTTGATGCGGTAGGAAATCCGGGGCCGGCTTGGCGGCCTCGGGTCGGGTTGCTCGCGGTCTCTTACCAGGGCTGGTTTGCCGGCCCCACGGTGAACTCGCTCACCGTCATGTCTTCCGGCAGGTCGAGGGCATAGACTACGACATTGGCGATGCGATCCGGTGAGATGCCGAATGCGTCATAGACGCCCTGCATGCCGGCCGCCGACTGCTCGTCGGTGATCGTGTCGAGCAACTCGGTGTTGATCGCGGCCGGATAGAGCGTCGCCGTGCGGATATTCGTGCCTTCCGCCGCCGACTCCATCCGCAACACTTCCATGAAGTCGCGCACGAACCATTTGGTGCCGCCATAGACCGCCGTGCCGGGATAGGCCTTGAGGCCTGCGACCGACGAAACGGCGATGATGTGGCCGGACTTCTGCCCGGTGAAGGTCGGCATGACGGCGGCGACGCCGTTGAGTACGCCGTTGATGTTGACGTCGACCATCAGCTTCCACTCATCCGTCTTGACGGCGGAGACCGGGCTCACCGGCATGAGGCCGGCATTGAGCAAGATTGCGTCGACACCGCCAAACGTATCCTTGGCGAGCTTGACGATGGCCTCGTTGTCCGCAGGGACAGTGACATCGAGTTCCTGATAGACGGCCTGACCGCCATCATTCCTGATGTCGTCGACAATCTGCTTGAGCTTGTCTTCCCGCCTTGCACCGAGCACCACTTTGGCACCCTTGCTGGCAAGCAGTTTCGCAGTCGCTTCGCCGATTCCCGACGACGCGCCGGTGATGATGACAACCTTGTCTTTCATGATTTCATTCCTTCGTTACGGTTGGTGTTGGACATGCCTCTCCCGTGACCGGCCGTCTGACGGCCAGCCTGGTGGGATTGCGACCCGCAATTGCGGTCCGATGGTTTGATGTGCCGGCGAGTTCGTTACCGGCGTGGTACGGATTTTTGTCGCCGATTCAGTCGGCGCGTTCGATCCGCAGCGGGAACTCGCCGCGAACGAGCAGGGGATCGATCCCGTCCTCGATGCGCCCGAGCCGGATCAGGCCGCGCGAATGGCGATAGCTATCGTGGAAGAAGGCTATATTGCCCCAGGGCGCGAAATAGCAGACATCGCCGGCCGCCTCATTGGCGAACGGATTTGCACCTTCTTCCGAAAGCTTGCGCGGCAGATAGGCGATCTTCTCATTCGTCGAATAATCCTCGATCGTAAGATCCGCCGGCAGGAGCGACAGCAGGTCACGCGCCGTCGGATTGTCTTCGAGGACGATGGTGAATTTCTGGTCGGCGAAGCCGCAGCGAATGCTCATCGGCGCTTCCCTGGTCTGGGCGTAAAGCGGCGCGGGGAGCAGTATGCCGGCCAGCGCGGCCTTCAGCACGCTGCGCCGCGCCATCCCGCCTTGTTCAGCCATCGTAGTCCTCGTCGGATACCTTCTCCATCCAGTCGACGGCCTTGCCGTCCTGGACTTCCTGGATCGCCATGTGGATCATGGCCTGATCCGGCGAGGCGCCATGCCAGTGCTTTTCGCCCGGTGCGAACCAGACCACATCGCCCTTGCGGATTTCCTCGACCGGCCCGCCCTGCCGCTGGACTCGTCCGACGCCGGACAGGACGAACAGCGTCTGGCCGAGCGGATGGGTATGCCATGCCGTGCGTGCACCCGGCTGGAAGGTGACGTTTGCGCCCTGGACGCGATCCTTGTCGAAGCCGTTGAACAGCATCTCAAGCTCTACGGAACCGGTGAACCAGTCGGTCGGCCCCGGACCTTTCTGGCGGCTTGCCTCACGAATGATCTCCATTGGATCGTCCTTTCCTTCGTCGTTGCGTGTGCTGGCAATGTAGGTGCGGATGCGCTATTCGAATAGTGCTAATAGTTGGCATGAACTATTGAATGAGATTCAGTAATGGCCCGAGACGAGCTGGGCGAATTGAGAGCGTTCATCGCTGTCGCCCGGGAGAGCAGCTTCACCAAGGCGGCCGCCCGATTGGGCGTTTCCGCTTCGGCGCTCAGCCACACCATTCGCGGGCTCGAGGAGCGGCTCGGCCTACGCCTGCTCACGCGAACCACCCGCAGCGTTTCGACGACCGAAGCGGGCGAGCGGCTGTACCGGTCGATTGCGCCGCATTTCGAGCAGATACGGGTCGAGGTCGATGCGCTCAGCGAGCTTCGTGACAAGCCGTCGGGCACCCTTCGCATCAGTTCGGGCTGGCACGCCGTGGAGACGATCCTGCGCCCGCAAATGGCGACATTCCTGCCCGAATATCCGGACATCAACATCGAGATCTCCATCAATGACGGCTTTATTGACATCGTCGGCGAACATTTTGATGCCGGCGTCCGGCTGGGCGAGTCGATCAGCAAGGACATGATCGCCGTGCGCATCGGTCCCGACTGGCGGTTCGTCGTCGTCGGGTCTCCCGCCTATTTTGCGCGCCGTTCACCGCCCGACCATCCCGGCGATCTGACCAGCCACCAATGCATCAATCTGCGCCTGCCAGCCGCCGGCGGCCTGTATGCCTGGGAGTTCGAGAAGGGCGGGCGTGAACTGGATGTGAGGGTTGGCGGCCAGCTCACATTCGACAGCATCGGACCAATCCTGAACGGTGCGGTCGACGGCCTAGGACTTGCCTTCGTGCCCGAAGACCTCGCCCGGCCCCATGTCGATTCAGGCCGATTGCAGGTGGTGCTGGAGGACTGGTGTCCGAACGTGCAGGGCTATCATCTGTACTACCCCAACCGCCGGCTTGCCTCGCCGGCCTTCGTCAGGCTGGTCGAGACGCTGAGATACCGCGCGTGACCATTTCCCGACAGATTGCCGCCATTTCACGCTTTCGCTCACCGTCGCTGCATGTATACATGAGGGCGTGATCAGGTAGGTTAAAACGCAGCTGTGTGCCGGATTGCGTCACGAAATACGCATCGGGGGAGAAAGTCGGTATGCATTCCATTCAGGGCAAGGTTGCCATCGTCACAGGCGCCAGTTCCGGCATAGGCCGGGGCATCGCGCTCGAGCTGGCCCGCGAGGGCATGGTGACGGTGGTGGCCGCGCGCAGTGCCGACAAGCTGGCGACGCTGGTCGAGGAGGTCGCCGAGATCGGCGGCAAGGCGATCGCGATCCCGACCGATGTGACGAAGGAGGCCGATGTCGTCGCGCTATTCGCCCGCACGAAGGAGGAGGCGGGCACGCCTGACCTGCTCGTCAACAATGCCGGCATTGCCGATGCCACGCCGACCGACGAACTCACCCTTGAGCACTGGCATCACGTCATCGAGACCAATCTGACCTCCGCATATCTGTGTTCGCGCGAGGCGATCCGGCTGATGAAGCCGGCCGGCGGCGGGCGCATCGTCAACATCGGTTCGCTGTCGGCCAAGAGCCCGCGTCCGCATTCCATGGCCTACACGGCCTCGAAATTCGCCGTCGAGGGCATGACGCGCGCCATCGCCTTCGACGGTCGCGACGACAACATCACCTGCTGCTGTCTGCATCCCGGCTCCACCCGGTCATCGCTGGTGCCCGGCATCACCGACCAGAAGATGGACGACCAGATCGACCCGGCCGATATCGGCCGCCTCGTCGTCTACATGGCGTCGCTGCCGCCGGAGATCGCGGTGATCGACACGACCATCCTGCCGGTCAAGGTGCCGTTCCTCGGACGGGGCTGAATCGCCTCCGGGTTTGTGCCTGCATGGCCATGCGTCGACAGGGCCACGTGCAAACACCGGAAGCAATCACGTAAGAACTGAAATTGAGCCGCGCCTTCGCGCTGATCGAGCCGGGGCCGGTCGCGCTCTATGGCACCTTCATCGTCGACGGCCGCAGGCTCGACCGCCGCGAGGCCATGGCCTCCAGGTTGCCTGGCTGGCTGTAGCCGGCAGCCGCTATCTCGCATGCATCTCGCTGAAGGATTGCCGGTTGCAAGCCGTCGCTAGCATCATTATATAAGTAATAACTAATATAAAGGAGTGACGGTAATGGCGCGCATCACCATTCTCGGATCGGGCTTCGCGGCGCTGACCGCGATACGTGAATTGCGCAAGCGCAAGGTGGAGGCCGACATCACGGTGGTGTCGCCGCGCGACAGCCTGACCTATCTGCCGAGTCTGATCTGGATGCCGGCGAAGATGCGCGACGCCGCCGACCTCACGGTTTCGCTCGCCGGCTTCTTCGCACAGCATGGCGTGAAATGGCATCCGGGCGCCGTCGAGGCTGTGGAGGATGGCGGCAGGCGCGTGCGCACCACGACCGGGATTGTCGAGAACGATTATCTCGTCGTCGCGACCGGCGGACGCTTCATCAAGAAACTGCCGGGCATCGAGCACGCGACCATTCCATGCGAGGGCACGGCGTCGGGCGAGGCGATCCGCGACCGTCTCGCCGCGCTTGAGGGCGGTACCATCGCCGTAGGGTTCTCGACCAACCCGAACGAGCCGGGTGCGGTGCGTGGCGGCCCGATGTTCGAGTTCCTGTTCGGCATCGACACTTTGCTGCGGCGACAGGGACGGCGCGACAAGTTCAAGCTGGTATTCTTCAACCCGTCGAAACAGCCCGGCCAGCGCCTCGGCGGCAAGGCCGTCGCCGGCCTGCTCAGGGAAATGGCGCGCCGTGGCATCGAGACCCATCTGGGCCACAAGCCGGTGCGTTTCGAACCGGGCGCGGTGGTCACCGAAGGCGGTGCGATCCCAGCCGACATGATCCTGTTCATGCCCGGCATGACCGGCCCGGCCTGGCTCGACGCCACGGATCTGCCGCGTTCGCCCGGCGGCTTCCTCCTGGCCGACGACAAGTGCCGCGTGCCGGGCCTCGACCGCGTCTATGTCTCGGGCGATGCCGGCAGTTATCCCGGCCCCGACTGGCTCGCCAAGCAGGCGCACCAGGCCGATCTGCAATCCGCCGCGATCGCCAGGAACATCGCCGCCGAGATCGCCGGCCGAGAGCCCTCGGTGGCGTTCAAGCCGGAACTGGTCTGCATCGTCGACACGCTGGATTCGGGCATGCTGGTCTACCGCTCCGAGCGCTTCAACGTTGTCCTGCCGCGCCTCAAACTATTCCATTGGCTCAAGCGTGCCTT
>JBHIWX010000085.1:0-17144 GCA_041987205.1 Rhizobiaceae bacterium | reverse complement strand
CGGCTGCAACAGGACTTTGACATTCGCAATTACAGTTTTGGGAATCAGTTGGATTCAACTGGCGACTTCACGGATTTGACCTTTCAGGGTAATCGTTCTGCGCTGATCACATCGTTGCAACAGATAACGGATCGTTTCCAGAAGCGAAGTTTGGCGGGAGTTCTTCTCTTTACTGATGGAAACGGCACGGACATTTCTGCTGAGCTGGCGGATTGGACACCTCCTGTTCCGATTTACCCGGTTGTTTTGGGCACAGATCATCCGGCCCGTGATCTTCGAGTCCAGCTTACGTCGGTCCGGCAGACTAACTTTGAGCATGCTCCCATTACACTTCATGGAGAAGTGAAGTCATATGGCTGGGAGGGGGAAGACATTGTCGTTGAGGTATTAGATGGCGATGGCAAGCTCTTGGATGAGTTACAGACAACAGCTTTAGGCGATGGCAAACCGTTGGAAGTGCGTTTCAAGCTGCGTCCGCAAGAATCGAAACTGGATTTTTATCGCTCACTGCTGAGGGATTTGGCACCGGTATTTTCCCGATATCAACGATTACTTCCATGCTGGTCAAATCCATCTCCATTCCCGTATCTTTGTCGCCAAGTGCATGTACCATATCGGTTGCTATCTCCCCCATGTCGTCGCCGAAACTATCGAGGCCATCCCTTGAGAACTCGACATCATAAGTCTCATCGCCGATATCGAAACTGGTGGAGAAGGGTTCAGCCATCCCGTCTCCCATATCAACAATCAAGTGAATCATATCAGCGGGGATGACATCGAAGGAAATCGACGCTTCATCAGTGGTCAGCATTTCTGAGATGGCAGGAGGAACTTCAAGTCGATAGAATTTGAAATCGAGCGAGGCATCGACGTCGCTGACGCGTACCATGGTGTGCAGATATTTCATGCTTGTTTCTCCCGGTTGAGGCTGGGCGGGAACTTAGCGGGGCGGGGAAGAGAGGCAAGCCGGAACTTGCCGCGCCTTGGCTTTGCTGGTGAATTCGGCTTGTCTACCGAAAAATATTGGGCGGCCCTTGCGGCAACCGCGAATGTAGATGTTATGATTTCCGTTAAGAATCACTACTGGTTCGTGGATGCGGCACTACGAGGGCTCAGCTGGCAATGGGGGCCAAGGACTCATACGGGCGGGTATCTGAAGCGTCGGTCGAAACGCCGTCGTCGGAAGGCGATATCGCGGCCGATGTTCTCGAAGTGGCCGGCGCCATCAAATGGTTCGACGTCTCCAAGGGCTTCGGTTTCGTGGTCCCGGACGACGATCTGCCAGACGTTCTCATCCATGTCACCTGCCTGCGCCGCGACGGCTTCGGCACCGCGCTGGAAGGCGCGCGCGTCGTCTGTGAGGCGGTCTGGCGTGACAGGGGCCTGCAGGCGCTGCGCATCCTCTCCATGGACAACTCCACCGCTGTCGCGCCCGCGCAGAACCGGGTTGCCCGCACGCATACCGAGGTCAAGCCGGAAAGCGAGCTGGAGCGCGTCCAGGTCAAATGGTTCAATCGCACGCGCGGCTACGGCTTTGTCGTGCGCAATGGCGAGGACATCTTCGTGCACATGGAGACGCTGCGGCGTTTCGGGCTGACCGAATTGCGCCCCGGCCAATATGTCTATGTGCGCTTCGGGCGCGGCCCCAAGGGGCTGATGGCGGCCGAAATCTATCCCGACAATCCGCGCCAGCAGCGCATTCCCCACTGAACCTTTGCCCGGATGACTGATTGCTTTCGGCTTGCGCGGGCAGCCGACATGATTTCGCGCGACCATCTTGTCGCCGCCATTGCGCGGGAGTAGGGGCATTCCCGGGTATTCACGATGACAGGCATGCATCCCGCCATGGTCCGCATTCTTTCCAGCATTGTCGCAACTGCCTTTCTGGCGCTGGCAGGCGCGTTCCTGCCGGCCGCGCTGCCGGGCATTCCGATAAAGGCCGCCTTCGCCCAGGAGGCGATGGTCCTTCCCGCAGATCCCGCGCCGCTGGTCGCCACCACGTCGCAGGGCCGTTTTCCCTTTACGGTCGAAATCGCCGACGAACCCGGCGAGCGTTCCCGGGGCCTGATGTTCCGCGAGGAGATGGCGACCAACCACGCCATGCTGTTCGATTTCGGCGGGACCCGCCAGATCCAGATGTGGATGAAGAACACGCCGATGGCGCTCGACATGGTGTTCATCCGACCCGACGGTACGGTTGCGCGCGTCGCCGAGCGCACGGTGCCTTACTCGGAAGACGTGGTGGCCTCGGGCGAGCCGGTGTCCTACGTGCTGGAACTGCGCGCCGGCGTTGCCCGCATGATCGGGCTGAAGTCCGGCGACCGGCTGGAGCACCCGCTTTTTTCGGGTTCGGCAGCTACCGGCACGACGCAATAGGGGAAGACGCGGGCCATCGCGAATTTTTGCCGCAAATTCACGGCGATCGCCACTTGCTCAAATGCGCCGAAGACCCTAGGAAAGCGCAGTCCGGAGCGTAGCGCAGTCTGGTAGCGCATCTGGTTTGGGACCAGAGGGTCGCAGGTTCGAATCCTGCCGCTCCGACCAGCCTTCGCTCTGCGAGCTACGGCCTGGTGCCGGTGTTCGCAACCACGGGAGACCGGAAATGCCTGCTCGCATCTACAAGCCCGCCAGAAACGCCATGCAGTCCGGCAAGGCGAGAACGGGTGAATGGCTGCTCGAATTCGAGCCGGAACAGCCGCGCCGCATCGAGCCGCTGATGGGCTACACCTCGTCGGGCGACATGAAGCAGCAATTGCATCTGTATTTTCCGACTGCCGAAGCTGCCATCGACTATTGCGAGCGCAACGCCATCGCCTATTCGGTACAGAAGCCGCGCGAGCCACGCCGGCGCAAGGCGTCCTACTCCGACAATTTCGCCTACGCCCGAAAGACCCCCTGGACGCATTGACAAGAGGCGAGGAGGGCCAACGGCCCGACCGGGAAACATTCAAGAGGCGAGGAGGGCCAACGGCCCGACACCGCTGAATCTTCGTCTCAGACTTTGTCCGCAAGCGATTCTGGCTTAAAGCCTTTTTGCGCGTTGCTTGTAACGGTCCCGTAGCTCAGCTGGATAGAGCACCGGCCTTCTAAGCCGATGGTCGCAGGTTCGAATCCTGCCGGGATCGCCACTTCCGAAATACTCGACAGCTCAGGTGTCCAGGACGCGCTTCCATCCGCGGCCGGTAAAGCCCGGTACGCCACGCGCCAGATTGCGCTGGATGAAGCGGCCCGCAATGGTTCGCGGCACGGCGACCATGTCGAGCGGCGTGTCGGTTGGGGCGTCGTGCAGCTTTGAGTTCGATTTCGTAATCGTGAAATCCCTGGTGTTCGCTTTCAGTTTCGTCGCCTTCGAGATGAGGGCGCGTATCTCTGTCTCGTCGATTGGGCAGCCGGCCCGCAGGAACAGCACGATATCGGCACCGAGCTGGAAACCGCAGACCGCGCCAATGCTCTCCTCGAACGCCATGGGGCGTGATTCAGGAAACGGCAGCTCGAACCAGATGCGTCGATCGTTCGAACCGGCAAAATCGGGTCTTTGCCGGCCGATCAGCAGATGTGTGGGCTCAAATCCAAGGCTGGAGACGCTGTCGCACCATTCGGCGGTTACGTCCTCGCCGTCGGTTGGTGTGACCATGAAGACGTTCGGGCGTTTGGCGTCGATAGGCTTGGGGCCGGGACCGGCACGTTTGTGGAACCAGCGAAGGTCGATCCCTGTCGCCTGCTTGTAGACGTCACTGTTCCAGACGTGCTGGACCGCATGGCTGGGCGTGCGCGTGGCCAGAAGCGGTTTCTTGCCGGCGCGATGATAGTGGTGGTCCCAGTTCGTGAGGTAGCACACCGTCGGTTTCGAGGCGTAGGCGACCTTCAGTGACATCGCCTTGACGATGCGAAACAACGGCGTTTCTTCACCCACCCCGAATTGCCTGGGGAACATCGACCAGATGGCCGCGAGATAGGACGCCTTTCTCGTCAGGACGAGGCAATTGGTGTCATAGATGCGGTCATCGATGACCTCGTTGCCCAACTCCTTGTAGAGTTCGTCCCCGTCGGGAAACAGGATGCGCCGCATGGCGAAGATTAATTCCGGTTCGCCTTCCATCAATTTGCTGATCTGTGCGCCGTGCCCGGGTTCCAGCCAATTGTCGGCGTCGAGCATGCCGACCGCATCCGCGCCCTCGGCAAACGCCGTTATGGCGCCAACGCCGCGCGGGACGACACCGTAATTGGCGAAGTTCACCGGCAGAACGATGTGCCGAATCTTCCAGGAATCCAGTTCAGGGTTCGGGTGCCCGTCCGCCACCATGTAGTGGACAACATCCTCGCCTTGCGCCAGCACGCTTTCGTGGCAGCGACGCAGGACTTCGATGCTTTCCTTGTAGTAGGGTGTGACGACTGCGATGCGCATGTGAAATCCGGGTTGTCAGGCTTGAACACTGGTCGCCGACGCGCCGCCCGGATGTCAAGCCTGCCCTTGCCATAACGGTTCCTCAGATGCCATGGGGGCGTGGATGCCCCATCGCTGCGGCGGCAAAAAGGGTAGCCATGCCTGCCCATGCAACGACTTGCCCTGTCGTGCGTTGCGCCTATCTCACCGTGTGGGGATTATTTCGCGGCGCCCGTTCGCCAAAACCATTCAAGCGTCCGCTATCGGCCATCTTAGGTCTTAGGATGCGCAATCATTACGGGATGATTTCATGAATTCTGACGGATTTCTCGCCCAGTTGAGCTCGTTCGAGGCGGTCTGGGCCAGCCTTGCCGCGCTCGCCACGCAATATGCGCTTTCGGTGGTCGGTGCCATCGTGCTCATCGTCGTCGGCTTCATCGTGGCCGGCGTGCTGGAACGCTGGTCCGAAAAGCTGATGCGCGGCGTGCGCGGTTTCGACGAAACCCTGGTGCGCTTCCTCTCGAAGGCCGTTCGCTACGCGGTGCTGATCCTCGTCGCCATCGCGGTGCTGGGCCAGTTCGGCGTGCAGACGGCCTCGATCATCGCCGCGCTCGGTGCCATCGGCCTTGCCATCGGACTCGCGCTCCAGGGCACGCTGCAGAACATCGCGGCCGGCATCATGCTGATGGCGTTGCGCCCGTTCCGGGTCGGAGAATATGTCGCCGCCGGTTCTGTCGACGGCACCATCGTCGAGATCGGCCTGTTCGCCACGGAACTGAGAACCCTCGACGGCCTCCATGTCTTTGCGCCCAATTCGCAACTGTGGAACACGCCGGTCACCAATTATTCCCGGGCCGCGCAGCGCCGCTTCGACCTGGTGATCGGCATCGGCTATGACGACGACATCGAGCTTGCCGAGAAGATCATGCTCGACCTCGCGGCCGCCGACGACCGCGTGCTTGCTGATCCCGCGCCGGGGACCTTCGTGTCCGAACTGGGCGACAGCGCCGTGGCCGTCAATCTGCGCTGCTGGATGAACGGTCCGGACTGGTGGACGACCTCTCGCGATCTCACCAAGCAGGCGAAGCTTGCCTTCGACAAGAACGGCATATCGATCCCGTTCCCGCAGCAGGACGTGCACTATCTCCCGACGGAGGAGCCGAAAGCGGAAGAGCCGAAAAAGGCGCCTGCCAGGTCGGCCGGCAAGTCCGCCACCAAGCCCGCCGCGAAACGCAAGCCGAAGGCAGCGACCAAATAGGCGTCCGCCGGGTCGCGACATTTGTGACAACAGATGCCGTGATTCTGGTGGGCGTTCGGGGCAGGTCGGTCGATAATGGACCGCGACCGGGTCAAGGGACCCGCCGGGGAACAGGCCATGACCGACAAGCCTATCGATGCCAGCCAGATCGAGACCCTTCAGGACGCGCTCGACCAAGCCGTGGGCGATGCCGAGCCGCCGGCGCGGCGCCGCCATGGTGGCCGGGCCGGCAACCGGCGCGGCAAGGGCGCGGCGATCAGCCAGCTTCCCTGGACGATCCCCGTCAATTCCGACCGGCCGACAGAGCCCCTGCGCGAGGAGGGCGTCGAGGCCATCCACAACGGCGCGATGCGTGTGCTCGAGGAGATCGGCATCGAGTTCCTGCATCCCGAGGCACTCGATATCCTGAAGAAGGCCGGCTGTACCGTCACCGGCGAGAATGTGCGCATGGGCCGCGACCTTGTCATGGAGATGGTCGGCAAGGCGCCGTCGAGCTTCACCATCACGCCCAGAAATCCCGAGCGGACCATCACCATCGGTGGCGATCACATGGTGTTCGGCAATGTGTCGAGCCCGCCCAACTGCTCCGACCTTGATCGGGGCAGGCGGCCCGGCGATCGCGAGAGCTATCGCGATTTCATCAAGATGACGCAGTATTTCAACTGCATCCATTTCGCCGGCGGCTATCCGGTCGAACCCGTCGACATCCACGCCTCGGTACGCCATCTCGACTGCCTGCACGACAAGCTGGTGCTGACCGACAAGGTCGTGCACGCCTATTCGCTCGGCAAGGAGCGCGTAGAGGACGTCATGGAAATGGTCCGCATCGCCGGCGGGCTGACCCATGAGGAATTCGACGCAACGCCGCGCATGTACACCAACATCAATTCCTCCTCGCCGCTGAAGCACGATTTCCCCATGCTCGATGGCGCCATGCGTCTGGCGCGGCGCGGCCAGCCGACCATCGTCACGCCGTTCACCCTTGCCGGCGCCATGGCACCCGTGACCATCGCAGGCGCGGTGACGCAGTCGGTCGCCGAGGCGCTGGCGGCGATCGTGCTCATCCAGATCATCACGCCCGGATGCCCGGTCGGCATCGGCACCTTCACCTCCAATGTCGACATGAAAACCGGAGCGCCGGCCTTCGGCACACCGGAGTACATGCGCGCCACCCAGGTCTCCGGCCAGATGGCGCGCCGGTACGGCCTGCCATTGCGCGCCTCCAACGCCTGCGCCGCGAACAGCCCCGATGCCCAGGCCGCCTGGGAAAGCGCGTTCTCCCTGTGGGCGGCGGTCTCGTCTGGCGTCAACATGGTCTATCACGCTGCCGGCTGGCTCGAAGGCGGGCTGTGCGCCTCCTACGAGAAATTCGTCATGGACTGCGAAACCCTGCAGCAGATGATGGTCTACATGCGGCCCGTCACGGCCGAGGAGGACGACATTGCCGTCGACGCCATCGCCGAGGTCGGACCCACCGGCCATTTCTTCGGCGCCTCGCACACGCAGAGCCGCTACGAGACTGCCTTCTACAGCCCGTTCCTTTCCGACTGGTCGAATTTCGAGAACTGGCAGGACCGCGGTTCGATCGAGACGCCGCAGCGTGCCAACCGCATCTGGAAGAAGATTCTCGAGGAATTCGAGGCCCCTCCGATCGACGCCGGCATCGCCGAAGAGCTTACGACTTTCGTCGAACGCCGCAAGCGGGAGGGCGGTGCGCCGACGGATTTCTGATCTGGCCGCAAACGCGTTGTGAGCAAGGTGGCACCCGCATCGCGCTTGGGCATTTTGGTGCCGGCGACCGGCTCAAATCGGTTGAAACGCGACTTTCCTGCAGATCAAAAAATGTCACGGCGCTTGACGGGGAGAATATAATCCATTGAGATACAGTTCCGTACGGATGGCCAGTGGGGGCGCTTCCGCTCGTGGCCGGCCCGGGAGGCCGGTTTCGCCCGATCCGTAACCAACCACTCGATACCTCGTCTCCTTCCGGATGCGGGGTGTCGTTCAAGAAAAATCGACTAGGGAAACAGAAAAGGCTGTTGTTGATGACCAAAAAACTCCTTTCCGCCGCACTGGGTCTTGCCGTCGCGGGAATGTTCGCGTCGGGAGCCTCCGCTGCGACACTCGACGATGTGAAGGCCAAGGGCTTCGTTCAGTGTGGCGTGAGCCAGGGTCTTCCGGGCTTCTCCAATCCCGACTCAGAGGGCAACTGGACCGGTATCGACGTCGACCTGTGCAAGGCCGTCGCCGCCGCCGTCTTCTCCGACGCGACCAAGGTGAAGTTCACGCCGCTTTCGGCCAAGGAACGCTTCACGGCACTGCAGTCGGGTGAAGTCGACGTCCTGTCGCGCAACACCACATGGACGATGAGCCGCGACACCGCGCTCGGCCTGAACTTCGCCGGCGTCAACTACTATGACGGCCAGGGCTTCATGGTACGCAAGTCGCTGGGCGTAACGTCCGCGCTCGAACTGTCCGGCGCGTCGGTATGCACCAACACCGGCACGACGACCGAGCTGAACGTCGCAGACTATTTCCGTGCCAAGAAGATGGAATACGAGATCGTCGCCTTCGAAAAGGCCGATGAGGTCGTCTCCGCCTATGATTCCGGCCGCTGCGACGTCTACACGACCGATGCGTCGGGCCTCTATGCCCAGCGCCTCAAGCTGACCAACCCCGACGAGCATGTCGTTCTGCCGGAGATCATCTCCAAGGAGCCGCTCGGTCCGGTCGTCCGTCAGGGTGACGACGACTGGTTCAACATCGTCAAGTGGACGCATTTCGCGATGGTCAACGCCGAGGAACTCGGTATTACCAGCGCCAATGTCGACGAGATGAAGGAATCCGACAACCCGTCGATCAAGCGTCTGCTCGGTACCGAGGGTGAGTTCGGTGGCGCCATCGGCCTCGGCAATGACTGGGCCTACCAGATCATCAAGCAGGTCGGTAACTACGGCGAAGTGTTCAACGCCAATGTCGGCCCGGATACGGATCTCGGCATTGCGCGCGGCACGAACGCGCTTTGGTCTGACGGCGGTCTGCAATACGCACCGCCGATCCGCTAACACGAAACGGGGCCGGTCCTGATCTCAGGGCCGGCCCTTTTCGATCTATACCGGGACGGATCGACCGATCCGTTTCAACGACCTGACAAGGGCGCCGGCAATATGCCGGGTTAAACTCAAGCCTGCAGGTGAGGGGACATGGCAGTAGCGGATAAACCGGCCGGGGCAAGTGCGCCCAAGGTCGCCTTCTTCAACGATCCCAAGGTTCGCAGTGCGGCCGTCCAGATCGTGCTCATCGCGCTGATCGCATTCGTGATCTACGGCATGGTCACCAATGCGGCGACCAATCTGGCCAAGGCGGGCATTGCCTCCGGCTTTGGCTTCCTGGACCGCACGGCCGGCTTCGGCATCAACTTTTCGCCCTTCATCGACTATTCCGAGACGTCCGATTACCTCACGGTTTATTGGGTCGGTCTGCAGAACACCCTGATCGTCGCGATTCTCGGCGTCATACTGGCGACGATTATCGGTTTCGTGGTCGGTGTCGCGCGCCTGTCCAACAACTGGGTCATCGCCAAGATCGCCTACTGGTATGTCGAGATCCTGCGCAACATCCCGCTGCTGCTGCAGATCTTCATCTGGTACAAGGGTGTCGGCGCCTTTCTGCCCGGCAAGCGCGATCCCATCGATCTGGGCTTCATGGGGCAGTTGAACGCCGCCGGCCTGTTCGCGCCGAAGGCTGTTCCCGGCAATCTGTTTTTTGTCGTGCCGATCTTCATGCTGATCGGCATTGTCGCGACCTGGTTCGTGGCGAATTGGGCAGCCAAACGCCAGATGGCCACCGGCCAGCAATTCCCGACCTTCTGGGCCGCG
This sequence comes from Rhizobiaceae bacterium, assembly GCA_041987205.1. Classification (GTDB taxonomy): domain Bacteria; phylum Pseudomonadota; class Alphaproteobacteria; order Rhizobiales; family Rhizobiaceae; genus BOKV01. The sequence goes on along the minus strand of JBHIWX010000085.1, from coordinate 7,624 downwards.
CTTGGCCTGATCATCGGCCTGCCGCTGATCGTGTTCCTGCTGCTTGGCGCGCCGCTTACATGGGAATATCCCGTCGCCGGCAATTTCGGTCCGCGCGGCGGATTCACCATTCCGCCCGAACTGATCGCACTCCTGATCGCGCTTTCGACCTATACGGCAGCCTTCATCGCGGAAATCGTCCGCGCCGGCATCCTTGCGGTCAACCGCGGCCAGACGGAAGCCTCGCACGCGCTCGGCCTGCGTCATGGGCCGACGCTGCGCCTCGTCATCATTCCGCAGGCGCTGCGGGTCATCATTCCACCCTTGACCAGCCAGTATCTCAACCTGACAAAGAACTCCTCGCTGGCCGTCGCCATCGCCTATCCGGACCTGACCTCGGTCTTCGCCGGCACGGCGCTGAACCAGACGGGTCAGGCGGTCGAGTTCCTGCTGATCACCATGCTGACCTATCTGGCGATTTCGCTCGCCACGTCGCTGTTCATGAATTGGTACAACCAGCGCATGGCGCTGGTGGAAAGGTAGGCGGGGGATGTCGGATACCGATTCACAAACCGCAATGGACCGCGCCGATACCGGCGCGCTTGAGATCGCCTACATTCGCGAGCAGATGGCCCATCCCCAGCCGGCACCGGCCAGCGAGGTCGGTGTGGTCGGCTGGATGCGCAAGAACCTGTTCGACGGCTGGTTCAACACTGCGCTGACGCTGTTCGCGATCTGGCTGCTCTACCTGATCATTCCCGGCATCATCCATTTCAACTTCACCGATGCCGTGTGGACCTCCATCGTCGATGGCGAGGACATCGAGCGCCGCGCCTGCGCCACCATCGTCCAGGGCGGCATCCAGCCGAACGGCTGGCACGGTGCCTGCTGGCCCTATATCGGGGCCTACATGAAGCAGTTCATTTTCGGGCGATATCCCGACGAGGAATTGTGGCGGCCGATCCTGGTCTTCGTCATGTTCTTCGCGGGCCTGATCCCGATGGCGATCCCGTCGGTACCGTTCAAGCGGGAGAATCTGATCTATGCGCTGCTGGTCTTCCCGGTGGTCGCGTTCATCCTGCTGACGGGCGGCAATCTCGAATACAACGGCTTCCTGTTGCCCAATGCGATCATGGCCGACAGCGTCGTCAAATTCTGGGTGGATTTCATCATCCTGACGGCAGTCATATGCGGCATCGTCTGGGCCACCATTCGCGCCACCGATTCCGACCCCAGGGGGCCGGTCCTGCTCACGGTTGGCATCATGGCGGTGCTGGCCTTCATCCTGCTTCTGACCATGGTGGATTTCGGCCTCGAATACATCGAGACCTCGCAATGGGGCGGCTTCCTGATGACGCTGGTCATCGCGGTTACCGGCATCGCCGCATCGCTGCCGCTTGGCATCGCGCTGGCGCTGGGGCGGCGCTCGCAGATGCCGGCCGTCAAGCTGTTCTCGGTGATCTTCATCGAGTTCTGGCGCGGCGTGCCGCTGATCACCGTCTTGTTCATGTCGTCGGTGCTGCTGCCGATCTTCCTGCCGGAAGGCGTGAATTTCGACAAGTTGCTGCGGGCACTGATCGGTGTCGCACTGTTCTCGGCCGCCTACATGGCCGAAGTCGTGCGCGGCGGTCTGCAGGCGATCCCCAAGGGCCAGTACGAAGGCGCCATGGCGCTCGGCCTGTCCTACTGGCAGATGATGCGTATGATCGTCCTGCCGCAGGCGCTGAAGATCGTCATTCCGGGCATCGTGAACACCTTTATCGGGCTGTTCAAGGACACCACGCTGGTCTCGATCATCGGGCTTCTGGACTTCCTGGGAACCATCAATTCGAGCCATTCGGATTCCGCCTGGGCGACGCCGGTACAGGCGATCACCAGCTACATCTTCTGCGCGGCCGTGTTCTGGGTCTTCTGTTATTCCATGGCCCGCTATTCCAACTACATGGAACGCCGTCTGGATACCGGGCACCGCTAGGCCGACAACCACCTTTCAAGCGAGAGCGAAATGGCTAAGACAACCAAATCGACAACCACCCGCACCGCCAAAACGGCAGGCAAGGCGCCCGCGAAGACGGTGGCGGCAAAGACAACGACCGCGAAGACCGCGAGCGCCAAGGCGTCCGGAGCCAAGGGCACGGCGGCAAAGCCGCGCGCGACCAAGGCGGCGAAGAAGGCACCTGCCACGGCGGCCGCGACCAAGGCTGCAAACGCGAAGACGACCGCGGCCAGGGCGAGCAGCACGAAGTCCGCGGCAACGAAATCGGCCAGCGTGCCCAAGATGAAGGTTTCACCGACCCGCAAGGCACCGGCAAAGAAGCCGGCCGCCGCCAAGACGGCATCGGCCGAGGCCGCACAGGCGATGCAGGTCTCCGATACCGATGTCGCCATCGACATCGTCGACATGCACAAATGGTATGGCGAGTTCCACGTGCTGCGCGACATCAATCTGCGCGTCATGCGCGGCGAGCGTATCGTCATCTGCGGCCCGTCCGGCTCGGGCAAGTCGACCATGATCCGCTGCATCAACCGTCTGGAGGAACACCAGAAGGGCTCGATCATCGTCGATGGAAACGAGCTGACCAACGATCTCAAGAAGATCGACGAGATCCGTCGCGAGGTCGGCATGGTGTTCCAGCACTTCAACCTGTTCCCGCACCTGACCATCATGGAGAACTGCACGCTGGCCCCGATCTGGGTACGCAAGATGCCCAAGAAGGAAGCCGAAGAGATCGCGATGCACTATCTGACCAAGGTCAAGATCCCCGAGCAGGCGCACAAATATCCGGGCCAACTCTCCGGTGGTCAGCAGCAGCGCGTGGCGATCGCGCGTTCGCTGTGCATGAATCCGCGCATCATGCTTTTCGACGAGCCCACCTCCGCGCTCGACCCGGAAATGATCAAGGAAGTGCTCGAGACCATGGTCGAACTCGCCCAGGAAGGCATGACCATGCTGTGCGTCACCCACGAGATGGGCTTCGCGCGCCAGGTCGCCAACCGCGTGATCTTCATGGATCAGGGCCAGATCGTCGAGCAGAACGAGCCTGCCCAGTTCTTCGACAATCCGCAGCACGATCGCACCAAGCTCTTCCTGAGCCAGATCCTGCACTGATCCGGCGTTCTGAATTGCTTCGGGAGCCCGGCCATCGGTCGGGCAACTGGTCGTGACGGTTCGTCCTGTGCTGCGCCTGATGAAATTCCTGCTCTTCGCCGTGGGCGGCCTGGCGCTCGTCGTCCTGGCCTATCTCGGCGCGACCTATGTCGGCGCCGCCGTGCCGGCCTCGCCCGACGCGTCCGTACAGTCGCAGGCATCGGCGCCCGCCTCGGGTGTGCGCGCTGATCCGGATCGCATCTACCTGCTCACCACGCTGCTGCACGCCGATTTCGCCATTCCCGTCGACGATGCCCTGCGCGCCCGCTTCGCCTTCCTGCGCGAAGAAGGAGGTGTGCCGCTCGATAACCCGGATCTGCGCTATCTCGTCTTCGGCTGGGGATCGCGCGCCTTCTATACGCAGACGCCCAGCCTGGGCGACATCCGCCCCGGCCCGACCCTGCGCGCCGTCACCGGCGACGCGTCGGTCATGCATGTTCTGCCGGCAAGGGATGTGAGCCGTCTTCCCAACGCCAGGGCAGTTCGTCTGCCACCGGGCGGTTATGAACGCCTGCTCGACTTCATCGAGGCGAGTTTCGATCGCGGGGCAGGGGCGCCGCGCCCGGGTTACGGTTTCGGCGACGCCTTCTTTCCGGCCGTGGGCAGCTTCAACATCTTCAGGCCCTGCAACATCTGGGCGGCCGCCGGCCTGCGAAGAGCCGGCATTGCCACCGGTGCATGGACGCCGACGACGCATTCCCTGCTGCTGGGTCTGGAATGGCATGCGCCCGAGGCGCTGGCGGACTGAGGTCGGCCAAAGTCGCGGCCTCCTCGGCAGGCGACGCCTCGCTTACGCGTCTCCGCCATCCGGGCGCCAGCGGTAGAGCCAGTCCTGCCGTGCCAGCAACTTTTTACCGCCGAGCGTCTGCATGCCGATATTGCGTGCCAGACTGAAGGGCGCCGGCAGGTGATAGATCATGCGATTGGCGGCGGCGAGGCGTTGCGCCCGCTCGACACGCGGCCGGCGCAGCTTTTCATAGCGCGCCAGCGCCTCGCCGGCCTTGCCGGTGTCGCCGGCGATCTCCGCCAGACAGTCGGCCAGCACGGCGGCATCCTCGATCCCCATTGCAGCGCCCTGGGCGGCGAAGGGCAGCATCGCGTGCGCCGCGTCTCCGGCAAGGGCGATCGGCCCGTCAACCCAACTCGCCATTTTCGGAGCGGAATAGAGCGGCCAGCGTGTCCACCGGGTCGAATGGTCGAACAGGGCGGTGAAGCCCGGCGCCCATCCGGATAGGGATTGTTTCAGCGCCTTTCGCTCGCCGGCATCGCCGGTGGAAAGGTCCGGCAGCGGTGCGCGCAGGATCACCACGACGTTGAGATAGCGCCCGCCGCGCACCGGATAGGTGATGGCATGCGCGTTGGCGGAGAGCCATAACTGCGTGGCCTCCATCTCCTGCGTGTCCGAAAGCGTCTCGGCCGAGATCAGCCCGCGCCAGGCGGTCAGCCCGCTATAGACCGGCGGCCCGGCCTCGAAATGCATCTCGCGCAGGCGGGAGCGCACGCCATCCGCGGCGATGAGCGCCAGCCCGGTGAACTCGTTCATCTGCGCGCCCTGGCGCACCAGCGCGGTCACGCCATTGGCATGCGCCACGGCATCTTCAAGGCGCGATTCCATGTTCAGGCGAATGTCGGGATCGTCGGCGCAGGCGCTTGCCAGCACCTGCTGCAGATCGGCTCTGTGGACGACGAGATAGGGCCGGCCATAACGTTCCGTCGCATAGCTCCCGAGCGGGATCGCGACGATCTGGCGCCCGCTCCACGCCGACATCACCCGGATTGAGTTCGGCGCGGTCGCCACCATCTTGACCCGGTGCCCGAGATCGAGCCGGTCCAGCACGCTCAGCGCATTGGGTGAGACCTGCAGCCCGGCCCCGATGGTTTCGAAGCCTTCGGCCTGTTCGAAAAGTTCGACCCGGAAGCCGGCACGCGACAGCAGCAGCGCCGTGCTCAGCCCGGTGATCCCGCCGCCGCCGACCAGTACAGTCCTGCTCTTGCGCTTCACGAGACTGCCCCGCTGCCGCCCCGTTGTGTTCGCTCAGGCGGTTTCCAGATAGAGGCAGCCTTCGGGGCGCGTTTCCAGCGCGCCGAGATCGGATGCATGGCGGAAAAGCGTCGAGCAATAGGGGCAGACGATCTCGTTCTCGTCGCCCATGTCCAGATAGACATGCGGATGGTCGAACGGGCTCGAAGCGCCGCAGCACATGAACTCCCTGACACCGATCTCGATCGTGCCTGCGCCCTTGTCGTTCTGGAAATGGGGAACCGTGTGATCGGCCATGACATCGTCCAATCGTCTGTGTGCTCGAAGACCTTCGACTTCTTAGAAGAAAGCCTTGCCGGATGAAAGCCCCCGATGCACCGCCGGGCACGTTCGGGCAATCGGTCGCGACTACGCCCCGCAGCTCGCGGCACCCTGCCTTGCCACGTCGGGCGGGGAGCGTTACACGCGGACCAGATAGGTGAATTCAAACGGATGGTAAGCAACATGGCGACGGCCTCCCTGACGAATGGCGATGACAGGCTGGACATCGCCTATCTCGACGAACCGGGCGCTGACGGTGGCAATGGCGAGACTGTGCTGCTGATCCATGGCTTCTGCTCGAACCGCAAGGTCAACTGGGTCAACACCGGATGGGTCAAGGCGCTGACCGCTGCCGGCTATCGGACCGTCGCCTTCGACAATCGCGGCCATGGCGAGAGCACCAAATTCCACGATCCCGACGACTATCCACTCGAAAAGATGGCGGGCGATGCCGTCGCGCTGCTCGACCATCTCGGTATCGAGCGTACCCACGTCATGGGCTATTCCATGGGCGCGCGCATCTCGGCGACCCTGGCCGCCCGGCACAATGACCGTCTCGAGAAGCTGGTCCTTTCCGGATACGGCGCGCGCATGATCGAGCGGTCGCGTTCCAACTGGGAGGTGATCCGCGACGCCCTGCGTGCGCCTTCGCCCGATGACGTCGCGGAGGGCCAGGGGCGCGAGTTCCGGACCTTCGCCGACCAGACCGGCAGCGACCGGTTGGCATTGGCCGCCTGCATCGAGGGGGCGAGAAAACCGATCTCGCCGGATGCGTTGCGCGCGGTGCAGAATCCGGTGCTGGTTGCCGTCGGAACCGAGGACGACATTGCCGGCTCGGGCGAGGAACTGGCCGAGATTTTCCCGAACGGCAGCTACCTGCCGATCCCCGGCCGCGACCACATGAAGGCCGTCGGCGACCGCACCCACATTCGCGGCGTTCTGGAATTCCTCGCCGCTCGATAAAATTATTGTTCACCAATCGTCAAAAGTGTTCACCGAACCGCGTCTTGTACGCCGGTTTTGGAAACCTATACTAAAGCGACCGATTTTGATGCCGGGAGCGAGACCATGGGCAAGACGAACAGCAGGCAGGCGGCAACCAGGGTGGCACCGGGAACGGTGGCGATGGACCCGGTCTGGCGCGCCGTGCGCGACGAGGCCGAGGAGGTGGTGGTCAAGGACCCGGTCATGGCCACCTTCATCTATTCGACCATCCTCAACCACAACCGGCTCGAGGACGCGGTCATCGCGCGTATCGCCGACCGGCTGCACAGCCGCGAGATTTCCGGCGAGCTGATCCGCCAGAGCTTCGAGCGCATGCTCGATGAGTGGCCGAAGTGGGGGGAGATCCTGCGCATCGACATCGCCGCCGTCTACGACCGCGATCCGGCATGCGAGCGCTTCATTGAGCCGATCCTCTATTTCAAGGGCTTCCACGCCATCCAGACGCATCGTCTGGCGCATTGGAGCTGGCAGAAGGGCAACAAGGATTTCGCGCTCTATCTGCAGAGCCGTTCGAGCCAGGTCTTCCAGACCGACATCAACCCGCAGGCGGAAATGGGCAAGGGTGTATTCCTCGACCACGCCACGGGCCTGGTCGTCGGCGCGACCGCAGTCATCGGTGACTTTGATCAAGACGGGGATCTGGACCTCATCACGACGATCGAGAGCAAGGAGTATCAGGTGATGTGGTACGAGAATCCCTACGCCGGGCAGAAGTAGCTTGGCTGGCAGCGGGTGTGGTTGTGAGGTGGAGCTGGGGAGAAGAGGGCGGAGTAACTTCGTCATTTCGGTTTCCTCCAGGGGTGAATTCTGGTGGAAACTGGGATTTGGACGGGGTTTGAGTGGGTGTTGGGCTGATTTTGTGGCGGTGAAGGTGGAGGCGTTGGTTCTACGGGGATTCGAGGAGTTTCCCCGTTTCCTACACGGGCAAATTCTGGGGGAAACTTTGTTTGGACGGGGCGTGGGGCGTGAATGGGTGTTGTGGGCGTAAGTGGCTCGGGGGCAAGGCCGCAAGGCCTTACAGAATGGTAGCCAGGTGTGGAGCGAGGCACGAGCGCAACGCCTGGATGGGAGGGAGCACAAGGACTGCCTGTAGGGCTGTCACCACAAACGCAGGTTGAGGTCAATGACCGGGCTAAAAAGGTCTCGACGATCATCCTGCGGTTTGCAGAGGAAGAAGGGCCGCAAGGCCC
>JBHIWX010000084.1:0-17303 GCA_041987205.1 Rhizobiaceae bacterium | reverse complement strand
ATCCTTTTCGAAGAACTGGCGGTATTCCTTGTAGGTGGTCGAGCCGATGCAACGGATCGTGCCAGACGACAGGGCCGGCTTCAGCAGGTTGGAGGCATCCATCGCCCCGCCCGATGTGGCGCCGGCACCGATCACGGTGTGGATCTCGTCGATGAACATGATCGCGCCGGGGAAGGACTCGACTTCCTTGATCACCTGCTTGAGGCGCTCCTCGAAATCGCCGCGATAGCGCGTACCGGCGAGCAGCGTGCCCATGTCGAGCGAGAAGATGGTGGAGTCCTTCAGGACGTCCGGCACCTTGCCGTCGACGATGCGCTTGGCCAGCCCCTCGGCGATGGCCGTCTTGCCCACGCCGGGATCGCCGACATAGAGCGGATTGTTCTTCGAGCGACGGCAAAGGATCTGGATGGTGCGGTTGACCTCCGCCTCGCGTCCGATCAGCGGGTCGATGCGGCCCTCGCGCGCCTTCTTGTTGAGATTGACGCAATAGGCCTCGAGCGCATCGCCCTTGGGTTTGCCCTCTTCCTCGCCCACGGCCGCCTGGTCGTCGTCGACACCGCGAACCGGCCTGCTTTCCGACGAACCCGGACGCTTGGCGATGCCGTGCGAGATGTAGTTGACCGCGTCATAGCGCGTCATCTCCTGCTCCTGCAGGAAATAGGCGGCATGGCTCTCGCGCTCGGCGAAGATGGCGACCAGCACATTGGCGCCGCTCACTTCCTCGCGGCCGGAGGACTGGACGTGGATGACCGCGCGCTGGATCACGCGCTGGAAACTCGCCGTCGGCTTGGCGTCCTCGTCGTAATCGGTCACCAGGTTCGACAGTTCCGTGTCGATATAGTCGATCAGGTTCTTGCGCAGCTGGTCGATATTGACGTTGCACGCCCGCATGACCGCCGCCGCGTCCTGGTCGTCGACCAGCGCCAGCAGAAGGTGCTCGAGCGTGGCATATTCCTGGTGCCGCTCATTGGCGAAGGTCAGAGCGTTGTGCAGGGCTTTTTCGAGGCTGTCGGTGAAGGAAGGCAACAATGAGCTCCGTCTCGATCCGGTGGTGTTGGGTCTAGTTCTTTTCCATGACGCATTGCAGCGGATGCTGGTGCTTGCGGGCGAAGTCCATCACTTGCGTCACCTTGGTCTCCGCCACTTCGTAGGTAAAGACGCCGCATTCTCCGACGCCGTGATGGTGGACATGCAGCATGATCTGTGTGGCGGCATCACGGCTCTTGCCGAAAAAGCGCTCCAGAACATGAATCACGAACTCCATCGGTGTGTAGTCGTCATTGAGCAGCAGCACCCGGAACAGGCTTGGTTTCTTTACCTTGGGCTTGGTGCGGGTGACGACACCCGTATCCGAATCCCCTGAACCGTCATCGCCGTTCCCGCGCTTGTTTCCGTTATCGTCTTCCTGCATGCGGTAATTTGCAAGCCCCGTGGTCGAACCCGCGGCGCCGCGCGGGCAGTTTTCATCTCGCAAGGGGGACGTTCGGCCGGCCCGGGCGATGCCAGGCGCATCCACGTCTTCTGGATTTGCCATCATCTCCCGATCCATTGCATTGCCGTTTGCGTCCCTCGTGTTCCGGTCCGCCATGGGCTGTAGGTTGCGGGATTCCCCGCCTACCAGTCCGGCGGAACAAATCGAATATCCGCCAGTATGCCCCTCATTACCTTGGCAGGCAAAATCTAATTTCCCAAAAAGATACCCGCGACCGGGAGGCGCGGGCCTTTTGTGGACGTCTTTGGTTTAGATAGGCAACGCCCGCGCGATGTTAAGGGCCTGCCCGCCGAAAAAATGTGCGCCCGCCGCAGGACGAAGCCATCGGCAAAGTTTCAAGGCACAAAAAAAGTGGCCCGGCTGTCACCAGCCGGGCCCCACACATTCGTGTTCGTCATCGAACGATATTGCGTTCGAATGGATTACTTCGCGACCTTCGGCATCGCGGTTTCGAAGGGCTTGTAGGCCTCCTTCGCGATGTCGGCATACAGTTCGCCGATCTTGGTCGCCTCGGCGACGAAGCTCTCATAGGCGGTCTTGGCGTAGTCGGCCTGCACCTCGAAAGCCTTGTCGAGGCTCTTGGCCGCGATCATCTTCTCGGCGGCTGCCGAGGAGGTCTCGAAGGACTTCTTCGCGTAGTCGGCGGTTTCCTTGGCAATATCCTGGAAGCCCTTGGTCATCGCCGTCATGGATTTCATGGCGACGTCGAGGTTTTCCTGATTCTGCTTCTGGAAGGTTTCCATATTCATCATCTTGTAAGCCTTTCGCTTGATTTGAGTGCGCGTCGAGGCGTCGTCCGGGAATCCCGTCGCGCGGCCCCTCGCGCTATTTCTCGTCCACACAGGCCTGTATCTATGTGCACTGCACAAAAATGTCAAGCCCTTTTGTGCAGTGCACCAATTGCAGTTTGAATCCAATTTGCCGTGCTGCGGTCATAAATCGTCAATCATAAACCGAATGGTAACCACGGCTGCCTAGCATCGCTCCCTACGCGTCGGAGCGGGTCCGTCGCGATCGCAGATAGCGGTCAGTTGGGGGCTGTCCGCGAGCCACGGGGTTTTGTTTTGCGTACCGGTCACGTGACGACGTTCGTTCAAGCCGTTTCGACCAGACTGCACTCGGCAGCTTTTCCGGGATTGATGCTTGTCCTTGCCCTGTTCCTCGCCGTGCTGGTGGGGACGGTGTCGGGCGCGCAGGCGGCCACCTATTCCGGCATCGTGGTCGACGCCAAGACCGGCAAGACGCTCTATGGCTATCGCGAGGACGAAAGGGCCTACCCTGCCTCGCTCACCAAGATGATGACGCTCTACATGCTGTTCGAGGCGATGGACGCCGGCAAGGTTTCCAAATCGACCCGCATCGTCTTTTCCAGCCATGCCGCGTCGATGCAGCCGACCAAACTCGGTATCAAGCCGGGCAGATCGATCAACGCCGAACAGGCCATTCTGGCGCTTGTCACCAAATCCGCGAATGACGTCGCCGCCGCCGTCGCCGAACATCTGGGCGGCACCGAATCCGGCTTCGCCTCGATGATGACGACCAAGGCGCGCGAGATCGGCATGGCCAACACCGTCTTCAAGAACGCGTCCGGCCTGCCCAATTCGCGCCAGGTCACCACGGCGCGCGACATGGCCCGCCTCGGCATCGCCCTGCGCGAGCATTTCCCGCAATATTACGACTATTTCTCCACGCGGGTCTTCACCTATGGCGGCCGCCGCATGGGCAACCACAATCGCCTGCTCGGCCACGTCAAGGGCATGGACGGCATCAAGACCGGCTACACCCGCGCCTCAGGCTTCAACCTCGTATCCTCCGTCGAGACCGACGGCCGTTCGATCGTCGCCGTCGTGATGGGCGGCCGGTCCGGCAAGTCGCGCAACGCCCAGATGGTCAAGATCATCCGCGAGAACCTGCGCAAGGCCTCACGCGGCGAAGACCGCATCGTGGTCGCGCGTCGGGGCATCAACCGCTTCGAGGTCGCCAAACTGCCGGAAAACGGCCCGGCGCCCGTCTTCCGCATTTCCACGCTCGACCCCGCCTCGCAGCGCATCGCGAGCGCGCATCTTGCCTCGGCCTCCGGCTCGGGTTTCGACGTCGCCGCGATCCAGGAAAAGCTCTATCGCCTTGCCGGGCGCGAGCTACCGGTGCCGAGCCCCTCGCCCGTTTCCGAGCGCGAGGTCGACACCGTCAAGACCGCCGCCGTCAATCCGGTCGCCTATGCGCCCGATACCGAGAAGGCGGCGCCGGCGGTCGAGGCGATCGCACGCAACCAGTCGGGCTGGCAGATCCAGATCGCCGCCGTGCCGGAACGTGATGCTGCGGTTGAAATCCTCGAGAAGGCGCGTGGCAGCGCCCGAGGCCTGCTCAAGAAATACCGCAACTACACCGAAGCGGTCGAGAAGAACGACGTCACGCTATACCGCGCGCGCTTTTCCGGTTTCGCCTCGAAGGACGAGGCCTGGGGTGCCTGCGGCGCATTGAAGAAAAAGAATTTCGCCTGTCTGGCCATCTACAATTAAGGCCGGCAGCAAACAGGGACGCGCTCTGAACGAGTGAGTAACGAGTACGGGTAGGGTAAATTTGATGTCAGTCGAGAAGAACGTCCTTGGCTTCGTTGATCTTGGCGGCGAGAAAGGTCGAGCCGCCGCTGTCCGGGTGAACGCGCTTCATCAGTCGCCGGTGGGCCTCGTGGACCTCCTTCGCCCCCGCACCGGGAGCAAGACCAAGAATCTGATAGGCCTCCTCCTTGGTCATGGGTCCAGAGCCAGACGCGCCGCCCTGCCGCGAACCCGCGTGCGCCTGAGTGTCATCACGCCAACCGGGTATCCTGCGGTCAAGATAGGCTTCCAGTAATTGCGCGCTTTCGGCGTCCGACGCCGTCTCTCCATAGAGCGCCAGCAATTCCTCGGGCGATAGCGACGACAGCCGCCTGCCCTCCATCGGGCCGGTCAGCACCGTTCCGTCGAGATCGCCGCTGTCATGGTCGAGTTCCATCTCGAACCAGGCCGAACGCACGGTCGAGGTCGCGCCCTGCGGCCCGCGAAATCCGCCGCCGATCGATCCCGTCCGCCGCGAGCGCACCAGCCAGGTGACCCCCAGCGCCACCAGCGGCATGCCCAGCGCGCCGCGGCCGATCAGCGTCAACACCCCGCCCGCCCCGATCATCAGCACAGGCACCGTCAGGCGCAGCGCGCCGGCGATCCGCGCAGGCGGAAACGTCATCATGACGGCAATCGCGCTCGTGATAATGGCCGCGATCAGGAAAAACCCGAACATGTAACCCATCGCGGCTCAGCCTCCCCGCTTGCCCTTGCCATACATGCGTTCGATGAGAAGCGTCGAACCGCGTTGCCCATGCGCCTCCAGCGCCGGACGCCCACCGCTGGCGTAGACGGCGATCGCGCCCAGCAGTTCGGCCAGTTCGCGCGCCGAATCCGGACCGAGCCGGAACCAGACCCCGCCGCTCAGCCGCGCCATCTCGCGAAAGGTGCGCTCCGCCAGGCCGTCATGGCCTTCCTGGAACGCGAAGATGCGCGTGCCCTTCACGCCCAGTTCGCCGGCAAGCTGGCACAGGCGGTCGGGCTCTTCCTCCATCGCATCGCCGATGAACACCAGAGCATCGACCTTGCGCTTGCCGTTTTCCTTGTTGGCGTGGCTCAACACCTTGGCGATCTGGGTCTGGCCGCCCCGGCAGTCGATGCCGGTCATCAGGTCGCCCAGCGCCTTGGCGTTCATCACCCATTTCGAGGCACGGCTTTCGCCGAAGCCGCGAAAATAGACGAGCTGAACCGAAAGGCCGCCGGCCTTCGCCACTGCGTCGAACATCGATGCCTGGATCTGGCAGGCCCGGTCCCAGGTCGGCTGCCGGCTCATGGTCGCGTCGAGCGCGAAGATCAGCCGTCCCGCCGCGCTCGGATCGCTGCGGCGCGCCTGCGCCAGAAAGGACGCGATCTCACCCGTACTGGAAACGGTGTCGCCGACCGCGCCGGTCGACTGGCGGGCTATGTCGCTTGGGTTGGAAACCTTGTCCTTGGCCATGATGCATATTTGGCACGACCGGCACGCCATGCAAGTGGCGACGGTCGATATGTCTCATCGCGGCAGCGATTGCCGCGCCTAAGGACGGAAAAGCGTCGCGCTCAGTCTGCGAGCACGTCGAGGCTGTCGATGGGCTGGGCCACGTTCTCCAGCCACACACGGCGGGCCTGTGCCCGGCGCTTGCCGACATCGTCGATGGGAAGCTTGAGCGAAGACAGCAGCGACCGGATCTCCTGGCGCGCGGACAGATGCGACAGCGTCGGTCCGGTGCCGAGCGAATCCGAGGTCAGCTCGTCGAGCGCGGTCATGCCGATCGGGAACAGTTCGCGGAAGATCACGCGTTCGGAAATACCGTCGGCGAGCCGGCAGCCGAGCCGCATGCACAGATCGCGCAGACTGTCGGCAAGGCTGCGATTGTTGCGCGAGGTCAGTGGCGAGAGCCGGTTGCGCACCACCACCCAATCGAGCAGCCCATTGTCCACGGTCCGCCGGTGGCGCCGCGCCTCGCGCACCATGCGCGCATAGTGCGAGATGTTTATCACCTCGCCGGTCTCGGCATCGATATGGCCGAGGACGTCGAAGTCGATGAAGGAATCGTTGATCGGCGTGACCAGCGTGTCTGCCATGGAATGGGCAAGCCGCATGGCGTAACCGTCATGGCCGGGCGTATCGATGACGATGAAATCATGCGTGGTCTCGACGCGCTCCAGAATGTTCTGGAACCGCGCGAGTTCGATGTTCTCGTTTTCCGAAACGCTGTCGCCCAGCGCCCGCTCGACCCGCGAATGATCCGGCATGGCGATGCGCAATCCGCGCCGCCGGCTCCAGGCCGCACGATTCTCGACATAGCGCGTGAGGCTCATCTGACGGCTGTCGAGATCGATGCTGGCCACCTTGTGACCGGCATTCAGCAGCGCAACGATGAGATGCATGGTGATGGTGGTCTTGCCCGAACCACCCTTTTCGTTACCGCATACAATGACATACGCCTGTCGCGGCGTGACTTCACCGGGACCGAAAAGGTTCATCTGCGTCTACCCACCAACTGAAACGCGCCCTTGAAATGAAGTGTTGTCCAAATTTGGGTCAACTTCAATGTTTTCGGCGCGGATCGGGTGAGTTTATTTGGCCTTGGTTAAACCACGCCTTAACGATGCGAGGTTTTTTCGGGATCGACAAGAATTATTTTTGCGTGTCTTCAGCAAGGGCCCGGAAGCGCTCAGAGCAGGCCGAGTTCCGCCAATTCCAGCCGCAGTTCCGGAGGCAGTGCGCCAGTGCCGGATCCGGCGGCAAGGTCGGCCGGTGCTTCCTCGGGCTTGAGATAGCGCCAGCCCTGGAAGGCGCGGCGCGGCTGCCACTCCGTGGCGACGAGTTTCGGTGCCAGCACGAGGTCGCAGCGCTGGATGCCTTCCTTGTCGGTGAAGGGCCGGATGTCGGTGAGGCGCTGACGGACCTGGATATTGCCCTTGATCACCCAGTAGAGCGAACCGCCATCGAGCAGTTCCTCTGCCCGCTTCGGCGTCATCCGGGTCGTGTGCTTTTGCTCCGGCGCTTCGCCGCGCTGGCGTTTCTCGTCGCGGCGAAAATCGATCCAGGCCTGCAATTCCTCGATCGTCGAAACGCCCACGCAAAGCTTGACCAGATGAAGCGTCATTCCTGTTTCATAGGCGAGCGACGTCCGGCTTTCAAACCGCGCGGGCACCCTGCCCGCCGCTTGTCCACAGCGTTGGCGCTATTCTTCCGACGGCCAGACCGAGCCGTCCTTGTCGACGATCGACGCTCCCGCTTCCTTCAGCGCGGCGAAGCCGCCATCGACATGGGCGATGTTCTCGAACCCCATGTCGTCCAGCGTCTTGGCCGCCAGCGCCGAGCGCCAGCCTGCCGCGCAGAACAGCACATAGGTCTTGTCGCCATCGCCGAACACGTCGCGATAATATTTGCTGGACGGATCGAACCAGAACTCCAGCATGCCGCGCGGTGCATGCACCGCGTCCTTCACGCGGCCGCCGCGTTCAAGTTCACGGATGTCGCGGATGTCGACCAGGATCGCCTTGCCGCCGGCCTGGCGCTCCAGCGCCTCGCCGGGCTGCAGCACGTCAACCTGCGCATTGGCGCGCTCGACCAGTTCACTGACGGGCGTAATCGCCATCCGTACCCTCCCTGAAATCCACGATACATCTCGTCACGCGCGGCTTCGACGCCTGCGCAGACCGCAGAGTATGCGATTACAGGATTCCACGAAACCGGCTTTGCATCGGAACAAGCGGCCATAACGCAAAACGGCCGGCCCCGTATGGGCCGACCGGAGATGCGAAATGGAAAATTGTGGTGTTTCCCGATCGTGGAATTCTGCTCAGCTTGCGCTGGCGACCGTTGCGATTTCGGTCGATCCGAACATGGAAACGACCAGTGCGACGGCTACGAAAACGGCAACCGCGATGATCGCGACGCCCCAGACAGAGCCCTGGGCTCTGTTGCCTCTGACGATTTCGTCCATTGGACTTATGCACCCTGTTGGAGAAGCCGGCTTTGGCCGGTCTTGTTGAGACGCGCGGTATATAGTTGGATGCCCGAATTCTCGCAAGCGCGAAATCGTCACGAAGATGTCGCAATTGGGCCAAGCCCGCCGATACGAAGATAAATAAATACATCATTACAATAGGATAAGCGCTTTCCACAATGTTAACACATCATTAATGCGCCGGCTGCATGGCAGCCCTTACCGCAGTGCAATACGGACGACCCGGACACGACCTAAGGGCTGATTCCCGCCCTTTCCCGAGCAGCTTCGCGTCCGGCAGACGGCCGGTTCAGGCCGCGTCCCATTCCGGCGAAAACTCGAAATCGCAGATGCGATATCCTTTCGTTGTCAGGCCCGAGATCCCCGCCATTTCCGCGTCGCTCAGTTCGAAATCGAACACCGACAGGTTTTCGGCGAGCCGTTCGGGCCGCGACGTACGCGGGATGGCGCCGACGCTGTCCTGCTGAACATGCCAGCGCAGCACGATCTGTGCCGGCGAGCGGCCATGCGCCCTGGCGGCCTCGGTCACCGCCGCCTCGTCGAAGAGATCGCCGCCACGACCGAGCGGGCAATAGGAGATCAGCGCCACGCCGTGCTTGCGGCAGGCGGCGAGCACCTTGTCCTGATTGAGATACGGATGATACTCGACCTGATTGCAGGCGAGCTTGCGGGCGGAAAGCGACACCGCCTCGTCGAGCAGGCTTGTGGTGAAATTGGCGACGCCGATATTGCGTGCCATGCCCTTGTCGGCCACCTCGTTCAGCGCCGCGATGCTCTCGGCGAGCGGCACCGTCTTCGACGGCCAATGAATCAGGATCAGGTCGACATGGTCGAGGCCGAGCCGGCCGAGCGAGGCTTCGACCGAACGCTGAAGGTCGCCCTGCGCCAGCTGGTCGGGCCAGACCTTGGTCGTGACGAACAGCGACTCGCGCGGCAGGCTGCTCGCCCGGATCGCTTCGCCGACGGCCTCTTCATTGTCATACATCGCCGCCGTGTCGACATGGCGATAGCCGGCCTCGATCGCCGCGGTCACCATGTCGAAGCATTGCTGCTCCTTCAGCGTCCAAGTGCCGAGACCGATCGCTAGCATGTTGGCGCCGTTCGCATCGAGCGTGTGCATGATGGTTCTCCTGCTTCCGGTGAAAACGTTCCGGCCGATTTTCCAAAATCCCGCCCCGTGCTACAGCCGCACGATGCAAGCGTCAAACGAAGCAGCCTCCCATCGCATCGCGCTCGTCGACCTCGGCCGCGGCATCGCGCTCGTCGCCATGACGGTCTATCATTTCTGCTGGGACCTCGAAATGTTCGGTGTCCTGCCACGCGGCTTCATGGCGCAAGCGGAAATGATCTGGTTTGCGCGCAGCATTGCCGGCAGCTTCCTATTTCTGGTCGGATTCAGCCTCTTCCTCGCCAATGGCAATGGCGTTCGATGGCGGTCCTTCCTCGTTCGCCTGGCCCAGATCGTCGCCGCCGCGCTCGTGATCACCGTCGCGACCTGGTTCGCCACGCCGGACGCCTTCATCTTCTTCGGCATCCTGCATTCGATCGCGCTGGGCTCGATCCTCGCACTGGCCTTCCTGCGCGCACCCTGGTGGCTGACCGCGCTCGTGGCTGCCGCAGTACTCACGCTGCGCGGCACGCTCCAGACCGAAGCGCTCGACGCACCGGTCTGGTGGTGGTCCGGACTTTCACGGATCATCCCCGTTTCCAACGACTATGTGCCGGTCTTTCCGTTTTTCGGCATGATCCTGTTGGGCCTGGCCGCCGCAAAACTGGCGACCCGGCAAGGCTGGCTGGAGATGCTCGCCCGGCCGAAACTGACATTCGCGCCGGCGCGCCTGCTCCGCTTCATTGGTCGTCACAGCCTGATCTACTATCTGGCGCACCAGCCGGTCATGCTGGCGATCCTGTTTGCGCTGTTCTGGCTCGGCGGCCGCATCTAGCGCGAATATTTGATGAAGGGCGTCAGCTTGCCGACCTCGTCATAGAGGCGGCGCGCCGTCGTGTTGAAATCCTGGGTGAGCCAGTAGACCGTATCCGCGCCATGGGCGTCTGCCTTGTCGTAGACTGCCTCGATCAGCTTCCGACCGACGCCCTTGCCGCGCGCGTCCGCGGCCGTGAACAGGTCGTTGAGATAGCAGCGCGGTTCGCTCGACCAGGTCGAGGCGTGGTAGAGATAGTGCGCCAGCCCGGCCAGTTTTTCATGGCCGTCATCGTCTTTCAGCGCCGCGACCAGCGCATAGGGCCCGTCGCCCTTCGCGTTCATCAGGCGCTCCCACAGCGCGTCGGTCCCGGCGCTCAGATCGGCCTCGTAGAACGCCTGATAGCCGCGCCACAACGCCTCCCACTGCGCCCGGTCCCCCGGCTCGGCAAAGCGGATATGAATGGACATGCCGTCTCGCTCCCTGATACTTTCCTGACGAAGGAGTAAGGTCCGCGACCGCGATGCGCAAGCTGACGAAGGTCGGGGACGAACCGCAGGATTGGGGTCCGCAGGAAGCCCCGGGGGAGATCGATGAACGCACGCGCCGACAGACCGAACGTCATTCCCTGGCCGCCGATCATTCTCGTCGCCGCGCTGGTCGTTGGCATTGCCCTGACAATCCTATACCCGCTGCCATGGGCAAGCGGCGCGGCGCGCGACATCCTCCAGGGCGTCGGCGTCCTGCTCGCCATGGCCGCCACCGCGCTCTATGTCACCGCGATGCGCGAAATGTCCCGCGCGGGAACCGCCATACTGCCGCACCGGGAGGCGAGCCATCTGGTCACCTCCGGTCCGTTCACGTTGACGCGCAACCCGATCTATCTCGGCAATCTCGTCCTGCTTACCGCACTGGGGCTGGTACTCGGCAGCCTGTGGATGTTCGTGGTCGCGGTCTTCGCCGCCTTTGCCGAACAGAAGCTCGGCATCGAACGCGAGGAAGCCCATCTCGAGCACCGTTTCGGCAGGGCCTGGCGCGATTACAAGAAGAAGGTCCGGCGCTGGATCTGATCGCGCTGCAAATGGCCCTCATCCGGACGAGGGCCACAGGTGGAAACGCTTATCTTCCGACGCCCAGTTCCGCGAGCCGCGCGAGGCTTGCCTCCTCGGCCTGGTCGAGTTCGCGCAGCGTTTCCTCGATGTCCCGGCGCTTCTGCTCGAGCTGGCCGCGCTTTTCGCTGACCCGCTGGATGAGCAGCCTGAGCTGCCCCTCCTCGCCAGGCGGCTCCTTGTACATGTTCAGGATCTCGCGGATCTCGGCGATCGAGAAGCCGAGCCGCTTGCCGCGCAGGATGAAGGACAGGAGCCTGCGGTCGGATGGCCGGAACAGCCGTGTTCGCCCGCGCCGGAGCGGCTTGATTAGCCCCTCATCCTCGTAGAAACGGATGGTGCGCGTCGACACGCCGAACTCACGCGTCAGTTCGGTAATCGAGAAATATTCGTTGATCTCGGACTTTGCCGCCATGTGCCCCGCCGCCTCTTGTCGCGCCTTGTTGTTCCGGCGGCTTATCCCGCCGCTGATATGTCAGTTGTGTGAACAGTTCTTACGTAAAAGTCAATCAATCGATCGCGGGCCATGAAGCCGGCTGCCGGTCACGCCAAATTTGCGCGCTGAACGGCGGTCGCGATAAGATCGTTTCGAGAATCGTTTGCCATCCGCCTGCCTGTTTTGTCATGTCGGATGGCCAGTCCAGATCCCCGTCCCGGAGACTTCATGTCCTTCCTGCGCGCCATGTTTTCTGCCCTACGCAATTATGTGAACTTCTCCGGCCGGGCCAATCGCCGCGAGTTCTGGTACTGGGCCGGCTTCGCCATTCTCGTCTGGGCGGTGCTGGTGCAGGTCGACATCCGCTATTTCGCGACCTATTTCGACTACCTGCCCTTCGAGGAAGGCGCGCCGCGCTATCTCTCCTGGGGCTGGGTCGTCTTCTGCGTGCTGCCGACTCTGTCACTGATCGTGCGCCGTGTGCACGACCACGACAAACCGGGCTGGATGGCGCTGACCATCGTGCCGCTCGTCTGGTGGTTGTTCGCCAAGGGCACGAAGGGACCGAACCGCTACGGATAATGTTTGATTATCGATTTGTTAGTCATCAATTGATCGATATCAGGGCGCTGCCACATTTTCTCCGCTTTACTGTCCCTTAACGCTACGAAAGACATAATGCGTTCTCGGGTAAACGCACAGCCGAAACGGGACACGGCAATATGGTTCGCAAATCACTGATGCACGCCGCAGCAATTGCGGCGATGGTCTTGGCCGGTGCAGGCGGCGCTCAGGCAGCCGGTTACGCCCAATCCAAAACCTATCTGATCAACGGTCTGGCAAGCGCCGTGCCGTTCATCGGCTACGGCTTCACCAATCTTCAGAAGAAGATTCCGGGCGCCGAACTCTACTCCTATATCAGCCCGGTCGAGGGCTCGGCTGTCATCCAGCCCAAGATCATGAACGACATCCGGCGCCGCCACCGGCAGAACCCGGACATCGAGATCAACCTGATCGGCATTTCGTTCGGCGCGAACCTGATCACTCGCATGGTTCAGCAGCTCGACAAGGAAGGCATCCAGGTCTCCTATCTCGGCGTGCTCGACGGCCTGCCGCTCGGCAAGGTCTCGCCGAATGTGCGCCGCGTCGACAATTTCATCTGCAACATGCCGGGCTGCCTGCGCGACAAGGTGCGGCTGACGCGCGGCAACGACGTGACCATCCACAATCACTTCGCCTACAACACCTCGCACATCGCGCTGGGCAACAATGAGGAAGTGCACACCCGCATCCTCCACCAGATCCAGACGCTGCCGCTGAACGTCGCGAGCCCCGGCCTCGACTACGCCTATACGGCCAGCACGCAGTAACGTTCGTCTTCGCGAAGGCGAGTTTGAATTCGAAAGGCCCCGGTTTCCGGGGCCTTTTTTCGTTGGGGCTTTTAGAAGATCCCGAACCACCAGGCCGCCAGGCCCAGGAAGGCGAAGAAGCCGACCACATCGGTCACCGTCGTCACGAACACACTCGACGCCACCGCCGGGTCGATGTCGAGACGGTCGAGCGCGATCGGGATCAGGATGCCTGCCAGCGCCGCGCACAGCATGTTGAACACCATCGCCACGGCGATGATGCCGCCAAGTTGCGGATCGCCGAACCAGAACGCGGCGACGAGGCCGATGATGATCGCAAACGATATGCCGTTGAAGAAGCCGACCAGAACCTCGCGGCGGATGATGCGCATCGCGTTGTAGGTATCGATATCACGCGTCGCCAGCGCGCGCACGGCAACCGTCATGGTCTGCGTGCCGGCATTACCGCCCATGGAGGCCACGATCGGCATCAGAACGGCAAGCGCCACCATCTGCTGGATGGAAGCATCGAACATGCCGATCACGACCGAGGCCAGGATAGCCGTGCCCAGATTGATGAGCAGCCACAGGAAGCGCGAACGCGCGATGTCCCAGACCGAATCCGACAGTTCTTCGTCGCCGACACCACCCATGCGCAGGATGTCTTCCTCGGCCTCCTGCGCGATGACATCGACGACGTCGTCAATGGTCAGGACGCCGACCAGCCGGTTGGAATCGTCAACGACGGCCGCCGACAGAAGGTCGTAGCGCTCAAACAGTCGCGCCGCCTCTTCCTGGTCCATGTCGGCGGCGATCGGATGGCTCGCCTCGTGCATGATCTCCTCGACCCGCGTCTTGCGCCCGGTACGGAGGATCTTGTCGAGCGCAACGGAACCGATCAGCTCGAACTGCGGCGAGACCACGAAAATCTCGTGAAACCGGTCCGGCAGGTCCTTGTCTTCGCGCATGTAGTCGATGGTCTGGCCGACCGACCAGAAGGGCGGCACGGCGATGAACTCCGTCTGCATGCGCCGGCCGGCGCTTTCTTCCGGATAGTCGAGCGACCGGCGCAGCCGCAGCCTTTCCTCGAAGGGCAGCGCCGACAGGATCTCGTCCTGGTCGGCCTCTTCCAGATCCTCGAGGATGTAGACCGCGTCATCGGAATCCAGTTCCTTGACGGCTTCGGCGATCCTGGCATTCGGCAGGGCATCGACGATTTCGAGGCGAACCGCCTCGTCGACCTCGGTCAGCGCGGCGAGATCGAAATCGTCGCCGGCAAGCCGTACCAGTTCTGCGCGCTCGCCAGCGCCCAGCGCCTCGAGCAGATCGCCCAGTTCGGAGACATGCAGCGGCTCGATCAGCGCTTTCAGCGCATCTGCATCGCCCGCCTCCAGGATTTCCGTGACGCGTTCGTGGAATTCGGCGGTGACGTAACCCTCTTCGTCATAGAGCGGCAGGGCCGCCGCGCCGTCGGCGGTGGCCTCCTCTTCTTCCAGATCCTGCCTCACATCATCCATCAGGGTCCGCTCTCGCCAATGCTCGCCCTTGCGCCTTCCTGCCAACCGATTGCCGGTTCGCCGTTCGCGCATCTGCCGTTACCGATCATCAGGGCCGTCCATCGAATCCGGGAGACGATGGTCTACCATAGGTAACGCAGCAAACCGTTCCGGACAAAGGGTTTCGCGCCCGCAACACCTCGCCCGGCGTTGCGAGCGGCGGAATAATGCGAAAAAAGGCCGGACATCGCCCGGCCTTCCTGATGGTGAACGGCTTTTGCGGGATTATCGTTCCCGGTCAGGCGAAGTCGACCTCACCATTGAGCGGCAGGGCACGGATGCGCTTGCCCGTCGCCGCGAAGATCGCATTGGCGAGCGCCGGGATCGAGGGCGGCGTACCGGGTTCGCCGGCCCCGCCCATGCGGTGATAGGTCTCCAGCACCTCGACCTCGATATCCGGGCACTGGTTCATCCGCATTGCATCGTAATCGTGAAAGTTCGACTGCTCGACCATCCCGTCGGCGAAGGTGATCTCCTGGCCCATCGCCGAGGAAAGTCCGAACACGATGCCGGACATCATCTGCGCCTTCACGATGTCCGGATCGAGCGCCTCGCCGATGTCGATGGCGCACCAGACCTTCTCGATCACGATGCCGTCCTCGCTGTCGCGAACCTGCACGACCTGCGCGACCCACGAACCGAAGGAGAGCGTGTGCGCGATGCCCATCCCCCTGCCCTCGGGCAATCCGTAGCCCCAGCCGGACATTTCGGCGACCTTCTTCAGCACACCCGTCGCCGCCGGGTAATCGGCCATCAGCTTCAGCCGCATGTCCAGAGGATCAACGCCTGCCTTCTGTGCGATCTCGTCCATGAAGCTTTCATGGAAAAACGCATTGCAGGAATTGCCGACCGAGCGCCAGAAGCCCACCGGGATAGGCAGGTCGCTGACATGCCCCGACACGCGGTAGTCGGCAAGCGTGTAAGGTTGGTCGTGCGCGCCCTCGGTCAGCGTCTTGTCAGGCCCCATGGGCGAGATGGACGGGTAGGTGCGCGCGAGCACGCTGCGGATCACCGAGGGAGCGGCCACGTGCATGTCGATTGCGGAAGGCCCCTCTCCGGCGACAATTCGCGCCCGCGCCCGGCACACGGCCGAGGGGCGGTAGGCGTCGTGGCGCATGTCCTCCTCGCGCGTCCAGGTCACCTTCACGGGTGCCCCGTCAGTCTCCTTGGCCAGCAGGACGGCGTAGAGTGGGAAATCCATCTCGGCGCGCCGGCCAAAGCCGCCGCCCATATAGGTCGTGTGGACGCGAACCTCGCCGGAATCGACCCCGACCAGCGGCGCAGCCTTCATCTGGATCAGCGTCGGCGCCTGGTTCGGTGCCCAGACATCGAGCACGCCGTCTTTCCATTGTGCCGTGGCGTTCATCGGTTCCATGCAGGCATGCGCCAGCCATGGCACGCGGTATGCGGCCTCGATCACTTCCTCGCGCGGCGCGTCGGCGAAGGCGGTCTCGACCTCGCCGTGGTCGCGCAGGGCAAAGTCCGCCGGCTGGTCGAGCGTCGCCTCAAGCGCCGCGAACAGGCCGGCGCTGTCCTGAGGATACTCGGTTGGCTCCCACTCCACCTCAAGCGCCTCGGCGCCCTTGAAGGCCGCCCAGGTGTTGGTGGCGATAATGCCGAAGCCAGATCCGGCCGGCGTCTCGATCGGCACCACCTTGTTCACACCAGGAACGGCGAGCGCCGCCTCTTCCGTAAAGTTGATCGCCTTGGCGCCGAAACGCGGGCTCATCTTGACGGTTGCGTAGAGCATGCCGGGCAGATCGACATCGATGCCGAATTGCGTAGTACCAGTGACCTTGCCCGCCAGATCGACCCGCTTCTGCGGTTTGCCGAGCAGTTTCCAGTCGGATTTGGCCTTCAGCGCCAGATCGGAAGGTGCGCTGCGACCGGCCGCGTCGGCAGCAAGCTCGCCATAGGTCACGCTCTGGCCAGAGGCCGGGTCGCGCACGGTACCGTCACCGGTTTCGAGCGTTTCGGCGTCGACCTTGAAGCGTTCAGCCGCGGCGGCGACCAGCATATGGCGCGCCGCGCAGCCGGCCTGGCGCATCTTGTCGTAGGCGTCGCGCGTCGACGCCGAACCTCCGGTCGCCTGCAGGCCAAGGAGCTTGGAGACGGGATGCATGGCCGAGCGCATCGTCTCGGCGCTGAAGCTCTCGTCGAAGAACGGGAACGGCCCGCCATCCTCCAGCATGGCCGCGTTGTAATAGGTCCAGCCGGCCGGTCCGTGCTCGACATTGACCTTTTCCAGCGGGACGTCGAGCTCTTCGGCCACCAGCGCGGCGAGCGTTGTCTGGATGCCCTGCCCCATCTCGGCGCGCGGCGCGATGACGGTGATCGTGTTGTCGGCGGCGATCTTCACATAGGGGTTGAAGGTCGCCTCGCCCTCGGCAAGGTCGCCATCCAGCGGATTGGGATAGGGCTTGTTGACGTACCAGGTGCCGAAGGCGACGCCACCGGCGACGGCGGCCGCGCCGATCAGGAAGCTGCGTCGTGCGATCTTGCCCATGCTCACACCTCCTTCACGCTTGCCGCGCGATGGATAGCGGCGCGGATGCGCGGATAGGTGCCGCAGCGGCATAGATTGCCAGCCATCGCCGCGTCGATATCATCATCGGTCGGATTGGGAGTTTCTCTCAGAAGGGCGACCGCCGCCAGGATCTGGCCGGACTGGCAATAACCGCATTGCGGTACCTGTTCGTCGAGCCAGGCCTGCTGTACGGCATGGAGCTCGTCGGGCGTGCCCACACCCTCGATCGTCGTGACCTCACCCTCGACCGACCCGACCGAGGTTACGCAGGAGCGGATCGGCTCGCCATCGACCAGCACGGTACACGCACCGCACGATGCGATACCGCAACCGAATTTCGTGCCCTTCAAGCC
>JBHIWX010000083.1:0-17910 GCA_041987205.1 Rhizobiaceae bacterium | reverse complement strand
CTTGGTCATGATGTGATGTCCTGGCTGAAGGTTGGTGCGTGATGTCGGGCCGTCCCGGACGCGCGCGACGCGCTGCCGGGTAAGGCGGAATGCGCGGGGATCAGGCCCGCGCCGCGTTCCGCGCCTGCCGCGTCGTCACGATAAATACACGCGCGAAGAAGCGTGCCGGCAGGCGCTTGGTGTCCTGCAGCACGAACGGCTTGTAGCTCGGATGTCCGAACATCGCTTCCATGGGCGTGTATTTAGTGGTCTTTGGCCGTTTGGGCAATCACTGGTTAGGCTGGCTGAGCCAATTACAGGCTACTCCACCACATAGAAGTTGTTTTCACGTCTGGGGCACTCCTCCTTTAGAGTAACGCCAGCACGTGCATAAGACGCATCCGAAGTGCCGTAGACTTCAACATAATGACCGCACCGAGAACACGTAACGGAGATGCCCTGAACAGTTCCATAATCGCCGTCCAAGTCTACTTCGTGAACATCGCAATGAATTTTCGCCATACCAAGATCCCTCAATCTCAGGTAAGGCAACAATACCATCTAAATATTTTTAATGTGAATACTTAAGCAGCTAGAATCGTAAGTACCTTACCGGCGAATGCCTTCACCGGCCCCTGACCTTCTCCAGCGCGGCTGACAGGATCTTGTCGCGGCCGTAGACGTCCTCGCGGAACCAGACCGAGCCGTCCTTGTTCACGAAGGAGGTCAGATAGACGACATAGACCGGGATCTTGTTCTTCAGCGTCACCACCGTGCGCTTGCCCGAGGCGACGACCTGGTCGATCTTCGCCCGGCTCCAGCCTTCAACGCCCAGAATGTATTGGGCCATCGTCAGCGGATCGTTCAGCCGGATGCAGCCATGGCTGAAATAGCGCTGCGTGCGGTCGAACTTCGATTTCGACGGCGTGTCGTGCATGTAGACGTTGAACTTGTTCGGGAACATGAACTTGATGCGCCCCAGCGCATTGCCCGGCCCCGGCTCCTGGCGCAGGCGGAAGGGGAAATTGCCCTTGCCGTAGCTCGACCAGTTGACCGCGCTGGCGCTGATCGGCCCGTTATTGCCGAGCACGGCGATGTTCTGCGCCGCCAGCACGCCGGGATTCTGCCTCAGCTTCGGCAGGTATTCGTTGACCGCGATGGAGGGCGGCACGTTCCAGTACGGATTGATCTCGACATATTCCATTTCGTCGGTGAACACCGGCGTGCGGTGATAGGGCTGGCCGACCTGCACCACTTCGGCATGCAGCGTGTCGCCGTTCTTCACCAGCTTGACCACCTGGTCGGCCAGGTTGACGAAGATGTGGTAGGGCGCGAAATCGTTCTGCATCCAGCGATTGCGCTCCATGTTGAGCTCGATCGTCCTGATGCGGTCCTCAACCGAAATGTTGATCGTCTTCAGCGTACCGGGTCCGACAACACCGTCGGGCACGATGCCATTCTGGTCCTGGAACCGCTTGACCGCGTCGACCAGCGCCGAATCGTAGGTCAGGCCGGAACTGGGGCCCTGATAGGTGCCCGCCTCGATCATCCGTTTGCGCAGCGCGGCAACACGCGGCCCCGTCGCACCGGGCTTCAGCGTGTCGCCGCCCGGCACCTTGGACCAGCCGCCATTGGCCTCGATCCGGCGGAACAGTGCCAGCGTCTGGCGCAGCCGCTCATAGCGCGGCGTATGCGGTGCGAGCAGGCGCAGATAGGCCTTCAGGCTTTTCGTCTTGCGGATGTTGGACAGGATCGTGTCGGCCGAGATGGAATCGGGGTAGATGACGATCTCGCGGTTGACCTCGCTGGGATTGAGCCGGCCGGAATTCATGTGCTGGGCATAGGAAACGGCCGCCGTGGTCAGGTGGACCTCGAGTTCGGCGAGATCGGCGGCGCTGGTCGCGCCAAGCTTGGCAAACAGTTCGAACGCGTCGTAATCGCCCGGATGCAGCCCGTCCTCATAGGAAAGGTTGATCGCGTCGACCATCTGCTCGGCCTTGGCCGAGGGCCGGTTTCCGGAAATCCAGATCGGATTGTAGAAGCTCTTGGCGTAATGGGCGTCGATGTCCTTGAGACGCTTTCTCAGCGCCTCGGATTTCGTCGCCGCGATGCGGCTGGCGAGTTCCGACTTGATCGCCGCGCCGGTGAATTGCGCCAGCGCCGGCGCCGCGCCGGGCAGCCACAAGAGACAGGCAAGCGCCAGCACAGCCATGAGACTTGCCGCGCGCCGCGAAGGATTCAGGCTGGAAGTGGTTCGATCACGCTTGTTCGGATCCATCCGGATTCTCCTCGCGGCCCGCTCCCGGCCGCTCTCGATGTCAATTGCCGACGTCGATCATGCCCCTGATTCTGTAAACGTTTGATCGACAAACTAGTGCAGTTTGCCGCCGCCTTGAAGCCCGCATGTCGCACCGGTGGTCACCGGACACGAAAAAGGGCGGCCCTTGCGAGCCGCCCCCGAAACCAATTCCGGCGATGAAAGCCGGCTTATTCCTTGTTTTCCTGTGCCTCTTCGGCCGGTGCTGCGGCTGCCTCGGCGGCGGCTGCTTCTTCCGCTGCCTTGGCCTCGGCGGCCTTGGCCGCTGCTTCCTCGGCTGCCTTCTCGGCGGCCAGCGCCTCGGCTGCGGCGACCTTCTCGGCCTCGATCCGCGCCTTTTCCTCGGCGAAGGCCTGACGCTCGGCGTCGTTCAGACGCTTGGCGCGCACGCCCGTGTTCTCGGTGATGCGGGCCGACTTGCCGCGACGATCACGCAGGTAATACAGCTTGGCGCGGCGTACGCGGCCACGGCGCACGACCTCGACGCCCTCGACCAGCGGCGAATAAATCGGGAAGACGCGCTCGACGCCCTCGCCATAGGAGATCTTGCGAACGGTGAAGTTCTCGTTGAGGCCCGCGCCCGAACGCCCGATGCATACGCCTTCATAGGCCTGCACGCGGGTGCGGGTGCCTTCCGTCACGCGAACCAAGACACGCACGGTGTCGCCGGACTCGAATTCGGGGAGCTTGCGCTTGGCTTCGATCTCGGCGGCCTGCTCGGCCTCGAGCTGCTGAATGATGTTCATGGCTTCCAAACCTTGTGCTTTCGGCAGCACGCCGCGGGCGTGTGCGCCCGTCATCCGCATTGCCTGTATTGTTCTTGACGGCCAGAGCGCCTCGACCACGGCCCTCGAAACGGGGCTTGCGGTGACGGAAGGTCAACCTCCGTCGGGCGGGTTCGCCAGTCTCTTTCCGGTTTTTTGGAAAAAGTCGCGCGTGCAATAGACGAAAACCACGCCTTTGTCGAGCGTTTCAGCCTTCCTTTTTGCCGCTGCGCGCCAAAAGATCCGGCCTTCTGACCCGCGTCAATGCCTCGGCCTGCTCGCGACGCCATCTGGCGACCTTGCCATGGTCGCCGGAGGTCAGCACCTCGGGGATGGTCCGGCCCTCGAATTCGGCCGGCCGCGTATAGTGCGGATGCTCCAGAAGCCCGCCCTCGAAACTCTCATGCTCGCCGGATTCGGCATTGCCCATCACGCCCGGCAGCAGTCGCACCACCGCGTCGAGCAGAACCATCGCCGCGACCTCGCCGCCCGACAGCACGTAATCGCCGATGGAAACCTCCACGAGATTCCGTGCCTCGATGACGCGTTCGTCGACACCCTCGAAGCGGCCGCACACCACCAAAACACCGGGTCCTTCAGCCAGTTCGCGCACGAGAGCCTGGTCGAGCACCCGCCCGCGCGGGCTCATCAGCAGTCGGGGCCGTGTGTCCTCGCCAATGCTGTCTATGGCATTCGCCAGCACGTCGGCGCGCAGCACCATGCCCGCTCCACCGCCGGCCGGCGTGTCGTCGACCGCACGGTGTTTTCCCGTCCCGAACGCGCGCAGCGCAACCGTCTCCAGCGACCAGATGCCCTCGTCGAGCGCCTTGCCGGCGAGCGAGACGCCGAGCGGACCGGGAAACATTTCCGGATAGAGCGTGATGACCGAGGCCGCGAAGCTCATGAGGCGTCGCCGCCTTCCCTTGCCTCTACTTCGTCCGGCGGCACCAGCACGAGATAGCCTGCCTGGAGATCGATCTCCGGCACGGCCTCGCGCGTGAACATGACCATGAAGACCTTGCCCGCGGAGGGCCGAATCTCGAGGATGTCGCCGGCGCCGAAATTCTCGACAGCGATCACCTTGCCGGTCGTTTCGCCCGCCGCGTCGCGCACTTCGAGCCCGATCAGATCGGCCAGGTAGAATTCGTCCTCGTCCTCAGTCTCGGGCAGTTCCGAACGGTCGACGAAGAGTTCCACACCGTTGAGCTTTTCCGCCGCCTCGCGGCTGTCGCAGCCTTTCAGCCGCGCGACCAGCATATCACGCTGCGGGCGCAGCGAAACGAATTCGACCGGCGAGCCATCGCCGGTCGAAAGACTTTCATACTCGCCGATTGCGAAGGGATCGTCGGTGTAGCTCTTCAGGCGAATTTCGCCCCTGACGCCATGCGGCGCGCCGAACTTGCCGACAAGGATGCGCTTCTGCGTGTCTGCCATCGGCGCACCCCCGTTTTCCGTTTCCAGACCAGTCGGCCTTACTCGGCCTTGGCTTCTTCCTCGGCCGGAGCCTCGGCGGGAGCCTCTTCAGCCGGTGCTTCCTCGGCAGGTGCCTCGGCTGCGGCCTTGGCGGCCTCTTCGGCCTCGGCGGCGGCTGCCTTTGCGTCTTCCTCGGCCTGTGCCTTCTCGGCCAGGCGCTCCTGCGCCTTCTTGCCCGGCTTGGCCTTGTTCGGGTTGTTGCGCGCCTCGCGCTTGGCGAGACCCTCGGCATCGAGGAAACGCAGCACACGGTCGGTCGGCAGCGCGCCCTTCGACAGCCAATGCTCGACACGCTCCTTGTCGAACTTCACCCGCTCGCCATCCTTGGGCAGCAGCGGATTGTAGGTGCCGAGCTTCTCGATGAAGCGGCCATCGCGCGGCGAACGCACGTCGGCAACGACGATGGAATAATGCGGGCGCTTCTTCGAGCCGCCCCGGGCAAGCCGGATTTTCAGTGACATTTCATACTCCTGTTCGAAAATTCCGTTGAATTCGGTTGCTGTTCGTCACGCCTCTTTGGCGATCTGTTCGTGGTGCCGGATCACTTCCTTGATGATGAAGTTGAGAAGCGTCTCGGCGAAATCGGGATCGAGATCGGCCTCGACCGCAAGCTTGCGCAGGCGTTCGACCTGAAGCTTTTCCCGGTTCGGGTCGGCCGGCGGCAGATCGGTGCGGGCCTTGAGTTCGCCCACCTCCTTGGTAATGCGGAAACGCTCGGCCAGAATGTGGATCAGCGCCGCATCGAGATTGTCGATCGAGGCGCGGTATTTTTTCAATTCTGCGGGAATGTCGCTCATTTCTTGCCACCCTTGGGCAGGCCCGGGAACCCACCCGGCATGCCACCCAGTCCCGGCAGTTTCGGCATCCCGCCCGGCATGCCGCCACCGCCGCCCATGCCCATCTGCTTTGCGAGGCGCTCGAGTTCGGCCGGATCCATCTTGGAGGGATCGGGCATGCCCCCTGGCATTCCGGCAGGCATGCCGCCGCCGCCCATCAGCTTGCCCATCATGCCGCCCATACCGCCCATCATGCCGCCCTTGCCGCGGCCCATCTTCTTCATCATGTCGGCCATCTGAAGATGCATCTTGAGCAGCTTGTTGACCTCCTGCACCGAGGTTCCGGAACCGGCCGCCACGCGCTTCTTGCGCGAGGCGTTCATCAGCTTGGGCGCCCTGCGCTCCTTCTTGGTCATCGAGGAGATGATCGCCTGCTGGCGGTTGAAGATCGAATCGTCGAGGCCGGCCGCCTCGATCTGCTTCTTCATCTTTCCCACACCCGGCAGCAGGCCCATGATCCCGCCCATGCCGCCCAGATTCTTCATC
The DNA here is from genome assembly GCA_041987205.1 of Rhizobiaceae bacterium. Lineage (GTDB taxonomy): Bacteria > Pseudomonadota > Alphaproteobacteria > Rhizobiales > Rhizobiaceae > BOKV01. The sequence continues at coordinate 12,055 of JBHIWX010000083.1, read as the reverse complement.
TGGTTGAGCTGTTCGGAGAGATCGTTGAGGTCGAACTCGCCCTTGGCCATGCGCTTGGCCATGGCCTGCGCCTTTTCGGCGTCGATCGTCTCCGCCGCCTTTTCGACCAGCGCGACGATGTCGCCCATGCCGAGAATGCGGTCGGCGATGCGCGAGGGATGGAAATCCTCCAGCGCATCCATCTTTTCGCCGGTACCGATCAGCTTGATCGGCTTGCCGGTGACGGCGCGCATGGAAAGCGCGGCACCACCGCGTCCGTCGCCGTCGACGCGCGTCAGCACGATGCCGGTGATCCCGACGCGGTCGTCGAAGGACCTCGCCAGATTGACGGCGTCCTGACCGGTCAGCGAATCGGCGACCAGCAGGATTTCATGCGGCTTGGTCCGGGCCTTGATCTCGGCCATCTCGACCATAAGCGGCTCGTCGATATGCGTGCGGCCTGCCGTGTCGAGGATGACGGCGTCAAAACCGCCGATCTTGCCGGCCTGGACGGCGCGCGAGGCGATGTCGACCGGCGACTGCACCTCGACGATCGGCAGCGTCTCGACCGAGGTCTGCACGCCAAGCTGACGCAACTGCTCCTGCGCGGCCGGCCGGCGCGTGTCGAGCGAGGCCATCAGGATCTTCTTGCGGCTGCGTTCGGTCAGCCGCCTGGCGATCTTCGCCGTTGTTGTCGTCTTGCCCGAGCCCTGCAGGCCGACCATCATCACGACGACGGGCGCGGCGGCGTTGAGGTCGATGGGCTCGGCATCCGAACCCAGCATGGCGACCAGCTCGTCATGGACGATCTTGACGACCATCTGGCCGGGCGTCACCGATTTGACGACTTCCGCGCCGACCGCCTTCTCGCGCACCTTTTCGGTGAACTCGCGCACCACGTCGAGCGCGACATCGGCCTCGATCAGCGCGCGGCGAACCTCGCGCAGCGCCGCGCCCACGTCCTTTTCGGACAGCGCGCCGCGCTTCGTCAGGCCCTCGAAGATGCCGCTCAGCCGGTCGGATAGCGATTCGAACATGCCGTTTCCCGTTTCCTTGCATTGCCGTTGAGCACGCAAGGTAGTGATTCATTCCCTGAGGGCCAAACACCAAACCGGTCGCCAAAGCGGAATAACACCCGAGGGCGCATCGCGCTGTCGGGTGTTGACCTCCGGGATCGTCGTTTTGAAAACGCGCCCCGGTCGGCGCCTCGGTTGTGGTCTCGCCAAGGAGATGGCGGCGATAAACCCGAAAAGGGGCCTGAAGTCAATCCTCGGGATCAGTCCTTCGCCGGCAGCAGCACCTTGAACAGCCTGGCGCGAACGCCCTGCGGCAGGGCGTAGACGACGCGCTTGGCCAGCGGCCTGAGGAAATTGAGCCAAAGCGCATTCTGGATGCGGCCGCGCAGCGTCAGCGCCATGACATGGTCGCGCACCGGCACGGCATCGCTCGCCCAGGTAAACTTGTAGCGCGCCGCCGGGATCATGAAATCGGCCAGTTCGATGCCCTCGGCAAAGCAATCCTCCAGGATCGCGCCCAGATGCAGCTTGCCCGGACTTGATTCTTCATATGTCTCGTCCCAGCCGGCCATGAAAGCGTAGTAGCGACCATTGTGCAGGAAACCCCACTGGTCGGCGATCGGCGTGTCGCCATGGGCAAGGCTGAAGGCGATCGCCGACACGCCGGACACGCCTTCCTGCTTGAACCGCTCGACGAACTCGCCAAAGCCGGAATCGCGAAAGGCGCGCGAGGTCAGCCCCATGCGCTCCAGCCACGCCTCGCGGCCGGCGAAGGAACGGTCGATAACGTCGGACAGCAGGTCGCCGCCGCGCGCATGGCGATGGACGACCGGCGCGCTACGTTCGAGGCGGTTCTTCGCATTGCGCATGTTCTTGCGCGTCTTCGACTTGATGGTCTGGTGATAGGCTTCGAAATTCGGCCAGTCGGCGACGGGCACATAGGGTGCGCCATCCTCCTCGCCCGAAACTGGCACGACCCCGTCGATCGCATCGAACAACTTCCCGTCGGCACGCACCTGGCCGAAATGCAGGTAATCCGCGCCGCTCTTGCGCAGGCTCGGCAGCATCTTCGCGAAGACCGCCCTTGCATCGACACCGCGGGCAACCAGCATCTCGGTATATTGCTGGAAAGGCTCGGTCAGGCCGGTCAGCACCTTCAGGCCCTGATCGTCGCGCACCGCGAGCGGCAGCAGCCCGATGAGCCTTCCGCCGCGCTCGACGGTGACGACGCGGATCTCGACCTTGCCGTGCGAAAGCGCGTGCTCCAGGAAATTGCGGCACCAGTCATAGGTCTGGAACAGGATCGCACCCGAGACCTGAGCCTCCAGCGCGCGCCATTCCGCCTCCAGCCACAGAATGTCTTCCGACGTGGTGTGGACACGAACCACTTCCATCGCCGCATCGTCGGTCATCGCCGGCGGCCGCACCGCCGGTTCGGCTATCGGCTGGCGTTTCTCGCCGGCCGTCTCACGCAACAGGGCCTGCCCCATCGTTTCGTTCTCCCCGTCAATTCCTGTTTCGAGCCGGCCTATTTCGAGAATGTGTAGGCGTCGATGTCGCGATAGCCGGTCGGGCTGTCGGGATCGACGCGAAAATCGATGGTGTAGGGCTTGCGGCTCGCGCGGGTCGCGCCGGAAAATTTCGCCGCCGCCGCCAGTCCCATTTTCGCCAGCATGACCGGCCCGCTTTCCTGGCGTTCCAGATGGTTGAAGCCCGCACCGCGCAGCAGCCCGTTGGCAAAATTCACCGCATAGATGTTGCGCAGTTCGCGCGTCCAGTGCTCGGTCGTCACCGAGACGTTCATGCAATCATGGTTCTCGACGCGGTGCGGGCAGTTGAGCGGCCAGTACAGCATGTAGCCGGGCTCGAGATCGTACACCGTGGCGTCCGCGTCGAACGATGCCTGATACGGCATGTCGGTTTCGTGCAGACGCTTCAGGACGAGCTTCTCGAGCGCTTCCTGGCTCAGATAGGGTGCATGGCTTGGATAGACCCAGACCCGCTTGGAGCCGCGAATCTGCCACAGCATCTGCCCCGGCACGTCGGCGTGATAGCGCACCTTCACCTTCGGCGAGGAGATCAGGATGGTCGTCATGTGCTTGAACGTGTCCAGCCCCGGCACGCGCGATTCGAATTCGCGATACATCTCCGACAGCATGTCGCCATAGGCCGGATCGACGGTCTCGGGATGCTGGATGTTGATCCAGATCTTGCCGCGCCGAACCGCCTTGAGGATGTCCTCGCCGCTCAGATCTCCGAGTTCGCCCTCGCGATTGCCCGAGCCGCCCTCGTCCGTCGCCTTGACGTGATAGTTCTCGCGCGGAGAATTCTCCAGCAGGCGCGCCAGCGCGGCATCGGTGAACAGTTCCGACTTGTGCAGCGAGTGCGCCAGATGAAGATCCTGCTTGCCGAACAGGCGGGTATAATCGTCCTTCCAGTCCGTCAGAATGTTGCCGATAACCGTGTCGCGCATGGCCTGTGCCTCAAGGTTTGAATGGCGCATGCCCGGTACGGCATGCGCATGTCCCGCAAATTTCCTCGCCACCATGCCATCGCGATCCCTATATCCGGTGAACGAACGCCTGAACGGTCGGGCAAGTTGATGTCATGGAAACCGGACGCTTAATGGCTATTGTAAAAGTTGAACCAATCGCGGAGCGGCGCCCATGAACTCGCACAACCCCGGGCAACGCCCCGAAAACGACCCCAAGGGCGGAAAGAAACGCGCCAACCCCTATTACCGGGGACCGGCAACCGACCATTTCGACGGAACCGCCTTCTTCAATCCCGAAGGACAGAAGCCGGGCAAGCTGCGCGAACTCCTGCTGTGGCGTTTCAAGGGCGAAAAGGCGACATGGCCGAAGCACTGGTCCAGCCCCTTTCATGGCACGCGGCCCGACGAACGGGTGGAAGGCGAGGAACTGGTCGTGACCATGGTCGGCCACGCCACCCTGCTGGTTCAGACGGCGGGACTGAACATCGTCACCGACCCCGTCTGGTCGGACCGCGCCAGCCCGCTCTCATTCGCCGGACCAAGGCGCGTTAACCCGCCCGGCGTCCACAGGGACAGCCTCCCCCCGATTGATGCCGTCCTGCTCAGCCACAACCATTACGACCATCTCGACCTCGCGACGCTCGACTGGCTGGTCAAACGCGACGACCCGTTGATCGTTACGCCACTCGGCAATGACGCCATCGTGCGCCGCAAGGTGCCCGCCGCCCGCATTACCGTCGGCGACTGGGGCGATACGGCAGAAGTGAGCGACGATGTGCGCATCCATTTCGAGCCCGTGCACCACTGGTCGGCGCGCGGCATGCGCGATCGCCGCATGGCGCTGTGGGCGGGCTTTGTCATCGAAACGCCCGGCGGCAAGATTCTGCATGTCGGCGACACCGGATTTCACGAGGGCCGCAATTTCATCGACACCGCCCAAAAGCACGGCGCATTCCGCCTCGCCATCCTGCCGATCGGCGCCTACGAACCGCGCTGGTTCATGAAATCCCAGCACATGAACCCGGACGAATCGGTCAGGGCGTACAAGCTCGCCAACGCCGCCCATGCCGTCGGCCACCACTGGGGCACGTTCCAGTTGACGGACGAGGCGATCGATGCCCCGGCCGCCGCGCTCGAAGAAGCGCTCACCACCCACGATGTCGACCGCGAGCGGTTCAAGCCACTCAGGCCCGGCCAGGCGGTGGCGATCCCGAAGGCTTGATCGCAGGTTCCGAAACCGAATTTCGGGAACGGAAAAGACCCCTTCCGCGTTGAAAGCGCATTACGGGCCTTTAACGGGAGTTTTCCATGCTGAAATGGATTCTGATTCTTCTGATCGTCGCCGCCGTGGCCAGCCTTCTGGGCTTTCCCGCGCTTGCCGGCGCCGCCGCAACCGGAGCGAGGCTCCTGATCGGCATCGTGCTGGTGCTGTTCCTGCTGATGCTGCTCGGCGTCTTCGCCATCACCTGACCCACGCCGCGCGGGCGGGCGGCGCGCAACACGACGCCGCGCCGCCGGCCCGCAATCCGCGCAATACCTTTCAATTGCCATCCGTTTCCGCCATATAAGCGGCCAGACAGGCAGGCATTTTGTGGCCTGACGGATGGCAATTGACATGACGACGCGCATTCCCTTTGCGAAGATGAACGGGCTCGGCAACGCGATCATCGTTGCCGACATGCGCGGCCGCTCGGACAGGATCACGCCCGAGGCCGCGATCGCGCTTGCGCGTCCGGATGCCATCCCCTTCGACCAGATCATGGAAGTGCGCGACGCCGCAGGAACGGGCCGCGACTTCGACATGCGCATCCTCAACGCCGATGGTTCGCTGGCCGAGGCCTGCGGCAACGGCACCCGCTGCGTCGTCACATGGCTGCACGACCAGGATGGTCGCAATGCCTATTCCTTCATCACCGCCGCCGGCTTCGTGCCGACCGAGCGCCACGACGACGGCAGCGTAACGGTCGACATGGGCGTACCGCGCTTCGGCTGGGAGGACATCCCGCTTGCCGAGGAGTTCCGCGACACCACCGGCATCGAACTGCAAATCGGACCCATCGACGCACCGGTGCTGCATACGCCGAGCGTTGCCAGCATGGGCAATCCGCATGCGGTCTTCTGGGTCGAGAACGACGTCTGGACCTACGATCTCGACCGTTTCGGCCCGCTGCTCGAAAACCATCCGATCTTCCCCGAGCGCGCCAACATCACCGTCGCGCAGGTGGTTGCGCGCGACCACATCGTAATGCGCACCTGGGAACGCGGCGCCGGCCTGACGCTTGCCTGCGGATCGGCGGCCTGCGCCACGCTAGCCTGCGCGGTCCGCAAGGACCTGACCGCCCGCAAGGCGACGGTCACGGTTCCCGGCGGCGACCTGACCATCGAATGGGCTGAGAACGGCCATATCCTGATGAGCGGGCCGGCCGAGTTCGAGTTCGCCGGCGAGCTGGATCCGGCGACGGGCGAATTTCGTGTCGAAGACCCCGCGGTGACGGCATGAGCGACCCACGCGACAATCACGCCGGAGAACCGAAGGGCATCGAGATCGTCACCTTCGGCTGCCGGCTCAACACCTTCGAATCCGAGGTGATGCGGCGCGAGGCCGAATCCGCCGGCCTGGGCGAACTCGCCGGTGGCGCGGTGCTGGTCAACACCTGCGCCGTGACGGGCGAGGCCGTACGTCAGGCAAGGCAGGCGATCCGCCGCGCCCGGCGCGACAACCCGCAAGCCCGAATCATCGTCACCGGCTGCGCCGCGCAGACCGAGGCCGAGACCTTCGCCGCCATGCAGGAAGTCGACCTCGTCATCGGCAATGACGACAAGCTGCGCGCCAACGCCTACCGCGCGCTGCCCGATTTCGGCGTCAATGACACGGAAAAGGTCCGCGTCAACGACATCATGAGCGTGCGCGACACCGCCGCCCACATGGTCGACGCCATCGAGGGCCGCGCCCGTGCCTTCATCCAGGTACAGAACGGCTGCGACCACCGCTGCACCTTCTGCATCATTCCCTATGGCCGGGGGCCGTCGCGCTCGGTGCCCATGGGCGAAGTGGTCGAACAGGTCAGGCGCCTCGTCGGCAATGGCTATCGCGAGATCGTGCTGACCGGCGTCGACACCACCTCCTGGGGCGCGGACCTCCCCGGCAAGCCCTCGCTCGGCCGTCTCGTCGGCTCGATCCTGCGCGGCGTGCCGGACTTGCCGCGCCTGCGCCTGTCCTCGATCGATTCCGTCGAAGTCGACGACGCACTTCTCGACATCATCGCCGGCGAGCTGCGCTTCATGCCGCATCTGCACCTGTCGCTGCAGCACGGCGACGACATGATCCTCAAGCGCATGAAGCGCCGCCATTCGCGCGACGATTCGATCCGCTTTTGCGAGACGGTGCGCGGCCTGCGCCCCGACATCGCCTTCGGCGCCGACCTCATCGCCGGCTTCCCGACCGAAACGGATGCGATGTTCGAGAACCTGTTGTCCATCGTCGATGCCTGCGGCCTCGACCATCTCCATGTCTTCCCGTATTCGCCGCGCCCCGGCACGCCGGCCGCGCGCATGCCGCAGCTCGACCGCGCCGTGATCAAGGAGCGCGCCGCCCGCCTTCGCGAAACGGGCGAGGCGGCCTATGCGCGCCATCTCGACGCCATGACCGGCCGCGCGCTCGACGTTTTGGTCGAAAAGCCGGGCTTCGCCCGCGCCGGCCAGTACACGCCGGTCGCGGTTCCCGAGACGATCGAGGAAGGCATCGTCGCAGTCAGGATTGCCGGCCATGACGGCGCGACCCTGACCGGCGTGCCGGTCCACGGCGCCGCCGAAGACATGACCGCCCTGCGCGGCGCGGCCTGAGGACATATGCCATGACGCAGGAAAAACCGGGCCTTCTCAAGCGCATCTTCTCCTTCGGCTTCGGCCGCTCGAAAGAGCCCGAACCGGAAGCGCAGCCCGAAGCGACACCGGAGACGATCACCGAGAGTCCCGAGATAACGGACGCTCCGGAAGCGGTCGAAGCCATCGAGGAGGTTGTGCCGGAGCCCGCGCCGGAAGCGGTGACCATTCCGCCTCCGGAACAACCTGCGCCGACTGAGGCGGAAGCACCGAAGACACCAAAAGAGAAGCCGGCAAATAAGTCGACTGAAGTGCCGACGAAGACCAAGGCGAAGAAAGCCGAAACGCCTGCGAAAAAACAAATAAAAGCAAAGCCTTCGGTAATAGATAAGCCGGCAAATAAAAAATCCGAGGCACCGCCTCCTGCCGAGGTGCCAAGCAGCGAAAAGGTCGCGCCCACCAGGCCCGAAGCGCCGCAGCCCATGCCGGCGCCAAAGGCCCCGTCTCAAAAGGCAGAAGCGAAGGTACCCGCTGCAAAGCCCGAGCCCGCGAAGACGGCACCGGAGACGTCCCGACCGGAAAAGTCCAAGGCTGAAAAGCCGCAACCACCTGCAGAGCCGGCTGCGCCTGCAAAGCCGAGCACGCCACGACCGGAACTGCTGACCGATACGGGCAAGGTTACCCTGTTCGAGCCGCGCAAGGCGGAGGAACGACAGGCACCCGAACCCGAGGAAGCGCGGGCCGGCTGGTTCGCGAAGCTCCGCAAGGGCCTTTCGCGCTCCTCCTCTGCGCTGACCGAGAACATCGCCTCCGTCTTCACCAAGCGTCGCCTCGACGACGAGACGCTGCAGGAGCTTGAGGACCTGCTGGTCCAGGCTGATCTCGGCGTCGAAACCGCCATGGCGGTGACCGACGCGCTGTCCGACCATCGCTACGGCAAGGATGTCGACGAGGAGGAAGTGCGCCGCTTCATGGCCGCCGAGATCGAAAAGGTGCTCGAACCGGTCGCCCGCCCGCTCGAACTCGACCTCGCGCACAAGCCGCATGTCATTCTCGTCGTCGGCGTCAACGGTTCCGGCAAGACCACGACCATCGGCAAGATGTCGTCAAAGCTGAAGAGTGCCGGCCTGTCCACGCTTCTGGTGGCCGGTGACACCTTCCGCGCCGCGGCCATCGAACAGCTGAAGATCTGGGGCGAGCGCACCGGTTCGCCGGTCGTCGCCCGCGATCTGGGAGCCGATGCCGCCGGCCTCGCATGGGACGCCTGGCAGCAGGCGCGCGACGAAGGCCACGACGTCATGCTGATGGACACGGCCGGCCGGCTGCAGAACAAGACAGAACTCATGGCCGAGCTGGAAAAGATCATCCGGGTTCTGAAGAAGCACGACCCGGAAGCGCCCCACACCGTGCTGCTCACGCTCGACGCCACCACCGGCCAGAACGCGCTCAACCAGGTCGAGATCTTCGGCAAGGTCGCCGGCGTCAACGGTCTCGTCATGACCAAGCTCGACGGCACCGCGCGCGGAGGCATTCTCGTCGCCATTTCGGCAAGACACAAACTGCCGGTCTTTTTCCTCGGCGTCGGTGAAGGCGTCGACGACCTCGAACCTTTCGAGGCTGCCGATTTTGCCCGCTCCATCGCCGGGCTCGACCGCCTCGAACAAGCCACGGAGCAAGCATGACGCAAGCAGGCGAAACCGCGAACGCCAAGCCCGAAGTCAACCCGATCCTGAAGCTCGCGCTCGAACTCGGACCCCTTGTCGTCTTCTTCATGGCCAACCGCTATGGCGAGGCGCTGGCCGCAAACTTCCCGGCGCTCGAGGCGCTCGGCGGCAAGATCTTTATCGGCACCGCCTTCTTCATGGTCGCCATGACGATCTCCATCATCCTGTCGCGGCTGTGGACCGGCCATATTGCCATGATGCCGCTGGTCACCTTCGTCTTCGTGCTGGTTTTCGGCGGGCTGACGCTGTGGCTGCAGGACGAGACCTTCATCAAGATGAAGCCTACCATCGTCAACATCATCTTCGGCGGGGCACTGCTCATCGGACTGGCCTTCGGCAAATCGCTGCTGGCCTATGTCTTCGACGCCGCTTTCCAGCTCGATGCCGATGGCTGGCGCAAGCTGACATTCCGCTGGGGCGTGTTCTTCTTCGTCCTTGCCGCGCTGAACGAGGTCGTATGGCGCAATTTCTCCGACGACTTCTGGATCGCCTTCAAGATCTGGGGGATCATGCCGCTGACCTTCGTCTTCATGCTGACCCAGTTCCCGCTCCTGCAGCGCCACGCATTGGAGGCCAAAGCCGAATGAAATTCGTTTCCAGCATCGAGGAACTGCGCGAGGGCTACGCCGCCGCGCACGACATCTCGCTCCGCAAGGAACTGCGCGCGCTCGACGCCCACGCGCGCAATTTCATCGAGAAGTGCCCGTTCGTGCTGATCGGTTCGAGCGACGGCAAGGGCAATGGTGACGTCACGCCGAAAGGCGACCGGCCTGGCTTTGTCGCCGTGCTCGACGACACCACGCTGGCGATCCCCGACCGGCCCGGCAACAACCGCCTCGACACGCTGGAGAACGTCGTCGCCAACCCGGCCGTCGGCCTGCTCTTCCTCATTCCCGGCATGAACGAGACGCTGCGCATCAACGGCACGGCGAAGATTACCTTCGACGAAGCGCTTCGCGGTCAATTCGCCGTGGACGGCAAGGATCCGCGCTCGGTCATGGTCGTGAGTGTCGGCGCCGTCTACATGCATTGCGCCAAGGCCTTCCTGCGCTCCCGCCTGTGGGACCCGGACAGCTGGCAGCCGCGCGATGCCATGCCCACGCTCGGCCAGATCCTCAAGGATCAGCTCGCCTTGCCGGTCACCGTCGAGGAATCCGACCAGCGGCTGGACGAATCCTACGCAAAATCGATGTGGTAGGCCCTACCGCTTCAAATGACCGTTCGGATCGCCATCCGGCGGATTGACGAAAGGCCCCGTCGCCTCGCCGGCCTCCACCATGCGGTCATGCTCCAACGCCCATAGCACGGTCGGAAACGCGATCTCGTCCCAGGGAATGTCCGCGCGATCGTAGAGCGCGACCTCGAGGCTTTCCTCGCCGGCCGAGAATTCGGGCCGCGTCAGTTCCGCCCGGTAGATCAGCTGAACCTGGCTGAGCCTCGGCACGGTGTAGACCGCCAGCAATTCTTTCAGCGCCAGCGCGGCATTGGCCTCTTCCATCGCCTCGCGCCGCGCGCCGTCCTCCGGCGTCTCGTGCAGTTCGAGATAGCCGGCGGGAATGGTCCAGTAGCCGCGCCGGGGCTCGATGGCACGCCGGCACATCAGGATCTTCCCCTCATGGCGCACCACGGAACCGACCACGACCTTCGGGTTCTGGTAATTGACGAAACCGCAATGCTCGCACACGGCACGCTCATGCGTGTCACCGTCCGGCACGGTCTTGATGAAGATCGGATCGAGCGGATAGGTCATGCCAACTCCCGGATGCCGGTTCAGCCGTTCGAGGCGGCGACGATCCTGTCCAGCTCCGGCAGGAATTTCGTGTCGATGTTCTCGGGCGTCAGCGGCCCGACATGCTTGTGGGCGATCCTGCCGTCCGCCCCGACCACGAAGGTCTCCGGCACGCCGTAGACGCCCCAGTCGATCGCCGCCCTGCCGGCCGGATCGACGCCGACCGCCGAAAACGGATTGCCGAGCGCGCCGAGAAAGCGCAGCGCGTTCTCCGTCTTGTCCTTGTAGTTGATGCCGACCACACGGATGTCCTCGCGCTTGGCCAGTTCCATCAGCAGCGGATGCTCGACCCGGCAGGGTCCGCACCAGCTCGCCCAGACATTGACCACGGTCACCTGACCCTTGAGCATGTCGGTCGAAAGCCCGGCGAGCTGCGCACCGTCGTCGCCGTTCAGCCCTTCGAGCGGCGTCAGCGTGAATTCGGGCGCCGGCTTGCCGATCAGGGCCGAGGGTATGGTGGACGACGCCCCGCCCAGTTCGAGCTGGCGCAGGAAGATCGCCGCCAGCGCCAGGAACACGACCAGCGGCAGCGCCGCGATCAGCCAGCGCCGGCGCGGCGGCCGGGCCTCGGTTCTGGGCGTCTCGCTGCTCATGTCCCGGCCTCGGCGGATTGTGTTTTGCCGGAGCCAGACTTGCTGGCCGGCCTGCCGGCACGTCGTGTGACGCCCTGCTGCTCCAGCGCCTCGATCTCCCGCAGACGCTGGCGGTATTGCAGCCGCGCCGCCGCGACCATGACGACCATCACCGCGGCCGAGACGAGATAGGCCGGCACGATATAGGCGGCATAGGAACCGAAGATCGCTTCCATCGTCACGAAGCCTCGCGCGCGGCCATCATGCCCATGCTGCGCACGCGGCGGCGAAGGATTTCGTTGCGCATCGCCATCAGGTGCAGCGTGAAGAACAGCAGCGTGTAGGCGAGCGCCATGATCAGCAGCGGATAGAGGAAAGAGGCGTCCATCGCCGGCCGGCCGAAGCGCGAAACGCTCGCCGGCTGGTGCAGCGTGTTCCACCAGTCGACCGAAAACTTGATGATCGGGATGTTGACGAAGCCAACCAGTGTGACGATGGCGAGCGAACGCGCCGCCGTCGCCGGTTCCTCGATGGCGCGCGCCAGCGCGATGATGCCGAGATAGATGATGAACAGCACCAGCACGGAGGTAAGCCGCGCATCCCACACCCACCACGTGCCCCACATCGGCTTGCCCCACAGCGAGCCGGTAAACAGTGCC
>JBHIWX010000082.1:0-18718 GCA_041987205.1 Rhizobiaceae bacterium | reverse complement strand
GATGGCGCGGTGATGCTCGGCAAGCTGAACATGGACGAGTTCGCCATGGGCTCGTCCAACGAGACCTCTTATTACGGTCCGGTGGTCAATCCGTGGAAATCGCGCGGCTCCAACGCCGAACTGGTGCCGGGCGGATCGTCCGGCGGTTCCGCGGCTTCCGTCTCTGCAGTCCTCGCCGCCGGTGCGACGGCGACCGACACGGGCGGCTCGATCCGCCAGCCCGCTGCCTTCACCGGCACGGTCGGCATCAAGCCGACCTATGGCCGCTGCTCGCGCTGGGGCGTCGTGGCCTTTGCCTCGTCGCTCGACCAGGCCGGCCCCATCGCCCGCGATGTGCGCGATGCCGCGATCATGCTCAAGTCGATGGCGAGCGTCGACGACAAGGACACGACCTCCGTCGATATCCCGGTGCCCGATTACGAGGCGGCGCTGGGCAAATCGGTCAAGGGCATGAAGATCGGCATTCCGAGGGAATACCGTGTCGACGGCATGCCGGACGAGATCGACGCGCTGTGGCAGAAGGGCGCCGAATGGTTCCGCGATGCCGGTGCCGAACTCGTCGACATCTCGCTGCCGCACACCAAATATGCGCTGCCGGCCTACTACATCGTCGCCCCGGCCGAAGCCTCCTCCAATTTGGCGCGCTATGACGGCGTGCGTTATGGCCTGCGCGAGGAAGGCAAGGACATCATCGACATGTACGAGAAGACCCGTGCGGCCGGCTTCGGCGCCGAGGTCAAGCGTCGTGTCATGATCGGCACCTATGTGCTGTCGGCCGGCTATTACGACGCCTACTATCTGCGCGCCCAGAAGGTGCGCACGCTGATCAAACGCGATTTCGAACAGGCTTTCGATTTGGGCGTTGACGCCATCCTCACGCCGGCAACGCCATCGGCCGCTTTCGGCGTTGGCGATCAGGACATGAATGCCGACCCGGTGAAGATGTACCTCAATGACATCTTCACGGTGACGGTCAACATGGCCGGTCTGCCGGGCATTGCCGTGCCCGCCGGTCTCGACGCCAAGGGCCTGCCGCTCGGCCTGCAGCTCATCGGCAAGCCCTTCGATGAGGAAACCCTGTTCCAGACGGGCTACATCATTGAACAGGCAGCCGGCCGCTTCACGCCGGAAAAATGGTGGTAGGCCGAGCCTCTGCATTTGCGCGTGGCAGCCATGCACGGCACGCGCGGGAGACGCCGGAATCGCTACAATCCGCCGCATATAACCCCCTGATTCTTCAAGCCTGTTTACGATCGGATAACCACGCCTTTTGATCACGAAGAGGTGTGCTCGTATGTGAGCTTCAACTAACGTAATTGCGCTTCGGGGCCACGTGACAACCCACACTTTCTGGAGCGCTAAATGATGAATGCTGCCACCGCTTTCGCGGTGCTGTTGGCCATGTCCGGCCCAATAACAACACCCACAGCTACAAAATCAGTGCATTCCGGTCCGACACCTTACGCAGAGAAGGTCGACCGGAAACAGGCCGACGTTTCCTTCGTCTATTTCGGTGCGCGTGACTGTCCGTCCTGCCGTCAATTCGTGAACGGCTACGCCTGGCGCGTGAAGCAGGCCGGCGACCAGTCGGGCTTCACCTACATCCGCAAGGAAGTGAACAGGCTGGACGCCATCCTCGATTCCGGCGCCTACGGCAGTTACGACACACTGCAGAAGGCGGCAATGCGAAAGGCCGGCATTGATGCCGTGCCGCTGTTCGCCGTCATCCGCGACGGCAAGCTGGTCGCCGCCAAGGCCGGCCGCTGGAAAGAGATGATGAATCTCGCAGCGTCCATGTCGGACCGCCCGCTGTCTCCCTGAGCGGGTAACTAGAACACACCATTCCCGAGACGATGGACGGGCGGCCTTTGAAGGGGTCGCCCGTCCTTTATTGCGCTGACATATTTCGATACCGTCCAAGATTGAAACGGACTAGCGATTGTCGAGCTGGCTGCGCACCAGTTCCAGCCCGCGACGCGTGATCCGGTAGGGACCGCCCGCCTTTGAGGCGATGGCCCGTCGCCGTTTCAGTTTCCTGAACAGTTCCAGGTCGAGGCCGGGATAGCGCCAGCCTTCGCGCGTCAGGCACGAAGTGTCGACGATCTGCTTGTTCTGCTTGATGGTTTCGATGTGCCCGCCCTGTGCGAGCAGGTGGAGGATGCGCTGTTCGGCGCGCGAAATGTCCATGAGAGAATTCCGTTGAGACACTGGGCCCGCGAAAGGCCGCAACAAGACCGCGCGGCCGTTGCCGACCGCGATTGCTTCAGTGTTTCGCCCCGCCGAAAGGAAGTTCCGGCCGGGGCCTCAACGGGTCTCTTGTGAAATGGACATGCGAACTCCGATAACGCCGGCGATATAGGTGGTTGCGGGCAGCCTGTCCACCCGGCGCGGGACATGAACGCCGGAACTGCAATTCCGCCCGGCGCGTTTGAATGCTAGGCTGGCCCCACTTCAGGGGGAACCAGGCTCGAAAGGGCAGGACATGAGCAGCAACGCCGATCTGATCGCCATCACCGAGGCCATCGACGCGCTCGACAAGGAAGACTATGCCATGGGCCCGGCGTGGAACGTCGCCCACAAGCTTGCGATGGAGCACGAAGGCGAGCCGACCTTCGACCGCCTGCACGCCATGGTACACCGTATCGAAGGCGATTTTTCCAACGCCCGCTACTGGTACAAGCAGGCAGGCATGGAGGAATTCGAGGGTAGCGCGCGCGACGAAGCCGAGGCGCTGCTCGAGGCGCTGAAGAAGGATTGATTAGGCGTTCGCACCGCTTGCCTTGGCGTGCCAAAGTCGTATAGCCAGAGGCAACGAAACGGAACTTGCCAGCATGACCCTAGTCGATACCCGCACGCCCGATCCCAAACGCTTCATTCCCGGCGCCACCGGCGACTGGGAAGTCATCATCGGCATGGAGGTCCATGCCCAGGTGACTTCGGACGCCAAGCTGTTCTCCGGCGCCTCGACGGAATTCGGCGCCGAGCCCAATGCCAATGTCTCGCTGGTCGATGCCGCCATGCCCGGCATGCTGCCCGTGATCAACGAGGAATGCGTGCGCCAGGCCGTGCGCACGGGGCTTGGCCTGAAGGCGCAGATCAACAAGCGCTCGATCTTCGACCGCAAGAACTATTTCTTTCCCGACCTGCCGCAGGGCTATCAGATTTCGCAGTTCAAGGACCCGATTGTCGGCGAGGGCAAGATCGTCATTTCGCTTGGCCCCGACAAGAAGGGCGAGTTCGAGGATATCGAGATCGGCATCGAGCGCCTGCATCTGGAGCAGGACGCCGGCAAGTCGATGCACGACCAGCATCCGACAATGTCCTATATCGATCTCAACCGCTCCGGCGTGGCGCTGATGGAGATCGTTTCCAAGCCGGATCTGCGCTCGTCCGATGAGGCCAAGGCCTACATGACCAAGCTGCGCGCCATCGTCCGCTATCTCGGCACCTGCGACGGCAACATGGAAGAGGGCTCCATGCGCGCCGACGTCAACGTCTCCGTGCGCAAGCCCGGCGGGGAATTCGGCACCCGCTGCGAGATCAAGAACGTCAACTCGATCCGCTTCATCGGCCAGGCCATCGAATACGAGGCGCGCCGCCAGATCGCCATTCTGGAGGAGGGCGGTTCGATCGATCAGGAAACCCGCCTGTTCGACGCCGCCAAGGGCGAAACGCGAGCGATGCGCTCCAAGGAAGACGCGCACGACTACCGCTACTTCCCCGATCCCGACCTGCTGCCGCTCGAATTCGACGACGCCTTCGTCGAGGCGCTCGCCGCCGATTTGCCGGAACTGCCGGACGACAAGAAGGAGCGTCTGGTCTCCTCGCTCGGCCTGTCGGCCTATGACGCCTCCATCCTCGTCTCCGACAAGGCGATCGCCGACTATTTCGAGCAGGTCGCGGAAGGTCGCGACGGCAAGACGGCGGCCAACTGGGTCATCAACAACCTCCTGGGCAAGTTGAACGAAACCGGCCACGATATTGAAGAGACTCCGGTTTCGCCCGCCCAGCTCGGCACGGTCATCGATCTGATCAAGGCAGGCGACATTTCCGGCTCCATTGCCAAGGAACTCTTCGACATCGTCTGGAGCGAAGGCGGCGACCCGGCGAAAATCGTCGAGGAACGCGGCATGAAGCAGGTGACTGATACCGGAGCCATCGAGGCCGAGGTCGACAAGGTCATCGCCGCAAACCCGGACAAGGCCGAGCAGGCGCGCGAAAAGCCGAACATGGCCGGCTGGTTCGTTGGTCAGGTGATGAAGGCTACCGGCGGCAAGGCCAACCCGCAGGCGGTCAACGCACTGGTACGCCAGAAGCTGGGCGTGGAGTGATCAGGCCGGTTCGGGAAAGCGATCTGCCTGCGATCCGCGACCTTCTGGTCGAGACCTGGCATGCCACCTACGATGCGATCTACGGTGTCGAGCGCGTCAACGAAATCACCGATGAATGGCATTCCCTGCCGGCGCTGAAATGGCGGCTGGACCGTCCCGACGCGATCTTCCTTGTCGCCGAGGCGGAAGGCAGGATCGCGGCCATGGCCTTTGCCGCTCCCTCCGGCTCCCTGAAGGCGAAACTGCATCAGCTGTATGTCTCGCCAACCAGTCAGGGCAGGGGGCTGGGGCGCGATCTTCTCGCTGCGGTAGAGTCAGAGCTTTCGACGGTGCGGACCCTCGAACTCGAGGTCGAGGAAGCGAACGCCCCGGCGCGCCGTTTCTATGAGCGGCACGGCTTCAGACAGGTCGGCACCACGCCAAATTGTGGTGCGAAGAATTCGGGCATTCCTGCGCTCGTCTACGAGAAATCCCTGACCTGACACCTTCCTTCAATTCCAACCGGCTTTGTGCCATGGTGCCTTCGCCGCCTGGAATCGCAGAATTCGGCGGCTCTGACGGGAGGCATTCGATGAACAAGACAGTCATGGAGCCCGGATTCCGCGACAGCGTGAACCGGCTGTTCGACCACGCCCTCAATTTCATGAGCCTTTCGCCGGGCCTCGCCGAGAAAATCAGGGTCGTCAACTCCACCTATATCGTGCGCTTCGGCGTCAAGCTGAGGGGCGACATCCACACCTTCACCGGCTACCGCTCGGTCCACTCCGAGCACGCCGAGCCGGTCAAGGGCGGCATCCGTTTTGCCATGAGCGTCGACCAGGACGAGGTTGAGGCGCTGGCCGCGCTGATGACCTACAAATGCGCGCTGGTCGAGGTGCCGTTCGGCGGCTCCAAGGGCGGCCTGCGCATCAATCCGCGCGACTGGGAGCCGGACGAGCTGGAGCGCATCACGCGCCGCTTCGCCTATGAACTGATCAAGCGCGACCTGATCCATCCCTCGCAGAACGTGCCCGCGCCCGACATGGGCACCGGCGAGCGCGAGATGGCCTGGATCGCCGACCAGTATCACCGCATGGCGACGACCGACATCAATGCGCGGGCCTGCGTCACCGGTAAGCCGCTGCCTTCGGGCGGCATTCGCGGCCGCACCGAGGCGACGGGCAGGGGCGTGCAATACGCGCTGCAGGAATTCTTCCGCCACGAGGAAGACAAGAAGGTCGCCGGGCTGTCCGGCGATCTCGACGGCAAGCGCATCGTCGTTCAGGGCCTCGGCAATGTCGGCTACCACGCCGCGAAATTCCTGAGCGAGGAAGACGGCGCGAAAATCACCACCGTCATCGAGTACAATGGCTCGCTGGTGAACGAGGCCGGCATCGACATCGAGAAGGCCAAGGACTGGATGGCCCGGCACGGCTCGTTCCGCGACTATCCCGATGCTGCTTTCGTCGAGAACGGCACGCCGCTGCTCGAATCCGAGTGCGACATCCTCATCCCTGCCGCCATGGAAGGGGTGATCAACCTGTCCAATGCCGATCGCATCCATGCGCCACTCATCATCGAGGCCGCCAACGGTCCGATCACGGCCGGTGCCGACGAGATCCTGCGCGCCAAGGGCAAGGTGATTATCCCCGACCTCTACGCGAATGCCGGCGGCGTGACCGTGTCCTATTTCGAATGGGTGAAGAACCTGTCGCACATCCGCTTCGGCCGCATGCAGCGCCGCGAGGAAGAGGCCCATCACCGCATGCTGATCGACGAGCTCGAACGCTCGGCGGGTGTTTCCTTCACGGAAAAATTCAAGCAGCGCTACATCGCCGGTGCCGATGAACTGACGCTTGTGCGCTCCGGCCTAGACGACACCATGCGCGGCGCCTATGGCAACATGCGCGAGCTCTGGCACGACAAGCGCGGCGATCATCCCGATTTCGACCTGCGCACCGCCGGCTACGTGCTGGCGATCGAACGTGTCGCCGGGAGCTACGCCGCGCTGGGGCTGTAGCCGAGACTTTTTGATACGCCGAACAGGCGGATAGGCGGGGCCGGTCCGGCTCCGCATTGGGCTGCCGGGTTTAGGCCGCCGCGAGTCCCGCCTGGCTGGAGCCACGCGGCGTGCGTGTCCTGAACAGGATGAAGGCCAGGATCGCCATGTTCATAAGGTTCCAGGCGATACCGTTCAGGAAGGCGGCCTGATACGATCCGGTCGCGTCATAGATGAAGCCGGACATCCAGCCGCCGACCGCCATGCCGACCACGGTTGCCATGATCACGACGCCAACCCTGCGGCCGGCTTCCCGTGCCGGCAGGTATTCGCGCACGATTACGGCATAGCTCGGGACGATGCCGCCCTGCGCCAGGCCGAAGACGAGTGAAACCATGTAGAGCGAGGCGAGCCCGTTGAACGGGATATAGAGGAACAGCGCCAGGCATTGCAGGGTCGAACCGATCAGCACGGTGCGCACGCCGCCGATCCGGTCGGCGATCAGGCCGAAGGTCAGACGGCTGACGATGCCGCCGGTCAGCATGATCGACAGCATCTGCGCGCCGGCCGTGATGCCGTAACCGAGATCCGTGCAATAGGCGACGATGTGAACCTGCGGCATGGCCATGGCGATGCAGCAGCCCACGCCGGCGGCCGCCAGGAGTACCTGCAGCATGGCGGGTGACAGGGCGGCGCGCTGATGACCGAAAGGCGCGCCCGCAGGGCTCGGCGACAGCGCGGTTTCCGGCGGTCGGCGACGCAGCATCGCCGCGATCGGCAGCAGCGCGACGAGGCAGGTAACCGCGATGATGACGAAGGCGGAGCGCCAGCCGCTATCGGCCAGCACGCCCTTGAGGGCCACGGGCCAGATCGCGCCGGCGAGATAGTTGCCGCTGGCCGCTGCCGCCACGGCGATACCCCTGCGGCGCAGGAACCAGTGCGAGACGTCGGCGATAAGCGGCCCGAAGCCCGACGCGGTCGCAACGCCGATGAGCAATTGCGCGGCGGAGAACTGGTAGATGTCGCTGGCCAGCGCGCCGAGACCGAAGCCGGCGCAAAGCGCCAGTCCTGCGGTGGCCAGGACGGGGGCGATGCCGAAACGGTCGACCAGTCGGCCGAGCAGCAGATTGCCGAGACCGAAGCCGATCATCGCAGCCGTGTAGGCCATCGATGCCTCGCCACGCGCCAGTCCGAAATCGGCCTGGACCTGCGGCAGTACCAGAACCGTCGCCCACATGCCGATACTGGCAATCGTTCCCGCCGCCATCGAGATGGCGAGACGCGCCCACGCATAGCGGCTGTCGGCAACGAATTCCTGCATGTTCTTCTCCCGGCCGAGTCGCTCAGCCCGCAAAGCCTCATTGGTCCCGCATTCGACCCAGAGGCTCTATCGAGCTATAGGGTGGGGTGCCCGCCCTGCAAAGTTGAAATCTGTCACAGTGACAATTGCCGATATCGCGTTTAGGCATCCGGTTTTCCCGTCAGGACGGTCTGCGGTACCGCCGCACTGGACAATTCGGGCCAAGCTGTTCATATAGCCCCCACTTGTTGCGTTGCGGCAAAGCCCGTGGCGCGGCCGTTCCGGATGCCAATGCACGCGCCGAATGCGAGCCTGAGGAAACAGCGCCATGAAGTGGTTCAAACAGATCTTCGCCTGGTGGGATCAGTCGACCTGGGGCACGCGCTTCTACACCTGGCGCAAGGGCACGAAGGTCGGCGAGGACCAGTTCGGCAACGTCTATTACGAAGGCGATGGCGGCCGCCGCTGGATGCAGTATGCCGGCTATGCCGAGGCGAGCCAGATCCCACCCGGCTGGCATGGCTGGATGCATCACCGCACCGACACGCCACCCTCGAAAGAGGAATACAACGCGCGTGAGTGGGAAAAGCCGCACATGCCGAACCCGACCGGCACGCCGGCGGCGATCTTCCCCAAGGGATCGCTGTCCAACCCCGCCAGCCGGCCCGTCGTCAGCGGCGATTACGAGGCGTGGCGCCCCTGATTTCCACTCCCGCAGGCGCCAGACGCCGGGAGTCGATCCATGTTTCTTGACGATTCAGCCATACCGGCAGGCACGCGTGTCTACGCGGTCGGCGACGTGCATGGTCGTGCCGATCTACTGGACGAGATGTTCGGCCTGATCGATGCCGATCTGCGCGAACGCCCCGTCGCGGAAAAGCGCGTGATCATGCTTGGCGACTACACCGATCGCGGCCCGGATTCACGCGGCGTCATCGAAAGGCTGGCCGCGCGTGCTAGCGAACCGGATTTCATCTGCCTGCGCGGCAATCACGACGACTGGCTGGAGACCTTCCTCCTCGCCCCCGACCATGTCGGCGACGATTTCCTGCGCTGGGGCGGCATGGAGACCCTGGCCTCCTACGGCGTCGACACCATCGGCCCGCGCCGTGCCAATGACGAGCTGTCGCGGGAACTGAACCGCCTGCTGCCACAGGCCCATCGCCGCTTCCTGGCGCATCTCAGGCAGTCCCATGTCGAGGGCGACTATTTCTTCGTCCATGCCGGCGTGCGGCCCGGCATCGCACTGGAGGAACAGGACCCGCACGACCTGATCTGGATCAGGGGTGATTTTCACGCCCATGCCGGATCGTTCGGCAAGGTGATCGTGCACGGCCATACGCCCAATGAGGAGGTCGAGGTGTTCCGCAACCGCATCAATGTGGACACCGGCGCCTATGCCTCCGGCGTGCTCAGCGCCGTCGTGCTGGAGGGCACGGACTACCGCTTTCTGCAAACCGGCGGGTGAGGGCGCGACCGCTTCAGACTGTCGTGCAGAGCATTTTTCCGATTTCGTGGATGTGCGTGGAGTCGGTCCCGCAACACCCGCCCATGATCGGGAAACCGTGCGATCTGCGTATTGTACCCATCAAGGACGCCAGTTTTCCAGGTTCCTCCGTCAGCAGGTTCTCCGAACCGTCGAGTTGTTCCGGATCGAGATCGGAAGTGTTTGCGAACAGACCGAGGATGCGCCGCTTGATTTCCGGAGCCTCCCGGTCGATTCGTTCGATCGCCTCGGCGAATATGCCGGGATGAACGCAGTTGACGAACACGCCCGTCGGACGGACCGACATGGTTCGATCGAGCTCCCGGATCGCTTGTGCCAGGGGCGTTCCATCGAGAATCGTTGCATCGCGGCGTATGACGAAGCTCAGCGCATAGGGTAGACCGGTTTCTGCCATGACCCTGGCAATGCCTTGTGCCTCGCTGAATGCGGGAAGCGTACTGGCCAGCAGGAAATCCACGCCCGCTTGCGCCAGTTCTTCAAGTTGCGGCCGATGGAACTCGCGGGCCGCCTCGCTGTCCAGCGCTTCGTCCGGCCGGTAGGCATCGCCGCGTGGGCCGATTTGTCCGCCAATGAATATCTTCGATGCGTAGGAACCGTAACTGTCACGAATGGCGCGCAGAAAGACAACGTCGTCCCTGTTGACCGCACGATCGGAGAATTGTGATTGCGCGATGCGCTCGGCGTTGGCGCGCCAGGTATCCGTAACCGCCATCATCGGCAGGTTCAGTCTTTGTCCGATATCCAGATAGCCACGATGGGCCTGTTCGAGAACGGACGCGCCATAGTCGTCATAGATGAGCGAGGAATAGTAGATATGCTCATCCATTCGGACCTTCGGGTTGCGCTTCAAATTTTCATATATCGAACCTTCCGCGAGAACAGGTTCACCGGCCTGGATCAATTCGGAGAATCCCATCGTCGACTCCAGCTCTCATGACGTTGGCAAGGAAAAATCACCGAACCCGGAATTTGTGCTCGCTGAGGATGACACATGTACTTGCCGTGCATAAGCCCCTTGACCGTGGAGCGGGGGCGAGACCCGGCGCCCACATTTCCTTGGATAAGCCCGATTCGCGTGCTAGAGCCGCATTCGGACAAGGCAAGGCGGCAGGACGGACGAACCCCGACATGGCAATCCAGCTATCGAGACTGGTCGCGCTGGCGACCCTGACGGCGGTGCTCGGCACCGCGCCGGCCACGGCGCAGGAGGTCGAGTCGCAGCCGCTCGCCCCGCCCACGCAGCAGCTCGAACTGCCCGATCTGCCGCAGCAGCAGCCCTCAGACGAGGTCGATCCGCAGGCCCAGCAGGAGCCCGAACAGGGCCCGACGCTCGGCCAGGACATCGAACAGCCGCAGACGGAGCTGGGCCAGATTCCGCAGGATTATGAAGACCGTATCGAAAACAAGGTCGCCGAATTCTACGGTATCGACAAGATCACCGGCCGCATCATCACCTTCGACGTCTATATCGACGAGACCGTGCGCTTCGGCGCGCTGCATGTTACGCCGCGCGTGTGCTATTCACGCCCCGTGACCGAGACGCCGAAGACCACCACCTTTGTCGAGGTCGACGAGATCACGCTCGACCGCCAGATCAGGCGCATCTTCACCGGCTGGATGTTCGCCGATTCGCCCGGGCTCAACGCCATTGAGCACCCGGTCTACGACATCTGGCTCAAGGAGTGCAAAATGACGTCCGACGAGGCCCCGCCGCCGTCCTGATCGAGCGCCTCGTCCCGCTCGCCAAACGGAAAGAAATCGGCCTCCTGCTCGACCGCTTCGGCGAGCTGCCCGGCGTAGATTTCCTTCGGCACGTCGATGGCGCCGAAACGCTTCAGATGATCGGTGGTGAACTGCGTGTCGAGCAGGGTGAACCCGCCTGCCTTGAGCCGGTGCACGAGGTGGACCAGCGCGATCTTCGAGGCGTCCGTGCGCCGCGAGAACATGCTCTCACCGAAGAACGCGCCGCCGAGCCGCACGCCGTAGAGCCCGCCGACCAGTTCATCGCCCGCCCAGCACTCCATCGAATGGCAATGCCCGACCGCGTGCAATTGCATGTAGAGCCGGCGGATGCGCCCGTTGATCCAGGTCTTCGGCCGGTCGGGCGTCGATTGCGCGCAGGCCTCGATCACCGCCTCGAAGGCGCGGTCGACCGTGACCCGGAACGGGTTGCGGCGCATGACCTTCTTCAGCGACTGCGGAATGTGGAATTCGTTGAGCGGAATGATGCCGCGCAGTTCGGGCTCGACCCAGAACAGGCCCGGATCGGACGCTGATTCCGCCATCGGGAAGATGCCGCAGGCATAGGCCTTGAGCAGCACCTGCGGCGTGATTTCGAGAATGATGTCCTGGGCGCCGGCCATGTGCGAGTCGGTGTGAGCGGTGGATCGTCGGCAGAAAAATAGGACCGCTTTAGCCTAGCGGCAAGCGCTGCCGGCGCACGAATGCAAACCGCCGACCTGCGTCAGGCCTTTTCCGCCAGGTAATGTTCCAGCCAGTGGATGTTGTAGTCGCCATCCTGGATGTCGGTGTTGGACACCAGTTCGCGGAACAGCGGCAGCGTGGTCTCGATACCGTCGACGACATATTCGTCCAGCGCGCGCCTGAGCCGCATCAGGCACTCGACCCGGTTGCGCCCGTGCACGATCAACTTGCCGATCAGGCTGTCATAGTTGGGCGGGATCGAATAGCCCTGATAGACGCCGGAATCGACGCGTACGCCAAGCCCGCCAGGCGGGTGGTAATAGGTGATGCGGCCGGGCGAGGGGACGAAGGTCTCGGGATGCTCGGCATTGATCCGGCATTCGATGGCATGTCCGGAGAACGTCACATCCTCCTGGCTGAAGGAAAGCCCGCCGCCCGAGGCGATGCGCAATTGCTCGTTGACCAGGTCGATGCCGGTGATCATCTCGGTCACCGGATGCTCGACCTGCAGGCGGGTGTTCATCTCGATGAAGTAGAACTCGCCGTTCTCGTAGAGGAATTCCACCGTGCCCGCGCCGGCATAGCCCAGATCGCGCACGGCCTTTGCGCAAATTTCGCCGATCCGCTCGCGTTCTTCTGCGTTGAGGGCCGGCGAATTCGCTTCTTCCAGCACCTTCTGGTGACGGCGCTGCAGCGAGCAGTCGCGGTCGCCGAGATGCACGCCGCCGCCCTTGCCGTCGCCCATCACCTGGATTTCGATATGGCGCGGCTGGCCCAGATATTTCTCAATATAGACCGAAGCGTCGCCGAACGCGGCCTTCGCCTCGCTGCCGGCCTGCTGCATCAGCGTTTCGAGTTCGTCCTCGGAATGGCACACCTTCATGCCGCGCCCGCCGCCGCCCGACGCCGCCTTGATCAGCACTGGAAAGCCGATCTCCTCGGCAACCTTGCGCGCGGTTTCTTCGTCATAGATCGCGCCGTCGGAGCCCGGAACCACCGGAATGCCGAGCCGCTTGGCGGTGATCTTCGCCTCGATCTTGTCGCCCATGGTGCGGATATGCTCCGCGCGGGGGCCGATGAAGACGATGTCGTGCGCCTCGAGGATTTCGGCGAATTTGGCGTTCTCGGACAGAAAGCCGTAGCCCGGATGGATGGCGTCGGCCCCGGTGATCTCGCAGGCCGCCAGGATCTCGTGGATGTTGAGATAGGAATCGCGCGCCGGCGGCGGGCCGATGCACACGCTCTCGTCGGCCAGGCGCACATGCATGGCTTCCGAATCCGCCGTGGAGTGGACCGCGACCGTGGCGATGCCGAGCTCCTTGCAGGCGCGCAGGACCCGAAGGGCGATTTCGCCGCGATTGGCAATGAGGACCTTGTTGAACATGCGATCCCGCCTTGCCGGCTATTCGATGATCAGGAGCGGTTCGCCATATTCGACCGGCTGGCCGTCTTCGACGAGAATGGCCGTCACCGTGCCGCTGCGCGGTGCCGGAATCTGGTTCATGGTCTTCATCGCCTCGACGATCATCACCGTCTGGCCGGACTTGATCGTGTCGCCGACCTGGATGAACGGCTTGGCGCCCGGTGCCGGCGAGTGATAGGCCGTGCCGACCATTGGCGATGGGACCGAACCAGGATGCTTGGCCGGATCGGCAGCCTTTGCTGCCGGCGCCTCGCCATCCGCCTTTGCCGCGGGGGCGGGCGCTGCCGGCGCGCTGACCTGAACCGGTTGAACCTGTACGTTGCGTGCCACGCGGATCCTCAGATCGTCCTGTTCGATCTCGATCTCCGACAGGTCGGTTTCCTTCAGCAATGCCGCCAGATCGCGGATCAGTCCCTGGTCGATCGTCTTCTTTGTCATTGCCGTGACATATCCCGACTTGAAGTTTCTGTCTGTCAGCGACCGGGCGAGCAGCAGGCTTCCCGGTGCGAACGCGCGTGTCGTGCGGGCCCTTATATCGACTGGCCCCCCGGCTGAAAAGCCCGATACGTCGCCCTATGCACAAGGCCGGCCGTCATGGTTTATGACGAACCGGCCTGATTCATGCGGATTGTGGATGCGGACAGGCGGTCAGCAGGTGACCTCTCCGCAGGCACCGAGCTTGGCAAGCTTGTCGGCAAGGTTGTCGTAACCGACCGCACCGAACACCACTTCGTCGCCGATAACGTAGGATGGCGTGCCCGTAATGCCGAGTCCATCGGCGAGGCGATGGGATTCCCGCACCGCGTCCATGATCTCCGGCGCTTCCGAGGCCGCCTTGAGCGCCTCGCGGTCCGCCCCGAGCGTCACGCCCAGTTCCAGCGCCATTTCGCCGTCCTTGCGTCCGTCCGCGCCCAGCAGGGTGCGGTGGAAATCGCCGGCCTTCTCCGGCATCAGCTTGGAAAACGCCATGGAGACCTTGTGCGCCTCAAGCGATTGCGGGCTGAGGATCGGGAATTCGCGCAGGATGAACCGGACATCCTGGTTCTCCGTGACCAGGCGGTTCATGTCGTCGAGCGCGCGCCGGCAGAAGCCGCAATTGTAGTCGAAGAACTCCACCACGGTGACCTTGGCGTCCGGATTACCGATCGTGGTCTGGTGCGCGGTCGAGTAGATCGCGTCCTTCTCGGAGTCGAGCGTCTTCTTCTGGTCGGCCACGCGTTTGGCTTCGCGCTGTTCTTCCAGCGCGCTCTGTACCTCAAGCATGACCTCGGGATTGGCCAGCAGGTATTCGCGCACGATCTCGCCGATCTCGGCCCGCTCGGCGTCGTCGAAGGCGCTGGCGCCCTGTGTTGCGCCGAACAGGGCGAAGCCTGCGACGAGGGCGATGAAGCCGGTCCTGATGCCAGTCAGGGTGGGCGCGTGACGCATGGATGAAACTCCTTGGTGGATTTGGCTGCGCACCGTGCCGGGGTGATGCCGGCTCTAGCGCTTCTTGGGAGGCTTATAGTCGATAATGTCCTGCATTCTAAGCCATTCGGGCGAACCGTTCTTCAATTTTGGTTGAGCCATTTGGGCCAGTCGTTTGGCGTCCTTGATCCGGAAGGCATAGTAGGCCTCTTCCGCCGCCGCCGCGCGCGCCCGATCGGCATCGCCGCTTGCCGCATAGGCACGCGCGAGCAGGCCGTGGCCCGAAGCATTCGACGGGTCCCGGCTCAGCCCGGCCTTGATCTCGATGATCGCCTTGTCGATCAGTTTGGGATCGCGGGTCTCCAGCATGGCGTGGCCGAGCGCGGTGCGCATCAGACCGGTCTTGTAGGGATCGAGCTGGATCGCACGGCTGAGCGCCGCGACCGCCTCGTTTGCACGGCCGGACGACAGCAGGATTTCTCCCTTGATCTCATGGAGATAGGGGTTTTTCGGCTGTTCCTTGATCAGCCCGTCGATGATTGGCAGGGCCTGCCCGTTCGACCCGTGAAGATAGGCCGAGATGGCGAGGCCGTAACGTGCCGCCGGACCCTGCGGGTCCCTGCCGAACAGATTCTGCAACTCGCCGGCCCGGCCCGTATAGGCGGCTATCTTGGCGCGCGCCATGTCATGGCGCAGTTGCAGCGCTGGCGGATCCTGCGCGTCATAATAAGGGCTCTCATTGGCGATCTTCTCCAGAAGCGCGATGCGTTCTCGCGGCATCGGGTGGCTCTGCAGATAGGGATCGATCCGGCTTCCCGAGAACAGCATCTGCTGCGAGAAGCGCTCGAACGTCTTGATCATCCCGCGCGCCGATTGCTGTGTCTTGTTCAGGAGATCGACGGCGGTATTGTCGGCGGCGGCTTCCTCGGAACGCTGATAGGCGAGCAGGTCGCGAAGGATGGTCGAGCGCCCGCCCAGCGCCAGCGCCTGTCCGGCGGCCCCACCGGCGTCACCGCCCAGGATTGCCGCGCCCGCGCCCGCCAGCATCGAAAGCGCGCCAAGAATGTTGGCCTTGTCGATGCGGTCGCGCAGGCGCACCTGATGGCCACCGATCAGATGCCCAGTCTCGTGCGCCAGCACGCCGATGATCTCGTTCGGCGTATCCGCGGCCTTGAGTGCGCCGGTATTTATGAAGACGCGTCGGCCGTTGACGTAGGCGTTGAAATTGTCGTCGTTGAGAATGTAGACGTCGACCGCGCCCTTGCCGAGGCCGGCAGCCCGGAAGATCGGCGTGGTGTAGTCCCTCAGCAACGCCTCGATTTCAGAATCGCGCACCAGCGGCAGGCGCGTGCGCTTGCCCTGGGCCAGTGCCGGCAGCACGCTGAGCGTCAGTGCGGCGACGAAGCAGGCAGCAAGGCCCGTCGCCCGCAAGGAGAGTCGGCCCCGGAACATGCGCCGGGCGTGTTTGAAAACGTCGGGGAAGGGATCGGAAAGCTCTATCGGGGCGAACATGCCGGATCGGTCTCGACTGGGCTTCGTGGTGCCGGCGCGGGACGTTTCCCGCGCCCAGCCGTTTCAAGTAAGGCTTTTTCAAGCAAGGTTTTACGACGAGATTGCGGCGAATGCGAATTCCATTCGCCGGTCACGCTCGAACCTGTGGTGTCGGAGCTTGAGGCGAAGCGCGAAACACACGATATGGCGTTTCGCGCTTCGGATTGCGGTGTCCTAGAAGAACCCGCCGCCCTTGCTCCACCAGCCCTTCTTGCGCTTGCCCCCGCTCTCGCCTTCGGCCTCGTCGCCAGCTTCGGTGGCCTCAGGCTCGGCAGCGTCGCTCGTGCTCGGGCTGGTTGTTTCACCGGTGCGTTCGGCTGCGGTCTCGGCCTTGACGCCGCGCGGACGGCGCGTGTTCCGGCGCCGTGCGTTCGGCTCCTCGGCTTCTTCCTCGGCAGAGGTTTCTTCCGTTGATGTATCCGCCGGTTCCTCGGCCTGCTCGGCGCTTGCCTCGGCGGTCACCGTCTCGGCCACTTCTTCCTCGGCATCGTCCTCCGGGGCAGGGGATTCGGCCTGCGCAGCCTCGTCTACAGATGCTTCGGCAACGGCGTCGTCACTGCTGTCGTCGTCGGTGTCGCTGCTGTCGTCATCGTCATCGCTGCCGGCATCCGCATCGTCGCTCGCTTCGGACGAACGGCGGTTCTTGCGGCCACCGCGCTTGCCCCTGCGCCGCTTGCGACGCTCGCCGCCGCCTTCCTCGTCATCGTCGGAGGCCTGCGGTGCGCTGTCGTCGTCGCCATCATCCGATGTATCATCGTCCGAGGCGTCGTTGTTCGACGTGTTGTCGCCCGCGCCGCGCTCGTCGTCGCCACCACGCTTGCCGCGCCGACGCCGGCGACGCCGGCGACGCTTGCCGCGATCGTCGTCGCTATCCTCGCCTCGCCCGTCTTCGCCCCGATTGTCCTCGGACCGGTTGTCCTCGTTAGCATCGTCTTCGCCCGAATTGTCCTCGGCGAAGGCGGCATCGTCCTCGTCCTCGTCGATATCCATATAACCGGGCGAGGCGGGGCGGGGGCCGGAGGGCGTTCCGGTTGCCGGATCGCCCTTCTCGATGTTGAAGCTCTGGCCGGGCAGGGCGAGATCGACCTCGATCGAGATCTTCACGCCGTAGCGTTGTTCGAGGTCGAGCAGTCCGGCGCGCTTGTGGTTGAGAATGTCGAGCGCGATCTCGGACGGGCATTTGACCACCGCGTCATGGCGCGAATGGCGCGACACGTGCTCCTCGATCGCCCGGAAGACATGCAGCGCGATGGACGCGTGCGAACGCACATGGCCCAGCCCCTGGCAATGCGGGCAGACCTCCATCGTGCTTTCCATGACGGAGGCGCGGATGCGTTGGCGCGACATCTCCATCAGGCCGAAATGCGAGATGCGTCCGACCTGGATGCGCGCACGGTCGTTCTTCAGCGCTTCCTTGAGGCGCTTCTCGACGGCGCGGTTGTTGCGCTTCTCCTCCATGTCGATGAAGTCGATCACGATCAGGCCCGCCAGATCGCGCAGGCGCAGCTGGCGCGCGACCTCGCTGGCCGCCTCCAGATTGGTCTGAAGCGCGGTGTCCTCGATCGAGTGCTCGCGTGTCGAGCGGCCGGAGTTGACGTCGATCGAAACCAGCGCCTCGGTCTGGTTGATGACCAGATAGCCGCCCGATTTAAGCGTGACCTGCGGCGTCAGCAGCCGGTCGAGCTGGGCTTCCACGCCGGAGCGCGAGAAGATCGCCTGGTCTTCGGTGTAGGGCTTCACGTTCTTGGCATGGCTCGGCATGAGCATGCGCATGAAGTCCTTGGCCTCGCGATAGCCGGCCTCGCCCTGGACCATGATCTCGCCGGTATCCTTGTCGTAGAGATCGCGGATTGAGCGCTTGATCAGGCTGCCTTCCTCGTAGACGAGGCAGGGCGCGGAGGACGAAAGCGTCAGCGAACGCACATTCTCCCACAGCCGCAGCAGATATTCGAAGTCGCGCTTGACCTCGGCCTTGGTGCGCGCCGCGCCGGCGGTGCGCAGGATCACGCCCATGCCCTGCGGCACGTCGAGTTCTCCGGCGATCGCCTTCAGGCGCTTGCGGTCATTGGCGTTGGTGATCTTGCGCGAAATGCCGCCGCCGCGCGCCGTGTTCGGCATCAGCACGCAATAGCGTCCGGCGAGCGACAGATAGGTCGTCAGCGCCGCGCCCTTGTTGCCGCGCTCTTCCTTGACGATCTGGACCAGCAGCACCTGGCGGCGATGGATGACGTCCTGGATCTTGTAGCGGCGGCGCAGATTCTGGCGACGCTGGCGCAGCGCCTCGACCTGGTCGTCATTGACGGTCGACTTCTTCGGGCGCGGCGCGCCTTCGCCGTCCTCATCGTCGTGATGGTCGTCGGCGTGATCGTCA
Organism: Rhizobiaceae bacterium; assembly: GCA_041987205.1. Lineage (GTDB taxonomy): Bacteria > Pseudomonadota > Alphaproteobacteria > Rhizobiales > Rhizobiaceae > BOKV01. The sequence continues at coordinate 426 of JBHIWX010000082.1, read as the reverse complement.
TGATCCTCGCCGTCATGATCCTCATCGTCCTCGGCGTCGAGCTCGGCGCGAAGGGCTGCCTCTTCGGCGGCATGCTCGGCCTCTTCGCGCAGCAGGGCTTCGCGATCTTCCTTGGGGATCTGGTAATAGTCGGGGTGGATTTCCGAAAAGGCCAGGAAGCCGTGGCGGTTGCCGCCGTAATCGACGAACGCCGCCTGCAGCGACGGTTCGACGCGGGTTACCTTGGCCAGATAGATATTGCCCTTGAGCTGCTTGTGCTCGGCGGACTCGAAATCAAACTCCTCGATGCGGTTTCCCTTGGTGACGGCGACCCGGGTTTCTTCCCGGTGCCGCGCGTCGATCAACATGCGCGTGGTCATTGGTAACACTCCAAGCGCGCCGCGGCGCGCCATCAAAAAATCCCGCAGGCCCCCCTGGTGGAGGGCC
>JBHIWX010000081.1:0-18837 GCA_041987205.1 Rhizobiaceae bacterium | reverse complement strand
GGAAATTGCCGACCGGCTGGTCGAGCGTGATCTTCACCGTCGTCGGGTCGACGACTTCGACCTCGGCGATATGGGCGAAAAGCTGCTTCTGCGGATTGGTCGAATCGGCGCTGCGCGCACGGTCGAGCGTGAATTTCACGTCCTCCGCGTCGAAATCGGTGCCGTCGTGGAACTTGACGCCGGAATTCAGCGTGAAGGTGTAAACCAGGCCGTCGTCGGACATTTCCCAGCTCTTGGCGAGCGCGGGATGGATGTTGCCGTCGGAATCGAGGCGCGTCAGTCCCTGATAGATATTGTCGTAGGTGACCTCGCGAATGGCGGCGGGCGCGCCGCCGGTTGCATCGAGATGCGGCGGCTCGAGGGCCATGCCGAGCGTCAGGTCGGTGCGCGCGGCGAGTGCCGGCATGGCCAGGGCCGTTGCGCAGGCGAACATCGTCGCGGCGGTGAATCTGTTGAAGGCGTTCATCTAGAGGTTTCCTCCTGTGAAGCGGGATGAGGACCGACCTCCCTGCGGGCCGATCTTTTTCCGCGCTGCACCATGATCAATTCCATTGCGTTATGCAACCGGCTTGCGGTTGATGCACACCCGTCTCCTAGCGCGGGCCGTTCAGCAGCGCATGCAGGGCGCGGGCCATGACGCGGGCGGACTCGATCATGTCCTCGATGACGATGAATTCGTCGGGACGGTGGGCGAGGTCGAGGATGCCGGGGCCGTAGGCGATGCAGTCGTGCAGGTGGCCGATGCGGGCAATGTGCTTCTGGTCGTAGGTGCCGGGCGAGATGACGTAGTCGGGCGCGCGGCCGAAGACCTGTTCGATGCCGGCGGCGACGGCCTCCACGACGGGGGCGTCGCGTTCGGTCATGGTCGGCAGGACCTCCATGATGTCGCGTATGGCGTAGTCGAATTTCGACCGGTTCGCCTTGAGCCCCTCCAGGATGGTGACGACCTCCTGCTTCACCTCGGCCAGATCCTCCTCGATCAGGAAGCGACGATCGATCGTCAGCTTGCAGGAATCCGGCACGTTGGGTGAGGGCAGGCCGGAATAGTCGTCCGTCTGGCCGCCATGGATGGCGTTGAGGTTCAGGGTGGAGCGGCGCGCGCCTTCCGGCACGACGGGCATGTCGGTCTGTTTCCTGTCGAGGGCGGGGAAGAGGTCGCGCTCGAAGGCTTCCAGCACGGCGCCCATGTGGCGCACGGCGCAGTCGCCCAGGAACGGCATGGAGCCGTGCGCGATTTCGCCTTTCGTCTCGATCTCCGCCCACCACACGCCGCGATGGCCAAGGCAGATACGGTCCTTGTTGAGCGGTTCGGGAATGATGACGTGGTCGACGCGGGGTTTGGAGAACAGGCCCTGCGCTGCCAGAAAGGCCACGCCGCCATAGCCGCCCGATTCCTCGTCCACCGTACCGGAAATCTCGATGGCGCCGGCAAAGTCCGGATTGGCCGCCAGATAGGCCTCGACGGCGATGATGGAGGCGGCGAGTCCGCCCTTCATGTCGCAGGTGCCGCGGCCGTAGATCCTGCCGTCGCTGACTTCGGCGCCGAACGGGTCGAAGGTCCAGCCTTCGCCAGCCTCGACCACGTCGATATGCGAGTTGAAATGGACGGTGGCGCCGGGGCGATTGCCCTCGATGCGGGCGACGACATTGGTGCGCGGGAAACGATCGCTGTCGCCGGGCGTGTCCTCGCCGCGTATGTAGCGCACCTCGAAACCACCTGCGGCAAGCCGACGGCCGATGAACTCGGCGCAGGGCGTATAGGCCTCTCCGGGTGGATTGACGGTCGGAAAACGGACGAGCGCGCGGGTCAGTTCTACCAGCTCGCCGCGCCTGTCCTCGATGCGCCGGTCGAGCGCGGGCCAGAGTTCGTGTTCGAATGTATCCATTTCGGCCTCTCCGCGTCGGCGGAATGGTTTCACAGTGCGCGTGTGCTGGCAATCGTCATCGCGCCGCATGCAAGCATGCGCAACAGGCTGAAACCCTAAGAATTCCTTGCGCGGATCGCTTCAAGCCGAACGGGTGGGAAAGTGGAATCTCAAGTTGTTTTGGATTATGTTGCTGCAGGGGCTCGAAATGACGACCAGTTGACCAAGTACGCCCGGAGGGACACGATGAAGAACTTGCTCGCGGCTGCGGCCGTATTGCTGACCATGATTTGCGCCGCGCCGGCCTATTCGGCGGTTGTCGAGGCAAGGATCGATATTTCAGACCAGCGCATGCGCGTCTACCAGAACGGCTTCCTGCGGTATACATGGAAGGTGTCGACCGCGCGGCGCGGCTATGTCACGCCGACGGGCACCTATGGCCCGACCCGCATGCACAAGATGTGGTATTCGCGCAAATACCACATGTCGCCGATGCCGCATTCGATCTTCTTCCGTGGCGGCTATGCCATTCACGGTACCGATGCGATCAAGCGCCTCGGCGCGCCGGCCTCGCATGGCTGCGTTCGGTTGCATCCCGAACATGCCCGCCTGCTTTACGGCATGGTCAAATCCGTCGGCGCGAACAACACGCGCATCCGGATCACCCGATAAGAAGTTTCCTGTTCCGGAAGTCGAAAAGCCCGCTGAAAGGCGGGCTTTTTTTGTGCATGTTCGTCGTCGAGTGATTTGGGTAGGGATCAGGCTTTCTTCTTCTTCTCCTCGCGCCACCTCTTGTGTAGCCAGAGCCACTGGCCGGGATATTCGCGGACCCAGCCCTCGACGATGTCGTTGACCTTCTGGGTCAGCGCCTGGACGTCGACGCGGCCCTTGTCGTCGCGCGGGATGTCCAGCTTTTCCTGCATCTCGATGCGGAAACGTCCGTTCGGCAGGCGGATGGAGCGTACCGGATAGACCGGGCAATCGAACTGGCGCGCCAGCTTGGCGATCAGATGGTTGCCTCTGGTCGGGCGGCCGAAAAAGGTGATCGGCAGGCCCTTCCTGTAATACTGGTCGACGAGCAGGCCAACCTTGCCACCCTCGCGCAGGATGTCGGCAAGCGCCCACGCGGCGCCGGCCTTGGACGGCACGAGATGTCCCATGGCTGTGTGGCGGGCGGCCAGCACGCGCTTGGCGATATAGGGGTTGTTGGGCGGGCGGAAGAGGGCGGTGACGTTGACGCCATAGGCGGCGGCCGAAATCGGCAGCACTTCCCAGTTCGCGGTGTGCGCGGTGAAGCAGATCGCCGGGCCGTCCATGTATTTCAGCTCGGCGAAATTGGGGATGCCCGTGATCTCGAAGCGGCCAACCTCGTCGGTCTGGTCGTCGAAATCGAAGATCCGGTCGAGATAGGCGTATTCGGCGGCGGTGCGCGACAGGCTGCCCCACATGTCGGAGAGGATCTGCTCGATCTCGTCGTCGCTCTTTTCCGGGAAGGCGAGTTTCAGGTTCTCGCGTGCCTTTTGCGTGCGCGGATAGCGCATGCCGAAAAAACGCCCCATGCGCTCGATGGCGTTGATGGCGGCGTCGGCGGGAAACAGCTTGAGGAAGGCGATCAGGCCGAAGAAAAGCTGTGCGCTCGCCCATTGGCCGGCATTGCGCGCGACCACGTACCAGCGCGGATATTTCGAGCGTTTCTTCTTCGGTTTGGCCATGTGCGGTCGCCTGTCCGGCCGAGCGGCCATTGCTGGCCGTTCAGGATTGGCGGTCAGTCATTGACGCGCATGATGATCTTGCCGAACACCTTGCGACTTTCCATGCGCTCGAGCGCCGGGGCGAGATCGCCGAATTCGATTTCGGAATCGACGACCGGTTTTACCACGCCCTTCGACATCTTCTCCATGACGGTGACGAGGTTCGACATGCGGCAGCCAAAAGAGCCGATCAGGCGAAGCTGGCGCTGGAACAGCATCATCAGATTGGTGTCGGCAGACACGCCGGAGGTCGAGCCGCAGGTGACAAGGCGGCCGCCCGGCCGCATCGACAGCATGGAACCCGCCCAGGTGTCCTTGCCGACATGTTCGAAGACGACGTCGACGCCCTTCTTCTTCGTGATCTTGCGCACCGCGCCCTCGAAGCGGTCGGAGCGATAGTTGATCACGTGATCGGCGCCGAGTTCGAGGCACTTTTCGATCTTGTCGTCGGAGCCGACGGTGGTGATGACGGTGGCGCCGACCTTCTTGGCGAGCTGGATGGCGGCGGTGCCGATGCCCGACCCGCCGGCATGGACCAGCACGGTCTCGCCAGGCAATAGCTGGGCGTTGTCGAACAGCATGTGCTCGGACGTGCCGAAGGTGACCGGGGCGAGGGCGGCGGAGATGTCATCGACGCCTTCGGGCGCGGGAATAACATTGCGCGCCGGCATGTTGGCGAGTTCCTGTGCATAGCCGTCGAGATGGAAGCCGTGCACGCCTTTGGGGTGTTCGCAATGATTGTCGCGGCCTTCGCGGCAGGGGCGGCAGCGTCCGCAGGTCGGCGCGCCGTAGATCGAGACGAGGTCGCCGGTCTTGAGGCCCGTGACACCGGGGCCGATGGCGGCGATCTCGGCGGAAGCTTCCGCACCGACGGTCATCGGCAGTTTGCGCTTGGCAAACGCCATGCCGCGCCACCCCCACACGTCGATGTGGTTGAGCGCGACGACGCGGATCTTCAACTGGACTTCGCCTTCGCCGGGTGGCGGCGGGGCCTCGACGTCGGTGACCTTGACTTCGCGATCGGATACTAGCTGCAGGGCGCGCACGCGAACACTTCCTCCGTGGCGGGATATGAAACGATTGTCGGTAGCGCGCCGTGGTTACACGAGGCAGGCGCTCAGGACAAGACGAACGGTCATGGCCGGCTTCGGGCGATGCCCGATCAGGGTCAGGCCGGCTCCACGCCCATGATGAGACAGGCGTTCTGGCCGCCGAAGCCGAAGGAGTTCGACAGGACGGTCGAGACCTTCGCCTCGCGCTTGACGTTGGGTACGACGTCGAGCGGGATATCGGGGTCGGGATTGTCGTAGTTGATCGTCGGCGGGATCACGCCTTCGCGCATGGTTATGAAGGAGAATACCGCTTCCACGGCGCCGCCGGCGGTCAGCGTGTGACCGATCATCGACTTGTTGGAGGAGATCGGCACGTCGTGGATGCGTTCGCCAAACACGGCCTTGAGCGCACCATATTCCATGCGGTCGTTTTCCGGCGTCGAGGTGCCGTGGGCGTTGATGTAGTCGATCTCTTCCGTTTCGATGCCCGCATCCTCGAGGCTGAGCCGGATCGCGTTGATGGCGGGAATGCCGTCCGGGCTGGAGCGGGTGCGGTGGAAGGAGTCCGCCTTTTCGCCGACGCCGCGCAGGACGCCCAGGATTTCGGCGCCGCGTGCCCTGGCATGTTCCAGTGTTTCCAGCACCAGCGTGCCGGAGCCTTCGGCCATGACGAAGCCGGAGCGGTCCTTGGAGAAGGGGCGGGAGGCCTTTTCGGGCTTGTCGTTCGCCGTGGTCAGCGCGGAAAGCAGCGAGAAGCGGATCAGCCCCTCGGCGGTCACCGAGCCGTCGGATGCGACGCACAGTGCTGCCTCGGTCTCGCCGCGACGGATCGCCTCGACACCTTGCTGCAGCGCGGTTGCGCCCGAGGCGCAGGCGGTCGAAAGCGAGATCGGCAGGCCCTTGGTGCCGTATTTCTCGGCCAGCTTGTAGGCAATGGAGCCGAGCTGGATGCGCTCATGCATGCGCTCGTGCTGATGATTGCGCGCGGCGGCCAGCAACTGGCCGTAGCCGGCCTCAAGTTCCGGTTCCTCCGACATCAGGGTAAAGCGGTGCTGCCATTCCAGTTCGACCGGAGGGGCGGCGAAATAGAGCGGTCCGGGGAAGCCGGAACCGTTGTAGCCGGCCTGGTCCAGCGCCTCGCCGGCGGTGGCGTCGGCCATCGCGGCTGAAACGCCGGGCGCCGAAATCTCTTCAGGATTCATGAAATCGACCGTGCCGGCGATCGTCGTGGACAGGCCCTCGGTGGGGAACCGGGTGACCGTGTGGATGCCGGACTTGCCTGAAGTCAGCGCGTCCCAATTGTCCTGCTTGCCGCGTCCGAGCGAGGTCAGGACGCCCATGCCGGTCACGACGACGACCGGACGGCCAAGGTGATCCGTGTATTTCTCAGACATTCCAGGTCTCCAACCAGCTATCCACTTGGCCGCTGCGATCCGGCCGTGCCGTTCGGCTTGGTCCAATTATCGCACGATCTTGTCGGAACGGTGCAAGCACAATTGCCGCTCCGGGGGGTCAAACCTTGTCGATCACCGCGAAGCCTTCGCCCCGGTAGTGGCCGATGCCGCTGACCAGGATGGAGGACGGGGTGTTCGACGCCGCGACTTCTGCTTCCTCGAAGGTCGGGTAGAAGCCGCCATTGCGCAGCGCTAGCGCGGCGAGCGCCACACCGAAGGGGAAGCTCGCCTCGACCGGGTTGCCGACCAGCGACTGATAGGCGCGGATGGCGGTGTCCTCGCCGAGATGGCGGCGCAGGGCATCGAATTCGAGTTCCGTGATACCGGGTACGCCCGTGGCGCCTGAAATCGCCGCCATGCCGGGCGCGGCCTTGACCTTGTCGAGCAAGTCGTCGATGCGCGTTTTGGTCTTTTCCAGGTCTCGCGGGCCGAGATCGGAGGCGATGGAGGAAAGGCGTGCATAGGGTTTGGCACCGCGTGCCTTTGCATGCTCAGCCTCTTCCAGCACAAGGAAGGCGCCGGCCGTACCGAGCATGGTGCCGCCGCCGGTCGCCTGACGGGCGAGGACCGGCAGGGCGTCGCCGGCATGGGCGAAATGGCCGAGCTGCAGCGACAGCAGCATGTCGATGCGCTGCGAATTGAAGGCGCCGCCGACGAGCAGATGCGACGACTGGCCGGCGCGTATCCGGGCAAAGGCGTTCTGGAAGGCGGAAATGCCCGCGCCTTCCTCGCCCATATAGGTGCGCGACGAACCGGTCACCTTGTGGACGATGGAGATGTTGCCCGCGAGCAGGTTCGACAGTTGCGCTAGGAAGAGGGTGGGGCGCAGCTCGGTCGGCAGGCGCTCGTTCAACAGCATGTCGCGGTCGTTGCGGCCGACGGAATCACGCAGGATTGCTTCGTCGACATCGATGTCGCGCTCACCGCCGCCTGCGGCGACGACGAGGTCCATGGTCGAGACCAGTTCCTCGTTTTCCTTGATGCCGGCGTCCTCGAGCGCCAGACCGGCCGTGTAGGTGCCGAGGCGCTGCCAGTTTTCCATCTGACGCTGGTCGCCGCGGCGCGGTATCTGCTTCGACCAATCCATCTCGGGGAGCGGATAGACGCAGTAGGGATCGAAGGTTTCGCAGTCGACGACGGGTTCGGGCGCGCTGTCGCCGCCCAGCAAATCCCAATGGAACGCTGCCCCCTCGCCGAAACAGGAGACCAGTCCAATCCCGGTAATCCAGACTTCCCGATCAGTCATGTCGTTTCGCGTGTCCCGTTGTTCGGTGCGGCGTTTGCGCGCCGCCCGGCCTGACGTCGCGCCTGCGCCGCTCAGGCCTGCTTCTTCATGTCAGCGACCTGCCCCTTGATCAAGCCCTGCAGTTCGGGCGTGGGGAAGGGCACGATGGTATAAGTGAGCTGGGCGTTGGCAATGCGCTTGCCGCCGGAGCGTATCTCGGCGCGGGTTACCGCGAAGCCCGATCCCTCATGTTCGATCTCGGCGCGAATGTCGAGCTGCGTCTTCGGGCCGACGAAATCGCGCAATTTGCCTTCCTTGACGCCGGCGAGCAGGGGAATCTTGGCGAAGTCGATCGTGTGCATGATCAGGATGCCGGAGGCCTGCGCCATGGTCTCGATCAGCAGCACGCCGGGCACCAGCGGGTGGCCGGGGAAGTGGCCCTCGAAGACGGTGGACTGGTCGGGCACGACCGAGGAAGCCTCGAGCACCTTCGCCTCCATGTCGACGGAGGTGATGCGGTCGATCATCTGGAAATATTCAAGCAGCATGGGTGTACCTGCCAGGGTCGACCCGCATTCAGGCCGATCAATCTCGGTTTGAACATGTTCCCGTCCGGGGACGGCATCCGCGCCTGCGGATCATGCTCCAGAAAACGGACGAGGCCCCGTCGAACGGGGCCCGTTGCTACGCGGCAGCCGGACGGGTCTTGAAACCGCCCGGCCCGATGTCGGTTGCCGATCAGGCCTTGGCGGCGACCAGCGCGTCGATCTTGGCGCAGAGATTCTTCATGACGAAGTATTCCTCCGTGGAGGCCTTTCCGTCATTGACTTCCTGCGTCCAGGTCTCGAGCGGGATCTTGATGCCGAATTCCTTGTCGATGGCGAACACGATATCGAGGAAGTCCAGGCTGTCGATGCCGAGATCGTCGATGGTGTGGCTCTCCGGCGTGATCTCCTCGCGGGGGATCTCGCTCGTCTCGGCGATGATATCGGCTACCTTGTCGAAAGTGCTGCTCACGTTAACTGCCTCTTGTTCATCTGGATCGGGCAGGCGCCGCCGCCGAAGGGCGACCCTATCCGTTCAAATCCTCGATTTACTGCTTTTTGCCGCCTTGAAATGCCATCGACGGATCGGTCGCTTAAAGTTGTCCCCGGCTTCTTGGGCTGGCGTCAAGCCAAAACTCTCGCGCGCTTTTATCCATCCTTCCGCGACTTGGCAAGAACACGTCGCAAGGCTTTGCCGCCTCACCACAACAAGATTATCCTTGCGTGTGCCGGCCGCACGCAAGATGCGGGCGTGTCGAAGAGGAGCAATGACCCATTTCAATACCGGAATCGGGGCGATGAAACGTTCGCGCATCAATGAAATCATCAGGGAAGGCGATGCCTTCATCCGTTCGTTCGGCTACCGGTTGCCGCCTTTCGCCTGGCACAGCCCCGGCTGGATGAAACAGAATCGCGAGGCGATCGACGGGATCGTCGCTTCGCGGCTGGGCTGGGACGTGACCGATTACGGGCAGGGGCGATTCGACGAGCTGGGCCTCTTCCTGTTCACAGTACGCAACGGACGGCATCCCGATCTCGGCAAGGGGCGGGGAATGCTCTATGCCGAGAAGATCATGATCTCGCGGCGCGAACAGATTTCGCCGATGCATCGCCACGTCATCAAGGCGGAGGACATCATCCATCGCGGTGGCGACGATGGCGCCCGTCTGGTGCTGGAACTGTTCATGCCGGACGCCGAAGGCGGGATCGACGCGGATGCCGAGGTTCGCGTGCCGGTCGATGGCGTGGTCCGTACCCTGCCGGCCGGCGGGCTGCTGGCGCTGAAAGAGGGCGAGAGCGTTACGCTTCTGCCGGGCGTGTGGCACGCGTTCTGGGGCGAGGGCGGCGACGTGCTGATCGGCGAGGTTTCGACCGTCAATGACGACCTCACCGACAACATCTTCCGCGATCCGATCGGCCGCTTCGCCGATATCGAGGAAGACCAGGAACCCTTGCACCTGCTGGTGTCGGACTACGAAAAGTGGCTGTGACGGGGAATCACCAGCGTCGACCTGCACCCGGGAAACGCGTCGGGCGTGCGCTTCGGGATGAAGGCTGAAGCGTATCGTGCTTGGCGCTACTCCGGCAGCCAGTAGCGGGCCTGGTCGGCACCGCGTTCGATGCGGACAAAATTGTTGGCGAAAACGCGATAGGGCGCGCTCCAGGTGCCGTCGGGCCATTGCACGCGGATTTCGGCGCGTTCGGAAACGCCGAGGCCGACATGGACAAAGCCCAGATGCCCGGAAGCGTGGCCGCCGCCGATCTGCACCTTGCGTACCCGCGTGGTGTTGCCGGTCTTGACCGAAATCGTGGCGCCGATGGCGTCGGGGTTGATGTCCTTCTGGGCCAGTTCGATCTCCAGCCAGTTGCCCATGGCCCTCGTGGCGATTGAATCGGTGCCGTCAGCAGCCTTTCCGCCGAGATTGCGGAACAGCGAGACATTGTGCTCGCGATTGACGACTGCCAGGTCGAGCATGCCGTCCATGTTGAAATCGGCGAGTACGGCGCCCCGGCTTCGAGTCGGCACGTCGATGCCGGCAAGATGACCGGCCTCTGTGAATTTGCCGCCCAGGCCGCCGAGCAGCAGATTGTCGGGGTCGAAGGCGGCGAATTCCGGCATCTGCTCGACATTGCCCTTGGCGATGTAGAGGTCGAGCTTGCCGTCATTGTTGAAATCGGCGAATTCGGCGTGCCAGCCGGTCGATGGCCGCAGATCCTCGCCGGCATAGGGCCGGTGGGCAGTCGCGCCGCGTTCGAAGGCGATGTCGCGATAGACCGGCCGGTCTTCCTCTGCATCCTCGTCCAGGGTCTGCAGCTTGGTGTCGCCCATGGAGGTCAGCGCGTATTCGGGATAGCCGTCGGCGTTCAGATCGGCCTCGGCGATGCCCATGCCCCAAATCTGCACCGAGCGCCATCCGTCGGACCGGGAAAACTGGCGCGGCGGGCGGCCAGCCTCGACCCGCCAGAGCTGTTCCTGCCCATCGCGGTAATATTGCCGGTCATTGGTGATCCTCAGGTCCGGCGTGCCGGAGCGGTGCCAGTCGGTGAACAGGATCGATAGCGCGCAGTAGCCAGGCGACAGGGCGGTGCGCTCGCCATAGGACGGGAGGCGCGTCTTGCCGTCCTCGGTCAGGTCGCGTTTCTGCGGACGGAAGAGCTCGTTGTCATGGCAGGTGCCCCAGGGCGACCCCGGCGCGGCGCGGTCGACATAGTTGCCGAAGGCGAGCGTGGGGAAGGGCATGTCCGCTTCGAAGGTGGCGGCGAAGGCGGTGGTCCAGGCGCGGCCGCCATCGAAGGCGAGTTGCCGGTTCGCCTGCGTGAAGGTGCAGTCCGGCCCGCCCCTCAGCAGCCTGTTCTCGCCGATCCGCAGGACGACGAGATCGGTGAAGCCGTCATTGTCGATGTCGAGCGGATAGGCGCCGGTCACCTTTGTCAGATCGCGTTCGGGAAGGTCGAGGGGCTTTTTCTCGAATTTCAGCGCGCCGCCGGTCGGCGAGCGGTTGACGTAAAGCGCGGCAGGCTCGGTGCCGCCAGCGAAGAAGAGGTCGGGCCGGCGGTCACCATTGCAGTCGAACGAGGCGACGCCGCCGCCGACGAAGAACTCCCAGCCGCCGCGATAGGCGTGGTCGATACCGGCGGCGCTCGCTTCCTCGTGCATGACAGGGATATCCATGGGCGGCGGACCGGCGGTTTCGCCTTCGGCGGCATGGGCGAGTCCGGAGATGGGGGCAAGAACGGCAAGCAATGCCAGTGTGGCAAGGCGCCGGAGATTCGCAACTTTCTCCCCCCTTGCGGGGGAGATGTCACCGCAGGTGACAGAGGGGGGTGTTGCGGCAGACCCTGCGTGAGAGATTTTACCCCCCTCTGTCGGTTTCACCGACATCTCCCCCGCAAGGGGGGAGAGGGGAGCTTGTGGCCGCGCGAAGCACATCATCTTCATGGCTCTATCACCAGCGTCTTGAGGAAGGCGATCAGCGCCGAGCGCTCGGATTCGGCGAGCGCCTCATAGGCCTTCGTCACCGGGGTAGCATCGCCGCCATGGGCGCGGATGACCTCGTCGAGCGTGGTCAAATCGCCACGATGGCCATAGGGCGCGGTCGAGGCGATGCCCCACAGTTCCGTGGTCTGGAAGACGTCGCGGTCGACAAAGCGCTGGGCCAGCAATTCATTGCCGAGCGTGGCGATCCTGGCATCGGCGATGCGGTGGCGCTTCAGATCACCAAACAGCGGTACCATGATGGCGCCGTCCGCGTTGCGGGGCAGATCCTTCGCCCAGTCGAGCAGGGCCAGATCGTAGACGGCGTCTGTGCCGTTTTCTGTCGAGCGCCGCGTGCCGGCGGCGTCGTAGGGGCCGGGATCGGCGAAGTCGAGCGACTGGAGGGGCAGGGCGCGTACATGGCACGACGCGCAGCCTACCGTGTCGAACAGCGCGTCGCCGGTTCGGGCGGCGGCCTGCCAGCGCGGATCGTCGGGCGTCTTGCGGATGGGCGGCTTCAGCCCGGCCTGCCAGGCGACCAGCGCGGAGATATCGCCCGGCATCAATTCGTCGGAAACGCCGTCCTCGTCGAAATCGGTCTCGCCGGTCCAGCGCGCGCCATAGCGTTCAGCTGCCTGCATGCCGTGATGATCGTTCATGGCGTTGATGGTGAATTGCCTGAGCGAGGTCATCACGCCCTTCTGGCTGAACGGCCTTATGACGAGATCGGTGTCGACGCCGTCGAGGCCCGATAGGTCGACCATGCCGTCGGGCTCGATGGTCAGCGTGCCGAAATCGACCCCTTTGCTCACCAGCGTGACCTTGACCGGTTCGCCTGTCTGACGCGCCTTCTTCACTGCCTCGGCACGCAGGCGCTGCAGGTCTGCCGTCATCTCGCGCGCCAGCAATTCGATCAGGCCGGCGCCGAAGATGTGATTGGTATTGCGCTCGTTGGAGAATTGCGGATCGAGGCTGTCGAATTCGGTGTTGGTGAAGCCTTCCGAGACAAAGACATTGACCGAGAAGGAGCCGGCGCCGCCGATCGCCGGTTCGCTGTGACAGCTTGAACAGGCGTTCGCATCCATGCCGGCGGTGCGCGAAAAGCCGTCTCGGGCAGGGCGCTTGCGCTTGACCGGAGTGATCGCCTGGGTCGCCATCGGGCGACCGAGCCCATCGGCCGGGGTGAACTTGGCGTCGAACAGGCGTTCGCCTTCGGCGCGCAGCCGCTTCAGCGTGGCAGCGTCGAGCCTGCCGGCATAGTCGCCGGCCTCGACATGGGCGGGCACCGCACGCTCGGCCCATGGTTCGGGCTCTTCGGCCAGCGCGGCGGCGGGCATCGTGAGCGCCAGCGCCAGCGCGATGGCGGTGCTCGCGGCCCTCTTCAGGGTTTTCGGTCTGCTCCGGTCATATCGCATGCCTCAGGCTCCTTTCGGCCGAAACGGCCTCCCGGGATTCGGACGGGGCGAGAATGTTGGCGTCGAGATGGTCGAGCGCGGCATGGGCCGCGCCGTCGCGCACCAGCGGAAACTCGTCGGAGAAGCAGAACATCTTCACGTCGGAGGTGGCCATGCCGATGGCGCTTTCGCCGATGGTCTTGCGGATCGATCCCTCGAGCAGGTCGAAGGCGGCGGCGCCCGTGCCGACAAAGGCGACGGGGAAGGGGTCGAACAGGGCGAACATGGAGCGCAGCGCGGAGCCGATCGCGCAGCCGGCCGCGTCATAGGCCCGTCTCTCCGGGCCATCGGCCTGGCGGGCGCGGTCGGCGAGCTGGCGCATGGTGTCGGGGTCGAGGTCGTCGACGGGCGGGCTCATCGGGTCGAGGCCGTGGGCGGCACGCCAGATGGCGTAATCGCCGGCATAGGCCTCGACGCAGCCGCGCCTGCCGCAGCGGCACAGCGCCGGTTCGGTTTCCTGGTCGCCGGGGACGTGGATCATGTGGCCGAATTCGGTGGCCGATGACGAGATGCCGGCGATCTGCCTGCCGTTGACGAACAGGCCCATGCCGATGCCGTGCGACAGCAGGACCGTGGCGAAGGACGCGCCGAAATGGTCGGGATCGCGCCATTTCAGCGCCTGGGCCATCATGTTGCAATCGTTGGCAAGCAGGGCCGGAACGTCGAATTCGCGCGCCAGCATTTCAGTGAGCGGCAGATTGGCGTGGCGGGTGATCGGCGACCACAGCATGGTCGAGCCGGCCGAATCGGTGACGCCCTGTACGCCCATGGCGATGTAGCGCAGCGGACCGAGTTTGCGTCCCTCGGCGGATGCCGCGCGACCGGCGGCGTTGCGGGCGGCGCGAAGGGTCTCAGTCATGATGCCGGACAGGCCATCGGCGTCGGCGTCGCGTGTCGGATAGCGGTTGACGACCTCGTTGACGACGTTGCCGGCGTAATCGACGATCGCCGCGGAAACGCGGTTAAGCGAAAGGGAGAGGGCGGCGATGCAGGCGGTCGCCGGGTTCAGCGTCAGCGTGACCTGCGGCCGGCCGCGGCGCGACAGTGTGGCATCGGGCGTGGACGCCTCGATCAGCACGCCGTTTTCCAGGAAGGCCGCCGTGATCGCGGTGACGGTCGATGCGCTCAGCCCCGTCGCGCCTGAAATCTCGGTGCGCGACATCGGCCCGTGCCGGCGCAGGGCGTGCAGGATGCGGCGCTGATTGTTGCGGCGCAGATCGTCGGATCTGGCGATCTCGGGCATGCGTTTCTCTTCCCTCCAGCTTCGTCGGTACGGCCATTACACGGGCATCACAGGGGATGCCAGTGCGGCCGGCCGATTATGCTGCGACGCAAAAAAACTATTGCGGTGCAATAGCTTAAGCTCCTCGAATTGATCTTGACACAGGGCGCGAGGTGAGTCACTATTTTTTTCGAACCTCGAAATAATGGGGTTCCGCATGGCAAGCCGGATCGGGAGGATCTCGTTATCATTCCGGTTTGACCGACCCAGAGTTGAGGTGCATTTCGCACCGGGAGGAGATTCAATGAAGAAGCTGGCAATCGCCCTTGCGGGCGCTGTTTTCGCCACGTCGTTCGCGGGCCACGCGCTTGCGGAAGGCAAGACCATCGCGGTGTCCTGGTCCAATTTCCAGGAAGAGCGCTGGAAGACCGACGAGGCGGCGATCAAGTCCGTCATCGAGGCCAATGGCGACACCTACATTTCGACCGACGCGCAGTCTTCGGCGTCCAAGCAGCTTTCCGACGTGGAAAGCCTGATCGCCCAGGGCGCCGATGCCCTGCTGCTGGTGTCGCAGGACACCCAGGCGATCCTGCCCGCCGTGCAGGCCGCAGCCGACGAGGGCATCGCCGTCGTCGCCTATGACCGTCTGATAGAGGATCCGCGCGCCTTCTACATCACCTTCGACAATGTCGAGGTCGGCCGCATGCAGGCGCGCGCCGTCTTCGCCGCCCAGCCGAAGGGCAAGTATGTGATGATCAAGGGTTCGCCGACCGATCCCAACGCCGACTTCCTTCGCGGCGGCCAGCAGGAAGTCCTGCAGGCGGCGATCGATTCCGGCGACATCGAGATCGTCGGCGAGGCCTATACGGACGGCTGGCTGCCGGCCAATGCCCAGCGCAACATGGAGCAGATCCTGACCGCGCAGGACAACAAGATCGATGCCGTCGTCGCTTCCAATGACGGCACCGCCGGCGGCGTCGTCGCCGCGCTGACGGCGCAGGGCATGGAAGGCATTCCCGTTTCGGGCCAGGACGGCGACCATGCCGCGCTCAACCGCGTGGCAAAGGGTACGCAGACCGTGAGCGTCTGGAAGGACGCACGTGAACTGGGCAAGCGCGGCGCGGAAATCGCGGTTGCGCTGGCCGACGGCACGGCGATGGCGGACATCGACGGCGCCGTGAAGTTCACGACGCCCGGCGGCAAGGAAGTTGACGCGGTCTTCCTCGCACCGGTGCCGATCACCAAGGACAATCTGGACGTCGTCGTCGACGCCGGCTGGATCACCAAGGAAGAGCTGTGCCAGGGCGTCGAGAACGGCCCGTCGCCCTGCAACTGAGCGACACCGTTCATGACACAAGCATGATCGGCGCCCCCATCCTTTCCGGGGTAGGGGCGCCCGTTCAACCGACCCACGGATACCGGCCATGAGCGACACGACCCCCGCCGCGAGCGCGCCGGCAAAGCCGCGCAACCTCTTCGCCGCGCTTGAAATCGACACCCGTCTGCTCGGCATGATCGGCGCTTTCATCGTCATCTGCCTGATCTTCAACTTTCTGACGGACGGGCGTTTCATGACGCCGCGCAATCTGTTCAATCTGACGATCCAGACCGCCTCGGTCGCCATCATGGCGACGGGCATGGTGTTCGTGATCGTCACGCGCAATATCGACCTCTCGGTCGGCTCGCTGCTGGCGACCTGTTCGGCGATCATGGCGATGACGCAGACGGCGGTCATGCCGGACTGGCTGGGCCTCGGCCTGAACCATCCCGCGACCATGCCGATCGCGATCCTGATCGGCGTTGCGGCCGGGCTTGTCATCGGCGCGCTGCACGGATGGCTGGTCGGCTATCTGACCATTCCGGCCTTCATCGTGACGCTGGGCGGCTATCTGGTCTGGCGCAACGTCGCCTGGCACCTGACGGCGGGGCAGACGATCGGGCCGCTCGACGAGAATTTCCAGCTGTTCGGCGGCATCAACGGCACGCTGGGCGAAACCGGGAGCTGGATCTTCGCGGCGGTCGCCATCGCGGTCTCGCTCTACGGGCTCTACCAGTCGCGCCGCAACCGTCTGGCGCACGAATTTCCGGTCAAGCCGCTATGGGCCGAAGTGGTGCTCGGCGCGATCTTCGCCGGCGCGATCCTCGGCTTCGTCGCCATCCTGAACGCTTATGAAATTCCCACGGCCCGTCTTGAGCGCATCTACGAGGCGCGCGGCGAGGTTATGCCGGAAGGGCTCAGCGCAGGCTACGGCATTCCCTATTCGGTGCTGATCCTGATCCTGATCGCCATCGTCATGACGGTGATTGCAAGGCGCACCCAGCTCGGCCGCTACATCTTCGCGCTTGGCGGCAATCCCGAAGCGGCCGAACTGGCCGGCATCAACACGCGGCTGCTGCTGGTCAAGGTCTTCGCCATCATGGGCGTGCTGTGCGCGATCTCGGCCGTCGTGGCCTCATCGCGCCAGACCTTCCATTCCAACGATATCGGTACGCTGGACGAATTGCGCGTCATCGCGGCCGCGGTGATCGGCGGCACGGCGCTGTCGGGCGGGCTCGGCACGATCTACGGCGCCATTCTGGGCGCGCTGATCATGCAGTCGCTGCAATCGGGCATGGCGATGGTCGGAGTCGATGCGCCGTACCAGAACATCGTCGTCGGCATCGTGCTGGTGCTCGCCGTGTTCATCGACATCGTCTATCGCCGCCGTACGGGAGACAAGGTATGAGCGGGCCGCGTGAAAACGGTGCCACCCCGCTGGTGGAAATGCGTGACATGGTCAAGTCGTTCGGCGGCATCCGGGCCGTCGACCATGTCTCGATCGATCTTTATCCGGGCGAGGTGGTCGGCGTGCTCGGCCATAACGGCGCGGGCAAGTCGGTGCTGATGAAGATGCTGTCGGGCGCCTTGCCGCGCGATGGCGGCGAGATCTGGATCGACGGCGAAAAGGCGGTGATCAACAATCCCCGCGACGCGCGCAATTACAAGATCGAGACGATCTACCAGTATCTGGCGCTCGCCGACAATCTGGACGCCGCCTCCAACCTGTTCCTCGGTCGCGAACTGGTGACCCCCGTCGGCCTCGTCGACGATGCGGCGATGGAGGCGGAGACGCGCAAGATCATGGGGCGGCTCAATCCGAATTTCCGGCGTTTCCACACGCCGGTCGTCGGCCTGTCGGGCGGACAGCGCCAGTCGGTCGCGATCGCGCGCGCGGTCTATTTCAACGCGAAGATTCTGATCATGGACGAGCCGACGGCCGCGCTGGGCGTTCAGGAAACGCGCATGGTCGCCGAACTGATCGACCAGCTGAAATCGGAAGGCATCGGCATTCTGCTTATCGACCATGACATCCACCAGGTGAAGCTGCTGTGCGACCGCGCCAATGTCATGAAGAACGGCCAGGTCGTCGGCACGGTGAAGGTCGACGAGGTCAGCGAGGACGACATGCTCGGCATGATCATCGCCGGCAAATGTCCGCCCAACGGCATTCCGGGCCCGGGTGCGGTGAGGGGCTGAACGCGCATGTATCTTGGACTTGATCTGGGGACGTCCGGCGTCAAGGCGCTGCTGATCGATGCCGATCAGCGCGTCGTCGCGGAAGGCAAGGGTGAACTCGACGTATCGCGACCGCATGCCGGCTGGTCTGAGCAGGACCCGGCCGACTGGATCAAGGCGAGCGTGAAGGCGATCGGGGAAATCCGGGCGAGCCACGCGCGCGAACTGGCGGCGGTGAAGGGCATCGGGCTTTCCGGCCACATGCATGGCGCCACGCTACTGGGCGCGGATGACGAGGTCTTGCGGCCCTGCATCCTGTGGAACGACACGCGCAGCCATGCCGAGGCGGCACAGCTCGACGCCGATCCGCAATTTCGCGAAATCTCGGGCAACATCGTCTTTCCGGGGTTCACCGCGCCGAAACTCGTCTGGGTCGCGAATAACGAAGCCGATGTCTTCGCCAAGGTCACCAAGGTATTGTTGCCGAAGGATTATCTTCGGTTCTGGCTGACCGGCGAACATGTTTCCGAAATGTCGGATTCGGCGGGCACGAGCTGGCTCGACGTCGAAAACCGCGCGTGGTCGCCGATCCTGCTGGACCGCAGCGGCATGCGGCTCGACCAGATGCCGCATCTGGTGGAAGGCACCGAGGTTTCGGGTACGCTGCGTGCCGATCTTGCGGCGGTACTCGGGATGTCTGGCGATGTCGTGGTTGCCGGCGGGGCCGGGGACAACGCGGCCTCGGCCGTCGGCATGGGCACGGTCGCGCCGGGCGCAGCCTTCGTCTCGATCGGCACGTCCGGTGTGCTTTTCGCGGCCAATGGCGCCTATCTGCCCAATCCGGAAAGCGCGGTGCACACCTTCTGCCACGCCCTGCCGGGCGCATGGCATCAGATGGGTGTCATCCTTTCGGCGACGGATTCGCTGAACTGGCTGGCCGGCGTAACGGGCGCGAGCGCTTCCGATCTGACCGGTCAGCTGGGCGATACGCTGCGCGCGCCGGGCAGCGTTACCTTCCTCCCGTATCTTTCGGGCGAACGTACGCCGCACAATGATGCAGCCATTCGCGGCACGTTTGCCGGTCTGGGGCATGAAAGCGACCGCGCGGCGCTGACGCGCGCGGTGGTCGAGGGCGTCACCTTCGCCTTCCGGGACAGTCTGGAAGCGCTGCGCGCGGCCGGCACCGAATTGCAGCGCGCCAGTGCCGTAGGTGGTGGTTCGCGCTCGACCTACTGGCTCAAGGCCGTTGCCACGGCGCTCGACATTGTCGTCGACGTGCCGGCGGACGGCGATTTCGG